>NZ_NOYS01000019.1:0-510451 GCF_002258475.1 Rhodococcus sp. 06-1460-1B
AGCTCGGCTACCTTCTCGGTGATCGAGGCGTGCAGCGATGCCGCCAGCTCGCGGCGTGCTTCGGCCTTGTCCGCTGCGCTGGTCTTGGTCCGTGATGCCATGACTGGCCCCTCTCCCTCGTGACCGGTCCCCCGGCCTGCTCTGCCAATTTCTTGTCGCCGTCATCTGGCGTGAGGAGAGACAGCAGCGCACGGGAACGACGGGGCAACGCCGCGGCCGGACAGTTTTCGTGGGAGCGCAGCGACTGCTCTACGAAAAGTGTTGGGAGCCTTGGCCGTAGCGCAGCGGAGCGAGGGGTTGAGGCGGCGGGCACGGGTGATGCAGTATCGCCGGGAGCCAGATGTGCGACAAGAAATTCGATGTCTTTTCACGGTGCGGAGCGCAGCGGAGCTCAGTTCGGGGGACGCCCGCAGGGTGGCCGGCACCGCCGGCAGGCGGAACACCCGACAGCTCGTCGACACCAGCGGTGTCCACCTTCGACGTCGCAAAACAGCACGGTTGCCGATCTGCCCGAGAGCCGATAACCTCAGATGAGCTAATGTGATGTTTTCGAGAATAGGTGGCGCAAATGGTGACTCCGGCGGACGTAACGGCGATTCTTCGGGCGCGAATTCGAGCGGGCGACTATGGAGAGCGCGGCCCGATGCCTACGCTCGACGAGTTGAACCAGGAGTTTTTTCCGTCGCCCTCGCGGCCTCAGCCGCATGCCGGTCGCGCGGCTTATGCGCCGTTGATCGCCGAAGGAATGGTAGAGGTCAGAAAGGGTCGGAACGGAGGTCACTTTCTTATTTCTCGATATCCGCGCAGCTCGAGTAGCGCGCTTACTGCGCTGGCTGCGAAGATCGACGGTCTAGCTGCTGACCTGAAAGCGCTTCGAGATCACGTCCTCTACGTCGTCGAGTTCGAGAATATTCTCGTTGTCGACCGCGTAGCTGCCGAAGCCAACCGAAAGTTCGGCGAGAGCCTGCACCCGTCCCGGGGACGTGCGGAGGAGTTTGCGGTGGAGATCCTGGTCCGCCTCGGGATAGAACGTGACGATGCCGTGAAAACGGCTCGTTTGGCAGGGTTTGCTGCTGCGGACATCAATCCTTACGGGGTCCGAATTTACGGCTGCACTCTCGGCGGCGAGCGCGTCGAGGTGATGCCGCCGGACCCGGCTTATTACGAAGACTGGTTCGATTTGGTCGACGCCAGCGAGGCCTCGGAGCGGCCGGATGAGGTCTAGAAATTTAGACGTTCGCATTCGGTGGTGGTCCTCTGCGATGTCGGTGTCGGGTGCAGCGACTTCGGGTCGGGAGATGCCCGCAGAGTCGCCGGCACCGCCGCGCGGCATAACGTGCGATCGGTCGTCGACGCAGGCGGAGTGCCCACCTCCCGCTTGTGGATCACATGAGGTGATTGTGCGGGAGCGACGGAGACCATCCACGCTCGTGCCGCGGTAGCTCCTAGCTGCAACTTCACGTATGGACCCGCAGGTAGGTCGAGTTCTTGGACCGTTGGAATCACATCCGTCACAAAACATGCAGTGATACAGCATGATTCGACTCGATTCAATACTTTTGACCGTTTCATTACTTGCGCTAGCGTAATCGGCAACTTTGCCGCTAGGGTAGGTAAAACCGGCCGGTCTGCAACCGAGGCGGATTGCTGCAGACCTGTTGGTAGAGAACGCATTCGGTGCATTCTGCATTGATTCCGTTCGCGCTCGAATATGTCGACCAATGACAAGTCAGGAACAACGCCGGAGTTCCCAAAGCGTCGACGCGTGTTTACACGGCCTTCGGAAGCACTGTGCCGCAGGGTGTTATCGGCTCCAAAGCCCGCCTCTTCCGGGAGGGTGCGTTGTGCTCGGCGACGGACTACCAGTTCAACCTGTTCAACACGAGTTCTCAGACCGCTACGTCCACTCGAGACTGCGGACCCGGCTTCTACAACAGTCATGGATTCGTGGCGGTGTGGCCGTCCGGTGGAAACATGTCGGAGTACGTCACCTTCCCGTCCGACCCCCTCCAGTACCCTGCCCCCGCTGCCCTGGCTGCACCTCGCGCAGACGGCGACGCTGCGCGCGCACAAGGAACAAATCCGGACGGTGAGAGCTACGGAACCGGCGAGGCCGCGCAGGCAGATGCTGAACTCCCTGACCTGGTCAGCGCCATCGGTACCGATGGTGAGCTGGGGTACGTCAGGTCGGACGATTTGGTTGGTTCGGTAGTCGACGCTGCCGCGACGCCAGCTCCCCGGACGATTCCCCTGCTGTCACAGACCGGGGACCCCATCGGGTCGTTCCAGATCGGTTAGCATCTTGATCGTCGCCTCTGGCCTCGGCGCTTCGGCGGCCGAGGCCAGAGTTCGTTTCAGCCTAAAGGAGACGGTATGGCTCAATACTGGGGCGATTACCCGGTCGCGGATGACGAGGGTGAAATACCTGAAGGTCTGCCCACGGGTCGATACGTACCGCTCGTCGCCAACGGTCATGGGGCGTTGACTGCCTGGGCTGCGGGTCCGGGCCGATGCTTTCGGACGTCGTATCCAGCGGCGCTGCATCCGCCCGTGAAAGTGTCACGCGGTCACCAGGCAACCGGTGACCCGCAGGAAGTTTGGTTCGAGGCCTTCACTGAAGAAGATTTGCGTGCACAGAACGAGGACATCAATGCATACTTGGCCTCGGCAGGAGTTCGTCCACAACCGCGGGGTTACAAGTGGCACGTGCTGGTCCCCGACAACATCGTGAACGAAGATGCCCTCGAAGACGCGTTACGAGACAAGAACAATTATGTGGATCCCGTAGAAGTCTTCGAATCCATTGCACAGCTGTACGGAAATTTGTTCCGGTCCTGACCTTGCGAGCCGCCAATTTTCCTTGGCAGAGACAGAGGACGTGCGACCCCTCCTGTCGCCGTTTTGGTGTACCCGGTGGAAGTGTCTCGCCAAAGGAACCCGGGGCCGGACGTACACCGTGATGGGAGCTAATCGCTTAACCCGCAGGCGAACTGAGGTTCCGGTAGAGGGTGGCGCGGCCGATTCCGAGTACTGATGCGATTTCGGTTTTGGGTGTGCCGTCGTCGAGCATTCTGCGGATGTGACGAGCTTTGTCGGCGTCGATCTTGGCTGGTTGGCCACCGATGCGGCCGCGGGCTCGTGCGGCTGCGAGGCCGGCCATGGTGCGTTCTTTGACGAGGTCTCGTTCGAATTCGGCGAGGGAGCCGAAGATGTTGTAGGTCAGGCGTCCTCCGACTGTCGAGGTGTCGATGCCTTCGGTGATGCTGCGCAGTGTTGCACCTTTGGTTTCGATGAGGTTGACGGTTTCGATGAGGTGGCTCAGTGAGCGGCCGAGTCGATCGAGTCGCCATACTGCGACGACGTCGCCGGCGCGCACGCTCTCGAGGAGCAGCTGCAACTGAGGTCGGTCTTTGTCTGCTCCGGATGCGACCTCTTCCCAGATGCGGAAGCAGCCGGCGGCTGTCAGTGCGTCTCTCTGTAGATCCAGCGACTGATCGGTGGTCGAGACCCTCATGTATCCCAAAACGGCGCTCACGAGGATGACTGTCTCAGAAACGGCCGACAAGGCACAGGCGGCGCGTCAGAGCTTGAGACAGGTTTCTGAGACACATCACGATTGAGTCTCGATATCGATCCTGTCAGTTTCAGGAGTCGCGTTCACTGTGTCAGAAGTCGAATGCACTGAGCGCCAGCAATTGATGTGGGTTCGGCTCCTACTCCGGCTCGTCGGCGTTAGTGTTGCCTATGGGCATGTCGAAAGTGGTACCTGCGCTGCCGGTACGAGACATCGACACCGCTGTAGAGATATACGTCCGCGCGTTCGGCTTCACGACCCGGTACACCGACCCGACTTTCGCGAGACTTACCCGCGACGACGTCGAGATCCACTTGTGGGCCGCCGACGACGACAGCTGGAATACCCGTTCAGACCCTGCGGCATGGCCCGTATGCAGCGGAGCCGAGACGTTCCTTGCCGGCACAGCCAGCTGCCGCATCGCCGTGGACGAGATCAACGACCTTTACGCCGAGATGTCCCGCGCGGGAGTGCTCCATCCCGCAGACGCGGGTCGTCCCGTCTCGACGGACTGGGGAACGACGGAGTTCGCAGCTGTCGACACCGACGGCAATCTGATCACTTTCCATACCGATGAAAAAAGCCAACACGAGCCCACCACGGCAGGCAACGGCGCACCCTGACCGCACCCTCGAGCAGAAACTCGATGACCCGGACGTCCGTCGACGCGCTACGCGTGGTCATCGTCCTGAAATAAGCGCATGCTGGACTTGTCCACCCGCGCGCAGTCAGGCGACGGTCAGATAGATCAACGCGACATTGAGTGCGACGACGATTCCCGCGATGAGCCATGCCGCGTATGCCGTGATCCGGTGATTGACATCGCCGCCCATCAGGATGCGGTCCGAGGTGAACCGCACCAAGGGAATGAGCGCGAACGGAATACCGAAGGACAGGACGACTTGTGAGACGACCAGTGCCCGACTGGGGTCGACCCCCGCGGCCAGAATTGCCAGTGCGGGAACAAGTGTCACCAGTCGTCGCACCAGAATCGGAATGCGCTGACGTAGTAGGCCGTCCATGATCATCGCGCCGGCGTATGCCCCGACCGATGTCGATGCCAGGCCCGAGGCCAGCAGGCCCACCGCGAACAGCAGCGCTACCACCGGCCCCAGAGTGTCTCCTACTGCTGTGTGAGCTCCTTCGATGGAATCGACGCCCTCTCGGCCTCCCAGCGTCGAGGCCGCCAACAGCAGCATCGACATGTTCACTGCACCGGCCAGCAGCATCGCCAACCCGACATCGATCCGGGTGATCCGCAACAACCGCTGCCGGACAGGCCCTGCCTCGGGGTGTCCGTGCCGGTCACGTGCAAGGCCGGAGTGCAGATAGACCGCGTGCGGCATGATCGTCGCACCGAGCATAGCGGCGGCTATCAATACGCTTTCCGCGCCGTCGAACCGCGGAATCAACCCGGCGGCAGCGGCGGTGAACGATGGCGGTTCCACGACG
The DNA here is from genome assembly GCF_002258475.1 of Rhodococcus sp. 06-1460-1B. Lineage (NCBI taxonomy): Bacteria > Bacillati > Actinomycetota > Actinomycetes > Mycobacteriales > Nocardiaceae > Rhodococcus > Rhodococcus sp. 06-1460-1B. The sequence continues at coordinate 5,027 of NZ_NOYS01000019.1, forward strand.
ACGCTGGCAAGAAATCCGACGGCGATGACACCGAGTAGACCGAGAATCACGAACTCGAACGGGCGCTGGCCCCGGCGATCCTGGACCAGCAACAAGATCATCGATACGGCTCCGGTGATGAGGCCGCCGATCAGGAGCGGCAGGTCGAAGAGCAAGTAAAGAGCGATCGCACCGCCGACGATCTCTGCGAGGTCGGTCGCCATGGCGACCACTTCTGCTTGCCCCCAATATGCCAGTCGCACACTCTTGCTCGACTTCTCGCGGACCACTTCGGGCAGTGTCATTCCGGTGACGATGCCGAGTTTGGCGGAGAGGAACTGCACGAGGCCGGCCATCACGTTCGCGGCGACGATCACCCAGACCAGCAGGTACCCGAACTGCGCGCCGGCGCTGACGTTGGAGGCGACATTGCCGGGGTCGACGTAGGCGATCGCGGCGACGAAAGCAGGACCGAGCAGAACGAGGCCAGACCGAAACCTCGAGGGCGGCCGAGACGATCGGCGCTGCAGCACAGACATGACCACACCCTCCGGCACCAACAATATGTCAGAACCCTGAAAATATAGTTCGGCCTCCCGAACAATGCAATGCGGCGTGGCGGTTCGGCGACATCACGATCAGATGGGCAGGATCACTGCACTGACGAATTCGTTGCGGATCCAGGCGATGAACAACCCCCACACCCCGGTCAGCAGTGCGATGCCGACGGCGATCATGATGACACCGCCCGCCACCTTGATCCTCTGAGAGTTCCTCCGAAGCCACCCCACACCGCGCATCGCCGAACTCGAACCGAACGCAAGAACGACGAACGGTAGGCCGAGTCCCAGGCAGTACGCGACGATGAGAGTGACCCCGCGGGCTGCGGTTGCACCTTCGGTGCCTGCCGCCACGGACAGCACGCCGGCAAGGGTCGGACCCAGGCACGGCGTCCAGCCGAGCGCGAACACCCCACCGAGCAGCGGCGCTCCTGCAAGGGACGAGATCTGCCGGGGTGCGAATCGGGTGTCGCGTTGCAGTGCGGGTATCAACCCGATGAACGCCGCACCCATGATGATCGTGATGACCCCGCCCACGCGTTGGAGTACTTGCTCGTTGATGCGCAAGGTGCCGATGACTCCGAAGACCGAGGCTGTGGCGAGGACGAAGACGATGGTGAACCCGGCGACGAACAACGACGCTGCACCGGCCACACGCCAGCGATTCACGAGACCCGTCGACGACGTACCGGCGGTCGCGGTGCTGGGTGTCCGGGCATCGGCTGACTGAGCCTCGCAGGCCGATTGGGTGCCGCGGGCTGATTGGGCGTCGCGGGCTGATTGGGCGTCGGCGCCGGCGATGCCTGCCAGGTAGGACAGGTATCCCGGCACCAGCGGCACCACGCACGGTGAGGCGAACGAGACCAACCCGGCGAGCATGCATGCCGCGATCGCCAGCAGTAGGGGCCCACTCGATGCCGCGTTCTGGAACGTCGACCCGATGTCTTGGGCGAGAAGAGTCGTCATTCCGCGGCTATCCGTTCGACGACGGGAAGCAGGTCTTCGGTGAGCAGGGCTCGCATGAAGACCGCGGCCACCCGGTGCTGGCGATCGAGTACCAGCGTCGAGGGAATGACGCTGGTCGGATAGTTCCCGCCGAGGGCGATCAGCGTCCGCATCGAGGGGTCGTAGATCGAAGGGTAAGTGACGTTGTTGTCGACCACGAAGTCCTGCGCTTTGTCCTTCTGCGGATCTCGGACATTGATACCGAGGAACTGCACACCGCGCTCACGGGTGGCCTCGTAGACCTCTTCGAGGTCGTCGGCTTCGCCGCGGCAGGGGCCACACCATTGACCCCAGAGATTGATCACGACGACCTTTCCGTCGTAGTCCGCCAGAGCGGTCGTCTTGCCCTCCTCCATCAGATCGGGGCCGGCGAGCTCGCCTATGGTTCCGCGTGTTTCGGGAGGGTCGTAGACGATGTCGGTTCGGCCACCGGGCGCGACGAAGTCGAAGCTCCCGCCGGACGGTGCAGCGTCGGCACCAGCGGAGCATCCGGAGATCAGTAGTACGACGGCAAGAATCGATCCGATTGCCGCGGTGGGCGTGCCGCCTTGTCGTCGAGTACCGACCCACACGGGTAGGAAACGTGTCATGAGGTGAAGTCCTTTATTGCAGTGCGGATCTGGTCTGTCGTCTCGAACACTGTCGGGTCGGTGATGCGCTCGATCGTTCCGTCCGGGCGGACGAGAAAACTCAGGGGAAGGACCGGCGGTGCCGAGAGCGCGTCCTGGACGCTGCCGCCGTCGATGTAGCTCGGATAGCGGATGCCCAGTTGCGTGAGCAGCGCGGCCGCGTCCGCGGGTCGGTCCTCGACGTTGATTCCGATGACTGGGATCGCGTCGGGTTCTGCGGCGTAGGCATCGACTACGGGCATCTCGGTGCGGCACGGGCCGCACCAGGATGCCCACAGGTTGATCAGCGTCACCTCGCTGCCGAGAACGTCGACGAGATCGACATCGTCGGCACTGCCGATGCAGCGCGCCATCACTCCCGCCAGCGGCCCACCTTCGTGTGGCACCGGCTGCGGACACAGCGGTAGCGCTGTTGCTCGTGCCGCGTCATCCGGCGGGCGGGACAGTGTGGGTTCGGGTCCGACCGGCGCGACATTGTTGGCGATGACGTCGGATGGGCCGCCCTCGACGCCACCGGAGCGGGGCCACAGTGCGACGATCGATGCAACGACAACGACGAGCATGACGATCGACCAGCCGCGCGTCATCGCCGTGACCTTCTTTCTCGAGAGATCGGCAGAGGGGCGAACGGTACGTCGCGGATCATAGGAGCGTGGACCAGTACGACCAGAAACGCTGCGCGATCAGGGCGATGAGGACGAGAAACCACACGGTCAGCGCAATCGAGTGATTGCGCATCAACACTCCCGCCCACTGCCGCCGGCCCGCACTCGGAGCCCCGCGGTCGAGGTTGCGCAGCGTGACGTACCAGAAGATCGGTACGGTGACCGCCCACACCGCCATGCAGTACGGGCACAGCGCGCCGATGTCGTAGAGGCTCTGCACGATCAGCCAGTGCACGAAGACCGCAGCAGCAGTGACACCGACCTGCAGTGCACTCCAGAACCACTGCGCGAACACGGCTCCGGCGAGCAGGGCGGCACCCACTGCCGCCACGACGGCGAAGCCCGCGATCCCGAGAAGGGAATTGGGAAATCCGAACGCAGACGCCTGCGGGGTGTCCATCACCGATCCGCAGTTGAGTACCGGATTGATACTGCAGGTCGGGGCGTAGGCGGGATCGAGCGCAAGGGCGAACTTCTCTACCGTGAGTACGAACGCGGCGGCCAGTCCGATCACGCCTCCTACCAGCAGCAGCCAGGGCAGGCTTCGGGCGAACGGTCCGCTGCGTCGGGTGAGAGCGGCTGCGCGGTCAGCCGAGTGCAGCGTCGAGGGCATCGGTGAGGTCTCCGTAGGTGGTGGGTTCGATCTTGGTGCCGTTGAGGAAGAACGTCGGGGTGCCCTGGACGCCGAGCGCGATCCCGTCGGCGACGTCGGCCTCGATGCGTTCGAGCGTCGCAGGGTCGGTGTAAGCGGCATCGAAGGCGCTCATGTCGAGTCCTTGCTCGACGGCGAAGCTCCGAAACAACTCGTCCTGCGGAACCTGCTGTTCGCCCCACTGCGCCTGCGTCTCGTACATGCGCTGATACATGTCCTCGAAGCCGCCCTGCTGTGCTGCGGCTTCGACAGCGCGTGCGGCGCGTTCGGCATTGAAGTGCGAGGCGATGGGAAAGTAGCGGGCCACGAAGCTCACCCGGTCGCCGTACTCCTCACGCAATTGTTCGATCGCTGGGTAGACAGACCGGCAGGCCTCGCACTCGAAGTCGAGGAACTCCACGAACGTGACCCGGCCGTCGGGCACCGAGTTCAACCGATGACTGTTCTCGCGCACCGCGATCGAGGCAGGGTCGGCGGCGGCCTGCTCGGCGGCGGCAGCATCCGGCGTGCCCGATCGGTCCACCACCAGAAATACAGCCAACGCGGCGGCGAACACGACCACCAGGGACAGGGAAATCTTCAACGCTCGGCTCATACAACTACCTTCTCGACTCGTTCGGACTGATCAACGGGCCCGATATGGGCGTTTCGACCCGTTGTGAGACTAACAATCGTACGAACGTCGACCGAAAGGTCTTCCCTGACGATCGCATGATTGTTAGATTGTGCCCATGGCCTTGGAACCTTTGGACTCGTGCGATCTGTTGTGTATGGACCTCCCTCACGCCGAGAGGGTGCGCGCAGCCTTGCCTGCTCTCGGCGATATCGAACCGGTCGCCGACGCTGCCCGAGCTTTCGGTGACCCCACCCGACTGACCATCGCGCTCGCGTTGAACGCCGGCGGGCAGATGTGCGGCTGCGATGTTGCGTGGATCGTGGGACAGAGCCAGAAGCTGGTCTCCCACCATCTCCGCAAACTCAAAGCCGCGGACGCCGTCACATCGAACAGAGAGGGAAAGTTGGTCATGTATTCGCTCACCGATCGCGGCGCCCGACTGCTCTCGATACTGACCGAGCCACTGGCCACCGCCTCGGCCACCGCTGATCTCACCGGGGTCGATCATGGCTGACGCGTGCTGCGGACCGACCCCCGCTGCGCCGACCACCGAACCGGCCGCCGACGGTACGGGCACGGCAGGTCCGGCTCCGACCGACGTACCCCAGAGGTTGTGGCAGGTCCGCGAGCTGCAACTCGCATCGGTAGCCGCGATCATCCTCGCCGCATCGTGGTTGCTCGGTCGAACGGGTGCCGATGCGGTCGCGACCGTCGGCGCTCTGATCGCTGCCGCGATCGCGGCCGTCACCTTCGTTCCCGCGACGGTGAGAAATCTGCGACACGGCCGCATCGGTGTCGGCACGCTGATGACGATCGCGCTCCTCGGTGCCATCGCATTGGGCCAGATCCCCGAGGCCGCGATGCTCGGCATCCTGTTTTCCGTCGCCGAGGGACTCGAGGAGTACGCGGTCACCAAGACCCGCCGCGGACTACGCGCACTTCTGTCCTTGGTGCCGCCGACAGTGTCGGTCCTGCGCGGTGGAACCGAGCAGGCCCTGCCCCCCGACGATGTCGTGATCGGGGACACCATGGTGCTGCGACCGGGCGAGCGAGCTGCCACGGACGGCACCATCGCACGCGGTTCGACGAATCTGGACGTGTCCGCGATCACCGGCGAGTCCGTGCCCATCGAAGCCGGTGTCGGCGACGAGGTGCATGCCGGTGCCATCAACGGCGGCGGAGCCATCGAGATCACCGTCACCGCGCCGGCATCGGAGAGTTCGCTTGCGCGCATCGTCCGCATCGTCGAACAGGCCCAGGACCGCAAAGGGGCCGGCCAGCGGCTCGCGGACCGGATCGCACGTCCCCTCGTGCCTTCGATCATGATTCTCGCCGCCCTCGTCGCCGGCGTCGGTGCGGTGCTCGGTGACCCCATGTTGTGGCTCGAACGCGCACTGGTGGTCCTGGTCGCGGCATCACCGTGCGCGTTGGCCATCTCGGTGCCGCTGTCGGTGGTGGCGGCGATCGGGGCTGCGAGCCGCAACGGGGCATTGATCAAAGGCGGTGCAGCAGTAGAAGAGCTGGGCCGCATCCGCGTCGTCGCCGTGGACAAGACCGGCACCCTCACCGCAGGACGACCGGAGGTCGTCGACGTCGTCACCGCTGCGGGAATCGGCCGCGACGCCGCGCTGGCCGTTGCTGCTGCGCTCGAAGCGCGCAGCGAGCATCCACTCGCCCGCGCCATCCTCGCTTCCGTATCGACCGTCGCGGCAGCCGATGATGTCACTGCCATCGCCGGACACGGCCTGACCGGCACCCTCGACGGAGCCGCGATCAGGCTCGGGAAACCGAGCTGGTTCGACACCCACCCCAGCTCCGAGGAGTTCCGCGCCGACGTCGCTCGTCTCCAAAGCAGCGGTGCCACAGTCGTTCTCGTCGAACGCGCCGGAGTCCTGATCGCTGCGATCGCCGTCCGCGACGAACTGCGGCCCGAGGCCGCCGAGGCTGTCCGCCAACTCACCGCGCTCGGTATCGACACTGCGATGCTCACCGGCGACAACGCACTCACTGCGCAGGCCCTGGCGACCCAGGCGGGTATCACCGCCGTCCACGCCGAACTACTGCCCGAGGACAAAGCGGCCCTGCTCGCCGACATCGCGGCCGGACGCAAGATTGCCATGGTCGGCGACGGCATCAACGACGCTCCCGCCTTGGCGACCGCAGATGTCGGTATCGCCATGGGCGCAATGGGAACCGACGTTGCCATCGAGACCGCCGATGTTGCCCTCATGGGGGAAGACCTCCGGCATCTACCGCAGGTGCTGGCCCACGCTCGGCATGCCCGCGGCATCATGGTCCAGAACATCGCCCTGTCGATCGCGATCATCGGCGTGCTCGTCCCACTGGCTGCCACCGGCGTCCTCGGTTTGGCGACTGTGGTGCTCGTCCACGAACTCGCCGAAGTCCTGGTGATCGCCAATGCGATTCGTGCCGCCCGCACCACACCGTTGGACGGGTTCGTCCCACCGCCTACGGCATCCGGTGCCCTCAATGTCACGATCGCACCCGCAGCGGCCTTCGAGGATGCCTGCTGCGCTCCGGCCCCGACGCCGAGGAACGCTGCGCCTCTCGCATCTGGGAACCTACTGGCCGCCACCACCGCACCGTCACCCTCGGCGATCGGAGCAGACGACGGCAGCAGCTCCGGGTGCTCGGATGGATGTACCTGCTGCACATCGACTCCCGCGCGAAGCGAACTCGGTCAGGGAAGGTAGAGACCTGCGGGCGGTGATCGGACTGCATGCAGGCTCTACGGGATCGACATGACCCCAGCAGCAGCGGCATCGACAACAGAGGTGCGCTGGCACCACCTCGAACGAACACACATCCTCTCGCAGCACTATCCGTGATTGCATGCTCTCAACCACGCCGCGATGGTGAAAGCTGCGGCGGTAGAACATGATCGGCGCGAATCCTGGGGTCAGGTGATCCGGATCGTGATCGCTGCTCCAGGATCGTGGTCGGGGCGATACCCGGCCGGTAACACCGGCCGGGTCGAGGCGGGACCGATGTCGCCGATGCCCATTCCGCAGGACCGTACGGACGCGCTGAGAGGCAGATAGCGGTCATCAGTTCAGGCCTGCGTAGGAGTGCAGGCCGGAGACGACCATGTTGATGATGAACAGATTGAACAGCATCGCCACGAATCCGGCGATGTTGATCCATGCTGCGCGGGTGTTGCGCCACCCGCTGGTGGCGCGGGCGTGCAGGTAGGAGGCGTAGACGATCCAGGTGATGAAGGAGACCGTTTCTTTCGGATCCCAGCCCCAGAACCGGCCCCACGCGGCTTCGGCCCAGATAGCGCCGAGGATGACGCCGACGCCGAAGAGCGGGAAGGCGAAGATCGTGGTCTTGTAGGCCACGATGTCCAGTGTCTGCGCGGAGGGCAGGCGGGCTGCGATCCGGCTCACGCGGCTGCCCGAGTCCTCGGGATGCTTCATGCGGATCAGGAACAGTATGCTCGCAACCCCGGAGATCAGGAACACCCCGCTGCCGAGCGAGACGATGGAGACGTGCACCGGCAGCCAGTACGACTGCAGTGCCGGTACCACCGGTGCTGCGTCGGCGTACAGCACGGTGCCGGCGACGAACAGCAGGATCAACGTCGGCACCAGAACGAACAACCACAGGGTGCGTAGCTGCGTCGAGCGCAGCACCACCAGTGCAGCGACTACACCTGCTGCGCAGGTGACCGAGACGAATTCGTACATGTTGCCCCACGGCGGCCTGCCGGTGGCGATCCCGCGAAGGATGATCGACCCGATATGCAGGGTCAGTGCCACCATCACCAGCCCGAGTCCGCTACGCCCGAAACGTTCGGATGGAACTCGCCGGGGTGCGTCGGGAATGCGTCCGGGCGTCGTCGACGTGGCAGCAATGATCCGAGCACGAAGTCGCTCCGTATTGTGCAGTTCCGCGCTACGGGTCGTTGCGAGCTGTGCGAGGAATGCGATCGCGGCGAGGAGATAGACCACGAAGGCGGTCTCGAAGCTGATGTCGCTCCACCGGGCGAGGGTGTCGTCGATCGGCATGGTGCTACACCGTTTCTCTGTCGTGGTTCTCGGACGGGCTCTGCGTGTGCGGCCAGATCTTCAACCGAAGGGTCTGGAATTCCGGTCCCCAGCCGGCGTGATCGGTGCGAGCCAGGCCACCCATGTCCACTGGCGAGAGACCGCGCTCGCCGGGGTGGACCCGGAACCAGACACGGCGACGTGTGATGACCAGGGACACCAGTAGTCCGGTCATCATCGTGACCGCGAACACGAGCACCCACCGCTGCGCGGGGTCGTATCCGACCTGGAGGTTCGCGAATTCCTTGGCACCGTCGAACCGGACGACGGTGCCGTCGGAGAGGGTCGTCGATTCTCCGGGCCGCAGGTTGACCCGGTCCTGCTTGACCAGCCGGCCCTGGTTGATCATCTCCTGGTCCAGGGAGAAGATCGACTGCGGGATGCCGGTGTCGAGACCGGTGTCGCCTTTGTAGATGTCCACTGCCACCGCGGGATCGACCAGTTCCGGGAAGCGGGAGGAGAGCAGGTTGCCGTTGAATTGCGCGGTGGGCGCGAAGAGTCCTTCGATGGCGATCTGCCCTCGGCGGCGCTCCTCGGCGGTGGCGTAGGTCCCCCCGGGTGGGTCGAATCGCAGCGCGCCGCTGCTGAGGAACGTGGTGGCGTCGTCGGGGCGGAACTGCAGCGCTTCGGTGCGGGTCTGGCCGTCGGGGAAGGTGACGGTGAACTCGGGGGCGTAGCCGTGTCCGGTGAGGTAGATGCGTTCGTCGCCGAGCCGGAGGGGTTCGTTGACTTTGAGTTGATAGTCGCGCCAGGTGTCGGCGGCGATGTCGTCGGCGCTCTGGTAGGAGATGTTCGAGGTGAACATCTCGGCCTGACCGTTCTCGAGGTAGTCGGCGGTGAAATCTCTGACCCGGATACAGAACGGCTCGAGTCCGGTGCCGTCGGTGCTGTTGCCGGCGCGAAAGGAGTCGTAGATCGCGGGCGAGGTGTTGCAGAAACCGGGCCCGTTGTCGGCGATGACGATGACCGAGCCTTCGTAGCCGAACAGTTTGCCGATCGCGATGGCCGCGAGCAGACCGATCAGCGAGAAGTGAAACAGCAGGTTCCCGGCCTCGCGGGTGTAGCCCTTCTCCGCCGAGAGAGTCAGTGCCCCATCGGGCTCGGGTCGAACGGCGGTACGCCACCCTTTCAAGTGCCGCGCGATGTCGGCGATCACCTTCTCGGGGTCACCGGCGAGGGTGCCCGAATGATGCAACGGTAGTCGAGTGAGGTTTCGCGGTACTCGAACAGGTTGTGCGCGAAGAGCTTTGCCGTGCTCGATCAACCGGGGAGTCAGACAGCCGATCAGCGACACGAACAACAGGACGTAGATCGCGGTGAACCAGGAACTCGCGAACACGTCGAACAATTCCAGCGTGTCCATCACCGGCCCGAGAACCGGACGCGCGGCAATGAAAGAATCGACGGCCTGGGTATTGAGATTGCGCTGCGGCAGCAAAGCGCCGGGGACAGCTGCGGCGGCGAGGAGGAACAGCAGCACCAACGCTGTCCGCATCGACGTCAGTTGTCGCCACCGGTTGCGCAGCATCGCCACTGTTCTGCGCACCAGTCCCGGCGAGTGCGCACGGGGGTGTTCGTCGATCGTCATCTCCGCACGCCCTTCACCGACCACCATCTAAATACTACGCGACATAGTAGTTTGCGGGGTTCGGTGTGATGGAGCGTGGTCGGCGCAGCAGCGAGAACGTCAGTGCTGCACCAGCGCCGGTGGCGGCAATCCATTCCGGAACGCTGCCGGTGATCGTCGCCGGGGTGAGGGTGGTGCTCAGTGACACCTCGGTGACGACAGCTGCGGGGGTGAACAGCTCCGTGCGCTCGACGACCTCCCCGCGTGCATCGATGACGGCGCTGACGCCGCTGGTGGCCGACACGACGACGCTGCGCCCGTGTTCGACCGCTCGTACCCGCGACATGGCGAGTTGTTGATAGGTCATGTTCGTCCGACCGAAAGTGGCGTTGTTGGTGGGCACTGCGATCAGCTGGGCACCGGCGCGCACGGAGTCGGTGAGCAACGAGTCGAAGGCGACCTCGTAGCAGGTGGCCACCGCGACGTGCACTCCGGCGAGGTCGAGGACGCCGTTGCCCTGGCCCGGGGTGAAGTTTCCTGCCTGGGCGGCATAGGGAGAGAGTGCGGTGACGATCGTGCGCATCGGCAGGTACTCCCCGAACGGCACCAGTTGCCGCTTGTCGTGCCTCTGCCCGGGCCCGGTGACGGGATCCCACACGATCGAGGTGTTGCTCGTGGTGCCGTCGTCTCGGCGGAGAACCGTGCCGACGAGTACGGGGACTCCGACGGCGCGGGCCGCGGCGTCGATACGTGCGGCGGCGTCGGGGTTGCGCAGGGGGTCGATGTCGGAGGAGTTCTCCGGCCAGATGACCAGGTCGGGTGCGCGTACGCGGCCGGAGTCGATGTCGTCGGCGAGCTCGATGGTGCGCTGAACGTGGTTGTCGAGCACCGCTCGTCGTTGGGCGTTGAAGTCGAGACCGAGCCGCGGGACGTTGCCTTGCACCAAGGCGACGGTGACCGTGTCCTGCTGCGGCGGAGCGAACAGTGGAGCCACCACCGTGAGCGCCCCTACAGCAGTGGCCACACCGATGCACGACGCTGCTGCAGTTCTGCGGGTGATGCGACCGGAGGCAACGACGCCGGCCAGAGCGGACCCGATCAGCACCACGACGAACGACAACCCCGGCGCGCCGATCACCGCAGCCAGAGGCAGCAGCGGCCCGTCGGATTGACCGAATGCGATGCGGCCCCAAGGGAAGCCGCCGAACGGGACCCGAGATCGTGCCGCTTCCATCGCCACCCAGGCGCTCGCCACCCAGACCGGCGCCCACGGCAGTCGGGACATCCGATCCGCTACCGCACCGAACAGTGCCACGAAGAGTGCTTGAACGACGGACAGCGCCAGCCACGGCACCGATCCGACGTACTCCCCCACCCACGGCAGCAGAGGCACGAAGAACGCCGAGCCGGCGACGAAGCCGTAGCCGGCCCCCGCACGCGCCCCTCGCCCGCGCACAGCCAACAGCAGCATTGCAAGTGCTACCGGAGCGAGAAACCACAGATCGATGGGCGGGAATGTGGCATACAACATCAGCCCGGATGAGGCGGCGGCGAGGAGCCGGATCCACGCGCGGACTCCGTTGCTGCCGGTCACCCACCGCGCCCGGCTCGGGTCGTAGACGAGAGGTCGAGGCCCGGGCTCGATGCCGGGAGCCGATCTCATGACGGCACGCGCGTGCAGCCGGTACCGGAGGAGCCTCTGCCGTTCATCAACTACTATGGTGCATAGTATTTTATGTGATGGCAACTCTGCGGCGGTGACCGATCCCCTTCCGTCGACACCCAGCACCTGTCCGAGATACACACCCGAGAACGAGGATCCGTGAACCGCTCGCCCACCACGTCTCCCACGCGGCTGCGTGCTTACGCAGTGACTCTCGTGCTGACATTGGTCGCTACCGCGCTGACCGTCGACTACTGGGCGCAAGAAGCATTGGTCGGCTCTCCGATCCCACTACCGATCCTCGAATTGCGGCTCGCCTTCAACCGCGGAATGGCCTTCAGTCTGGGCAATTCGCTGCCCCTATGGGTGATCGTGTCGGTCACGGCGACGATCACCGCCGGGGTCGCGGCCTACGGATGGCACAGCGCTCGGCACGGGGAGCAGTGGACCACGGTGGCGCTGGCGTTGATCCTCGCCGGCGCGCTGTCCAACGTTCTGGACCGGCTTGTCGACGGTGCGGTCACGGACTACTTTCACACCGGTTGGTGGCCGACATTCAACCTCGCCGACATCTACATCACCTGCGGGGTGGTGCTGATGATCGGGGCGGCACTGGCACGCGAGAGGGCACAAGGGTTGCCCCTCTGCCCGCAGTGCCCGACAGCGCCGGATCGTGAACGTGCATGAGATATCTCGGCGTTCGAATCGAATGCCCTGCAGTGCACATACATTCGCGACAGGACAATCTTGCTGATCCGCTCGAACAGTGAGGGTGATCGACACCGGAACTGCTCGAAACATAGTCGACTACAACCACCGACACGCGATCGTCGCCTCTCGCTCACCGAGGCGTACCGAGGGGAGCCTGCTGTATGAGCGAGGACATCCCGGCGCTACCGCGCCGTATTTTTCTCGCTACGAGCTGCGCTACAGCGTGCCTGGCTGCCGCCGGATGCAGCGTCGGCGAAGCCCCGTCCGGTGAGGACACCGCTTCCGACGGTCCCATCACCTTGTCGGTGAACGATGTTCCTGTCGGCGGTGGAATCGTGCTCGCCGACCGGCAGGTCGTCGTCACCCAACCGGAACCCGGTACCTTCCGGGCCTTCTCGGCTATCTGTTCTCACCAAGGGTGCACAGTGAACCGAGTCCGCAACGGCACGATCGAGTGCCCCTGCCACAACAGTGCCTTCTCGATCACCGACGGGGCGGTCATGCGCAGCCCCGCTACCGAGCCACTGCCGAACCGTGCCGTGACCAGAACCGTAGATACCCTCACAGTCGACTGATCCATCACCGGGCGACCGAACACGCGAGGTGGACGGGTTCGGGGTGAACGGTCTCGACCGGGCCGATGTGCGGCAATCGAGGACCCACTCTCTGCCCCACCCGCCTGGTGCCGGTTTCGGTACATCGTCGCCGTGTCGACGACAGCACTGCGTGCCAATCTCGCACCGGGTCGAGACCTGCCTACCAATTGACCTCTCGGCAACGGCCTTCGCCTTCCTGGGGTTCGACCTGCACAGTGGCGTGCTCGAGACCGAACTCGTCGCGGAGAACCTGCTGCGCTGCAGCGAGCACCCGGGGTGTCTCGGCCTCCGGGGCGACCGTCAGATGCGCCGACGCGACCTCCATCCCCGAAGTCAGTGTCCAGATGTGCAGATCGTGTACCTCTTCGACATCGTCGACACCGGCCAGGGCCTTGTTCACGGCGGCGACATCGATGCCCGACGGAGCGTGTTGCAGCAGAATTCGTACGGCATGACGCCCCAGAGTGAATGCACGCGGCAAAACGAACAACCCGATGGCGACCGCGATGACCGGGTCGGCGTACCGCCACCCGAACACGACGGTGACCAGTCCGCTGACGAGCACTCCGATCGAGCCGAGCATGTCCGCCATCACCTCCAGATACGCACCCCGAACATTGAGGCTCTCTTTCGCACCACTGCGCAGAAGGAGGAACGCGATGAGGTTCATGGCCAGACCGAGAAGTGCCACCAACATGACCGGAATCCCGGGCACCTCCGGTGGGTTCGTGATGCGTTGCGCGGCTTCGTAGAGAATCCACCCAGCGACACCGAAGAGCAGCACTGCATTGAACAGAGCCGCGAACACTTCGGCTCGATACAGTCCGAACGTGCGGCCGGTCTTGCGAGACTGCCGCTGTGCGAGTGTGATCGCCACGATCGCCATCAAAACCCCGAACACGTCGGTGAACACGTGTGCGGAATCGGAGAGCAAGGCCAACGACGAGGTGGACAGGCCGACCACTACCTGCGTCACGAGTGTGACCGCCCCCAGGCCGACGGCGATCCACAGTCGGCCGAGGTGTTTTCCGGACGCGCTGGCCGGTGAACCCGGCTCGATCCCGTGGCCGTGTCCGTGCCCCATCGTTGCTCCTTCGTCGTGTCAGATCCGCAGAACGACAACATATTACGATATGCGCATATATGCAAGTGTTGAAGGATCGTCCGGCGGCGGCTGCCCGGACTCGTACAACTATCATTCGTAGTAGTTCATTGTCGGCGCAGGTCGGACTGCCTCGCGCCTATGACGAAAACACGATCCACCGGGAAGAGGCGCACACCATGGCCACCGAAGCGGCCCATTCGACCCGCGGCGCAGTGGATCGACGCTCCGGATCGCAGGTGATGGTGCTGTGCGCAGCGATTGCCGCGGTGGTCGCTGCACTGCTCGCCGCGATGTCGACGTCCCAAGCGCTCGTCCTGTTGGGTCTGCCCGATCCCGGCCCGATCACCACGTACGGGATCCCGGCACTGACCGCGATCGGCGAGGTGGCTGCCGTCGTGGCGGCGGGTTCGCTGCTCCTCGCAGCATTTCTCGTTCCGCCTCAGAGGTCGGGTGTGCTCGACATCGACGGGTACGTAGCCGTCCGCACCGCGGCGAAGGCCTCCGCAGTGTGGGCGGTGTGCGCGGCGGCGTTGGTGCCGCTGACACTCTCGGACGCCTCGGGTCAACCTGTCGGATCCGTTGCAGCGCAACCGGTGCAGTTCCTCGGTGCGATCGGCGATGTCGATTCCTCCACTGCATGGGCCATCACCTCTGCGGTCGCGGCGATCACCGCCGCAGCATGCGCGGCGGTGTTGCGGCATCGATGGACCCCCGCCTTGTTCGCCCTGTCGATGCTCGCGTTGATCCCGCGCGCGGTCACCGGCCACTCCTCGACCGGCGGCAATCACGACATCGCGACGAACTCGTTGATCCTGCACATCCTCGCTGCCGCACTTTGGGTGGGCGGACTCCTCGCACTTCTCGCTCATGCGCTGCGCGGAGGTGGACACCTCGCCGTCGCGACCCGCCGCTACTCGACGCTCGCTCTGGTCGCGTTCGTGATCATGGCGGTCTCCGGAGTGGTCAACGCTGCCGTGCGAGTACCCGTGACGTCGCTGTGGGATTCGACGTACGGCGCTCTGATACTGGCGAAGATCGCAGCTCTGGCGATCGTGGGGACCCTCGGGTGGATGCAGCGACGACGAACGGTCCGCGCTCTGGCTCACGACCCCGCGAGGCGCAGATCCCTGATCACGTTGTCGATGATCGAGACCCTCGTTCTCGTCACCACAGTGGGCCTGGCGGTCGCACTGGGCCGCACTCCCCCGCCCCCGCCGCAGGACACCTCGCTGCCCCAGGCGCACGAAGAGGCCTTGGGCTACGTGTTGGACGGCCCTCCCACCGCTGCGCGGTTGGCGTTCGAGTGGCGTTTCGACCTGGTGTTCGGCTCCGCGGCGGTGATCGCGGCCGTCCTGTACCTGCTGGCCGTGCGGCGCCGCCGGCGGGCAGGCCTGCCATGGCGGAGGCGGTGGACAGCGAGCTGGTTGACGGGCACTGCGGTGCTGCTCGTGGCGACCTCGTCCGGGGCCGGGCTCTACAGCCCGGCTATGTTCAGCGTGCACATGGCGGGACTGACCGCGGTCGCCATCGCCGTGCCGTTGCTGTTGGTCCTCGGCCGGCCGGCCACCTTGGTCGCCTCGGTCCTGCCGACCGCGCCGGCAGCCGAGGCACCGGGCTCGCGCGAATGGCTCCGGGCTGCATGGCACAGCCGAGCAGCCCGGATCGCAATCCACCCGTGGGTCAGCACCACGGTGTTCCTGAGCAGCTTCTACCTGCTCTACCCCGGCGGACTGTTCGACACCGTCGCCGACTCTCATGTGGCACACATGGTGATGAAGGGCTGGTTCCTGACCGTCGGGATGGTGATGTTCTGGGGCACGGTCGGCGAAGACCCGGTACCGAGACCGATCGCGGGACTGACGAAGTTGCTCGCGAGTATCACCGCATTGGCCGGGTTCGCATTCTTCCTCGTCGTGACGATCGATCTCGAGACCGCGCTCGGAGCGAGCTTCTACAGCGGACTGCGTCTGGATTGGAACGCAGACCTAATGGCCGACCAGCGGCGCGGCGGCACTCTGGCGTGGGGCATCGGCGAGTTGCCGTTGCTCGCTGCCGCGGTTCTCGCCGCGGTCCGGTGGTCGGCGGCCGACGAGAGCGCTGCACGGCAACGAGATCGCCGAGTCGACGATCAAGGTGATACCGAACTCGAGGCGTACAACACCATGCTCGGTGGCCTGTCCTCTCGGCGGGATCACCCCTGATACCCGAAGAATCCGTTCTCGGTCAGGGTCGCCGCAGCCCGCGGGATGTCCTGCCGAGAACCGTGACCAGCGGTATGGGCGAATCCGGGTCGAGTGGGATGGAAAAACTATGCTTGATAGTAGTAACCTGTGGCCTGACCGTCACCATTTCGTTATCTCAAGCGAGGCCTCGGCCTCGTAGCCACCAAGGATTGTGATCTTGGCCCGACACCGCACACCCGATCCGATCGACGACGACTGCGCAGCGCCGGCGCGCGGCGGCGTGATCTCGATGCCCGTCGGCACCAGGCCGACGGCGCTCATCGATCGCCCCCGTCATCGACACGCCGGGTTCGCACCCTCGCGTTTCGTGACCGAGTCGCCCGCCGATGCCGGGTACTCCGACACTCTGTCGGAGGACGAGCACACGCCCGCGGCGCAGACGCCCGCACCGGATGGA
Organism: Rhodococcus sp. 06-1460-1B; assembly: GCF_002258475.1. Lineage (NCBI taxonomy): Bacteria > Bacillati > Actinomycetota > Actinomycetes > Mycobacteriales > Nocardiaceae > Rhodococcus > Rhodococcus sp. 06-1460-1B. The sequence goes on from NZ_NOYS01000019.1 coordinate 21,485, forward strand.
CCCGCTCACGCGGTCAGCGACGCCTGGGACACCGCGGCCGCGGACACTGCCGCGTCGATGTGGGTGCACGTGGCCGGTCCGGACGAGACGACGCACAACGAGGGTGACCGCGATGTAGTGCAGGCCGTGTCGCGACGTGCTCGCCGCGGACTTCATCGCCGCCGGGTGCCGAAGCCGGGTGGCCGCGCCATCGCTGCGTCGGTCGCGGTCGGTGCCTTTCTGTCCGCGGCAGCGACGTCTCCGAACACCGGGTCGCAGGACAGTGTGGCGCTCAGCGCCGCGAGTATCGATAGCCCTCCCGCCGGCGTCCTGCCGCCGAGCCCGGTCGTTGCCTCACCCCCGCAGGTGTTGCAGTTACCCGATCTCGATGTCGGCCGGGTCGCGCAGCGCATGACCGAGCAACTCGCCGAGGGGGGAGTTCGGGCGGCGGAGCGCGCTGCACGCGATGCCGAGGCGCGGCGCCCGCTCTCGGTGGTGCCGGTGTCGGGCACATTGACTTCCAGTTCTGGGCCACGTTGGGGGACAACGCATTACGGACTCGACATCGCCAATACGATCGGGACGCCGATCGTATCGGTGACCGACGGTGAGGTCATCGAAGCAGGGCCGGCGCAAGGGTTCGGCCTGTGGGTGCGTATTCGTCAGGACGACGGCACGATCGGGGTGTACGGGCACATAGACCAGGCGCTCGTCACCGCCGGTCAACGTGTGAAAGCCGGCGAGCTCATTGCTACGGTAGGCAACCGAGGCCAATCCACCGGACCCCACCTGCATTACGAAGTGTGGCAACCCGACGGTGCCAAGTCCGACCCGACGGCGTGGCTGTCGGCACGCGGAGTCGATATCACCTGACACGACGAGGAAAGAAGAACTGGCGATGAAAAGGCTCGGTGATCTCGAAGCGGAGGTGATGAACGTGCTCTGGGAATGCGATCGACCGCAGTCGGTCCATGACCTGCGTGAACGCATGGCCGACAGAAACCCCGCCTACACCACGATCCTGACCGTCGTGACCCATCTCCACGAGAAGGGGTGGGTCGAGCGGACCAAGCAGTCACGCGCGTACCTGTACTCCCCGGTGCAGTCGCGCGCGGAGGCCACCTCGCAAGCGCTGCGCGAAATCCTCGACACCAGTACCGACTCGGCCGCCGTCCTGATGCATTTCGCGAAAACCGTCACCGACGACGAGCTCGACGCTCTGCGGGGGAACCTGCCGGACGTGAACCGGTGATCGTCGCGCTGGTGTTGCTCCTCGCGGCGATCATCGCGGCCGTCGCCCTGCCGCGGCCGCTGACCTCTCTCACCCGCACCGTGAGCCCCACTCTCGCCTTGACCGCATGGATCGGCAGCATCGCCGGGGTGTTCTTTCTCGTGGGATCCGCGGTGACCGTGTTGCTCTGGCCTGGCCATGCGCCCGCCGAGGGCATGGTCGAACTCGCCGTCCGCTGTCTGGGCTCACTGCAACACGCGGCCCAGCCGTGGATCGGCGAAGCGGTCGCCGGAGCATCGGTCGTCCTCGCGGCGTCGGCGTCGGCGCGCGTCCTGCGCTCGACTCGCCGTCAGCTTCGAGCCCGGTCCAAAGTCCGCGACTATCACCGCGATGTCATCGCCGTCGTCGCGCGTACGGACCCCGGACCCGAACCGATCATGTGGCTCGACCACCCGCTCCCGCTGGCCTACAGCATCGATGGTCGCCCCGGCTACGTCGTGGCCACCGAAGGCCTGCTCGCCCATCTCGATCCCGATCAACAGCGAGCTGTGATCGCACACGAACGCGCCCACCTGCGCGGGCGCCACCACCGCATCGTCAACATCTGCGAGATCCTGGCCGCGGCGTTCCCTCGCGTTCCCCTGTTCGCCGCAGCACCTGCAGCGGTGCGGGTTCTGGTCGAGGTCGCAGCCGACCGGTCCGCGGCCGCGGTCACCAGCGCCGACACTGTGCGTTCGGCACTGTCGACGGTCTCGCAGGCGCATTCTGCACGTCCACTGTGGGCACTGGGCCTGATCGGCGAATCGACCACCGAACGACTCCGCCACCTCGATACGAGCGCGCAGATGCCGGCCCGGACAGTGCCCGGCGCATACGCTGCCGCCGCCGTACTGCCGCTCGTGGTGCCGGCCGCCATGGCAATCCTCACCCTCAGTGCGATCTCCGCCGCGGCGTGTGCGGCCGTCCTGACCTGACCCACCCAAATACTATGCAGCATAGTATTTGAGTTAGGCTGTCGGACGCGTCCTGTAATTCGCGTGCGATTCGAAGGTGGTTCCATGACGGCGCTGACATCTCCTCCGGCTGCGCCGGCGGTTCGCCCCTATCCACCCCGCGGGGCCCGCAAGGGGTCGTTCCTGCACACGATGGTCACCACCACCGATCCGAAGGTCATCGGACTGATGTACCTGGTGACCTCGTTCGGATTCTTCCTCGTCGGCGGCCTCATGGCCTTGATCATGCGCTCCGAACTCGCCGTGCCGGGAATGCAGTTCCTCTCCAACGAGCAGTACAACCAGCTCTTCACCATGCACGGCACGATCATGCTGCTGCTCTACGCCACCCCGATCGTCTTCGGCTTCGGCAACTACATCCTGCCGCTGCAGATCGGCGCACCCGATGTCGCCTTCCCCCGGCTCAATGCCTTCTCCTACTGGCTGTACCTGTTCGGCGCACTGGTCACCACCGCAGGGTTCATCAGCCCCGGCGGTGCCGCAGATTTCGGCTGGACCGCGTACACCCCGTTGAGCAGCGCCGTCTACTCCCCCGGTATCGGATCCGACCTGTGGATCGTGGGCCTGCTCGTCGCAGGCCTGGGCACCATCCTGGGCGGGGTCAACATGGTCACCACCGTGGTGTGCCTGCGCGCACCGGGAATGACGATGTTCCGGCTACCGATCTTCACCTGGAACATCCTGGTGACCTCGATCTTGATCCTGCTGGCGTTCCCACTGCTGACCGCAGCACTGATGGGCCTGCTCGCCGACCGTAAACTCGGCACCCACATCTTCGATCCCGCCAACGGCGGGGCGTTGCTCTGGCAGCACCTGTTCTGGTTCTTCGGACACCCCGAGGTCTACATCATCGCGCTACCGTTCTTCGGAATCGTCTCGGAGATCTTCCCGGTCTTCTCCCGCAAACCCATCTTCGGGTACAAGGGGTTGATCTACGCCACCGTCGGCATCGCCGCCCTGTCCATCGCGGTGTGGGCGCACCACATGTACGCCACCGGTGCCGTGCTGCTGCCGTTCTTCTCGTTCATGACCTTCCTCATCGCCGTGCCGACCGGGGTGAAGATCTTCAACTGGATCGGCACCATGTGGCGCGGCCAGGTCACCCTCGAATCCCCCATGCTCTTCTCCATCGGATTCCTGATCACGTTCGTCTTCGGTGGACTGTCCGGAGTGCTCCTGGCGAGCCCGCCCATCGACTTCAACGTCACCGACACCTACTTCGTCGTCGCGCACTTCCACTACGTCGTGTTCGGAACGGTCGTGTTCGCGACCTATGCGGGCATCTACTTCTGGTTCCCGAAGATGACCGGCCGCATGCTCGACGAACGACTGGGCAAGTGGCACTTCTGGATGACGTTCCTCGGATTCCACGCCACCTTCCTCGTCCAGCACTGGCTCGGAGCGCAAGGAATGCCGCGCCGCTACGCCGACTATCTCCCGTCCGACGGGTTCACCACCCTCAACCAGGTCTCGACCGTGGGATCGTTCGTTCTCGGAGCCTCGACGCTGCCGTTCATCTGGAACGTGTTCAAGAGCTACCGCTACGGCGAAGTGGTCACCGTCGACGACCCCTGGGGGTTCGGTAACTCCCTCGAGTGGGCGACCAGTTGCCCACCCCCGCGGCACAATTTCATCGAGATGCCCCGGATCCGCTCCGAGCGGCCGGCGTTCGAGCTTCACTATCCGCACATGGTCGAACGCATCCGCGCCGAGCAGCACGTCGGTGGCCCGCACTCGGATTCGATCGCGCCCTCGGAAGTGATCACCGAAGCCATCGCCGGCCGTGAACGATCCGATCCGCCGGACCGGTGAAATAACCATCGCCGCAGAAGTGACCCACCGCTAAACCGCCCCCCCTACTACTATGTCCCGTAGTTGTTGGGTCGGGCTCGATACAGAGGAGTACCCCACGTGAAACGTCTGATGCTGATCGCTGTGATGATCTGCGGGACAGCATTGTTCGCTGCAGCGCCGGCGTCGGCGCACAGTGAGCTGGTCAGCTCCGACCCGCCCGCCGATGCCACCCTGGAGTTCGCGCCGATCGGTGTCGGTCTGGTGTTCAACCAGGACATCAACGAATCGTTCGCGACCATCAGCGTCGTGGGTCCTGGCGACACTCAGTGGGCACAGGGAACGGCCACGGTCGAGGGCCCCGACGTATCGGTCCTGCTCGAGGACGGACTCCCCAACGGGGAGTACACCGTCGGCTACCGTGTCACCTCCGCGGACGGGCACCCGATCACCGGGTCGTACGGTTTCTCCGTCGACGTTGCGGCGACCGCCACCCCTCAGGACGCCGCTGCACAGCAGTCGCAGGGCGGTGCGACCTCGACCTCGCCGACTCCTGTTACCACGGCAACGCAGCCCTACGATCCCAACAATCCGTCCGCCAGCGAAGACCGGCCACCGAAACAGAACACCATGATGCTGCTCTCGATCGTGGGCCTGGCTGTGCTCGGTCTCGGTGCCATCGCCCTGACCCTGGTGATCCGAGGCAAGAACAAGCAATGACAGGGTGCCGATGATCATCGCTGCCGTTGCTCCCCCGGAAGGGCCGCCGACGCTGGCAGCGTTGTTGAGCTGGGATCTTCCTCCCCTACCGATCCTGCCGATCGCCGGTGTCGTCATGGCCGGGCTGTACGTCTGGGGGCTCTATCGGGTCCGCGGTCGAGGTATCGCATGGTCGCGGTGGCGGAGTGCGAGTTTTCTGCTCGGTTGCGCGGCGCTGGTCCTGGTGACCGGACTGCAGATCGAACGCTACGGCTACAGCCTGTTCAGCGTCTTCATGTTCCAGCATCTGACGTTGTCGATGACCATCCCACCGTTGTTGGTGGTGGGTTCGCCCGGACGACTTCTCCTGCGTGCCACCGCGCATCACGGAGCCGGGAGGTGGGTACTGATCGCGGCGCTGTCGGGGTTGCGTAGCCGCGCCGGGCGCATCGCTCTCCATCCCGGGCTGACGATCCCGTTGTTCCTTTTCAGCTATTACGGGCTGTATCTGTCGTCGATCTTCGATGTTCTCGCCATCACAGTCATCGGGCACGTATCGATGGAGATCTTCTTCTTCGCCAGCGGTCTGCTGTTCATCATCCCTGTGCTCGCCGTCGGCCCCCTCCCCGTTCGGCAGAGCAATCTGGGCCGGTTGTTCGACCTGTTCGTCGAGATGCCGCTGCACGTGTTCTTCGGTGTCATCTTGATGATGTCGAGCACCCCCATGCTGGCGACCTTCGCCTTCCCACCCCCGGAATGGGGCATCGATCCGGTATCCGATCAAAAGCTCGCCGGAGCGTTGGCGTGGTCCTACGGTGAACCGGTCGCCCTACTGGTCGTGCTCATCTTCTGCATTCAATGGAACCGGGACGAAAAAGAGGAATCGGCCGTCGCGGATCGCCAAGCCGAAGAGGACGGATACAGCGAACTGAACGCTTACAACGACTTCCTCAAACAGATCGGCACCGAAACCCGGGCCCGCACCGGACGATGACGCCAGACACGCTTAGCGGCCTGAATGGAAAGCACGATGAGCCACGACGCACGACAGGACGGCAGATGCCACTGATCCGCACACCCTCAACTGCTCGAGGACAGCTTGTCCTACATGTTCTGGCTTACAACGCCGTGCGTCTGTTCCTCGTGTGCGTGGCCGCAGGAGTGCTTTTGGCCGTCGACGCGCTGACCAGTCTCGACATCCCCTTCGTGTTGGTTCTTCTCATCGCACTCGCAGCAAGCCTGCCGCTGTCGGCACTGACCCTCAGGAAACTTCGTCGAACCATCAACGCGGACATCGATGCAGTGGATCGGAAGCGCACGACAAGACGAGGACCAGCGACACGACCACCCCGCACCCAGAGACCGTGAAGCCCGCGTGCGGACTTTCGACACAAACCCGGTCGTCGTTCGGTGCGATGTTCACTGACTCACTCACAATGGGGGGTCGCTTCTGCGGGGTGACCCTCTTGGGATCGTCGCGCGCTGAAGACTATTGGCCGCACTCCGGCATTTCTGCATCTACGAACTCGAGAAGTTCTTCGCTTTCGATCTGTACCAGTCGACCTATACCGTGAATCAGACCAGCAGGTCATACGCCCACTCGTACACCCAGCGAGGCAACGCAGGTGCATCGAACGGTGCGGTAGCAAAGTTCGATCCGCTGCGAGCTGCGCACTCGGGGATCGCGTCGACGGTGCGAGGGCCGAAGGATCTAGCTGCGACGATCCACTGTCCGCGGTGAGGCACTCGGATGGCAGTCGACACTGTGCACCGCCCACCGAAGTATCCGGCGGTGAGCTTGTGGCAGTCCCATTCGACGTGCTGGTTTTGTCCGAAGAAGTGTGTCAGCGTCTCGGCGAAGGTTGGCCCGTAGAGGGTGCCTCGGTCGGTGTCGATTCGGATGAAGTTCATGGCGTCGGCCTCTTCGAGTCATAGCGGCAATGCGTGGTGTACGTGAAAAGTTGCTCAGAACAGAGGAATTTGGTTGCGTGCAGCGAGACTCTCGCGGAACCCTCGGAACTTTCCTAGAAGGTCTGAGGCGACTGCCTCGGTGTAACCGATGGACCGCGCAACCTCAGTAAGTGTCTTGCCGGCAGCCAGCGCTTCATCTATCTCACGCCCGGCAGCGAGGTCCTCGACTTCGTCTCTATCGAGATGCGCGACATCTGCGGCGGCCAACCGGACAGAAGCGAGGGCAGCTCGACGCCGCTCATCGCCCGACTCTGTCTCTCCCCGCGCCGTCACTGTGCGCTGCCGCTACGGAAGGCGTTCAGGCGGTTCGTAGCTTCACGTTGCGCACTTCCGATGTCGACGAGCTGATCGAACAAGAATTCTTCCGGCGCTTCCTCGGCGAGCTGCTGAATTCTGATCCCTGCGTCGAAGAAGCTACGTCGGTAACTTTCCGACAGGACCATGCCGGCGTAGTCGGTTGCCGATGCTCCGCATGCGTTTGCTGCGGTGACGTCGGTCAGGGTTCGACGCAGCCGTGCACCGCGGTGTCCACTGGCACCTGACCGGACAAGAACGCCCAGAACACTCGCGGGGTCGCGTGGGAGGTTGTCGATGATCAGCTCCTGCACGATGCCGTACAGCTCGCGATACACGGGATCATGGAAATCATTGGCCTGCAATGAGGCTGCAATGTGGACGGCCTCGTCGGTGTCCTGCAACCACATCAGCGCGCAGATGACCAGTGCTTCCGGCGCCGTCTCCGGATGGTCCGTCAGATCAGCGTGATCTTCGTCGTCGGTGGGTTCTACTGCTCTCAACGGGGTCATCTGTTCGCCTCGTTTCTATGTGCGGTTCTGTTGCGGGAGAACTGGATTCGATATTCCGGTGGCGCTGTGCTCGGTCCTGCCGCGTTCGTCGTCCTTGCGGAGGTGTGGGTCAGATGTAGAGAAGGTTCGGTGGTGCGGTGCCGTCGAATTGCTCGAGGCTGTCGAGGACAGCGTTGTAGTTCTCGGGCCTGCAGCTTCCGAGTCCGATGATGAGGGCACAGGTTCCGTCGAGTGTGACGAGGTAGGACGGCGGCGTTCCGTTGTCGGACGATGCGTGCTCGCGTGCGTCGAGGAGGGCGATACGGACGGCATCGGCGGCGGCGCGTTTCGCACCTCGGAGATTGGGTTCTGCTCCGGTTGCGGTCAGAATTTCGGGGTTATCTTCGGGGTGTGTGGTGACGGTCCAGGTGATCATCGTTGGTTCCTTGTCGCTCGTGCCGGCCAGCTGCTTGTTGTCGAGGGTCACACGAGGTCCGGAAAAACGGGTTTGGCGCGGAGACCGATCAGGCGAGGGTGTGGATAACTGTCGTGCCGAGTCAGCCTGTGGACAAACGACGTTCGGCCCCGGGACTGGGGCCGAACGTGTGGTATTAGACGTCGTCGAAGACATCGAGGAGCTTGGCGGGGTCGCGGCGGTAGCGGCTTCCGTCGAGAAATACTCCGACGGCAGCGCGGTGAACGCGTCGGAGTTCGGCCATCAATGTGTCGTACCCGATGCGGTCGGTGATGCGCCAGGTGACAGGTCCCATGTGCAGGTCTACCCAGTGGATGGTGCGACGTTGTTCGGAGCTGTAGCGGTGGTGCGGCACTGCGGTGTGTTCGGGGCTGTCGAGCCACAGGACGGAGATCGCGGCGGCACCGAATTCTGCGCCTGGTTGGGCGGGGTGGGGGGCTTGTCCATCGGCTCCGGCGAGTGCGGCCCGGACGGTGGCAAATCCGGTGATGACTGCGGATACTGTTTCGGCGCTGCGGAAGGTCATCATGACGTGACCCAGTGCGACGATCATCTGTGCTTCGTCGGTTGCTGCGGAGGTAGCGGTGATAGTGGCCTGCTGGGGTCCGGAGACAAGGACGGTGGTGTGGGTGACTATTCCGGTGGTTCGGGCGTTGTGTGCGGCGGTGGTCCTTCGTCCTGTGTTGGAAACATTCTGCGGCATGTCGGGCTCTCTTTCTGTTGCGGGACCGGCTCACCCGGCCCTTTCGCTCTGCCAATTTCTTTCGCCGTCATCTGGCTCGAAGGAGAGAAGGCGGCGCACTGGACCGGCGTCCTGGCCCTGATCCGGAAAGTTTTCAGCCGCAGGCGCTTTGAAAAGTTTTCGGAGCCCTTCGGGCCGGAGCAAGGCGGAGTCAGGGTTGGGTAAGACGGGTCAAGGTGTTGCATGCTCGATCGGAGCCAGATGTGCGAAGGAAATTGTTCTTTCTGCTGTGCGGAGCGGAGCGAAGCTCAATCCGGAGGCCGCCGGAGGTGGTCCCAGGGCGGCGCGCGCCTCGACGCAGACTGAGCCGTCCGGGGCGCGACCACCTCACAGCCATCAACAGCCTGGGGTGATTGCGCGGGAGCGACGGAAAGCAACTAGGCTCGACGTCGCGGCAGCACTTCTATTTCACAAGCGTGCAATTTCGGTCGCTGGCTGGCGTGTCATCGAATTCGACTTGCCTGTCCGGGTGACCCTCGCGGATCCCCGCGGTGATTTCTTCCCACTTTCGATATCGGCGCATCGCGGTCGATGCAACGGAGCCGTCCGTTTCTCTACCGATTCGTGCCCACGACCATTCGCGGTGGGCGTGTCGAAGCCGCGCTGTCTCCGCAACTTCCGGTGTGAGGGCGTCTACATGTCGTCGTTCCAAGCCCACCGCGTCGACCTGTTCTCCCCACAAGCCGTCCTCGCCCTCCGGATCATCCCCGCCCAGGCTGTGGCTGTCTTGGCTGAACTCGCCAGATGGACGATCTGACTCTTCTGTTGCAGCGCTCGGAGCGGGATGCACCCCTACGGTCCCGCGAGGCGCACGAAGTATGACGGCCAGCACTTCGGTCATCGCAAGGAGCGCAATAGGTGCGATGGTGGCAATACCCGCCGAGACGACGGCCGGAAGCAAGGTCGCACTCAACACTGCGTGGTACGAGTTACCCGCAATCGACGCCGATGCGGCAACACGCAAGATCGTGACGACGAAGCGACGGCCCTTGATCGTGCGGTTGTCCGTGTGGTTGGACAGCGCTATGGCTGTCACGGTTGTCGAGACGATCGCCCCGTCCAACACGACTGGAATCACCCACGCTTCGCCGGGACCTATCCCAGCCCTCACCGCGAGATCCCGCAACACAGCGAAACTGAGCCAGAAGGACGCCCCGGCGATGCCAACTGTCAACGCAATGGCTGTTGCCAGGGCCCACTGCAAAGTCGCTGGGTGCAGCGCAACGACATCCGACGGCTTCGTTGTCAACGGGATTGCCGCTGAATGTGATCGGCTCATCGGATTCTCGGTCCTCGTGCGAGAGGGCCGGTTCGTTGCGGGAAGGGCGCACCGTCGTTGAATCTGTTGCGCAACAACTCCAAATACTCTTCGATCGCCGCATTGACGAGATCCGACGGGCCCCGCGGCGCGCCGGGTGTTGCGGACAGTGCTTCGGCTGCGTTGAGAAGATCGTCGACGGTGGACTGGTAGAGGTAGTACGAACGCTTCTGTTTTGCGTTGTCCGGTGACGGTTGCGCACCGGTCTCGGCCGCCGAAACGGTGTCGGGTGCGTGCTGCGTGTGCTCCGGCGGGTCGACCGGGCTCGACCCGGCGAGTGCGCTCTTCATACGTTCGGGGCGGCCCATCACAGGTGTCCCCTCGTGAGCAGCGAAAGTGTGTCGCGGTAGATCGCCGACAGGCTGCGAGATTGTGTTGTCCCCCAGTCGATCAGGCTGGTTTGGGCCTCCATCGAGTCCTTGATGACAACACGTTTGGGTACGGCATCGCCGAGAACGTTGATGCTCGCGGCGATCTCGATCAGTTGTTCTCGACCGCTGATTGTCGCGATCTCGTGAAGGTTGACGATCGCCCCGAGCATGTCGAGGTCCGGGTTGTAGCTGCGCTTGACTGCGTCGATGGTGCGCAGTAGCCGCGCGAGTCCATTCGCTGAGAACAGCGCGGACTGAGTCACGACGACGGCTGCGCGCGCTGCCACAAGGGCGTTGATGGTCAGCAGATCGAGGCTAGGTGGGCAATCGATCAGGACCACGTCGTAGACGCCTCGCACGACGTCGATTGCGTCGCGAAGCCGCCGTTCTCGGCCGGCACCGGCGACGACCAATTGATCGCGGACATAGGCCAGGGACTCGTTTCCCGGCGACGTGGGTACCAGGTCTACGCCAGGCCAGATGGTGGGGACAACAGCATCGGCGATGGTCGCGTTCGACGACTCGGCGAGTACGTCGGCAACACCGACATCGTCGCTCTCTAGCTCGGTCCTGGTCAGGACTGTGCTGGCGTTGCCTTGCGGATCCACGTCGATAACGAGTGCTCGCTTCCCCGCTTGGGCAACGGCGTAGGCGAGGTGAAAGACGGTGGTGGTCTTACCCACGCCGCCCTTCTGGTTGCAGAACGCAAAGATGTCAGCGGGCATGGTGGGTCTCACTTTCCATGGATGAATGGGACGAACTGGCGGTATTGCGGGTATGGGACGTCATGCACGCCTTGGAACCGAGGGATGAGTCGCACCCTGTAAAAGTGTCGGGTGAATTACAGGTGAGGGGCGCGATGCGTGAGTCGCGTGCCATAGGCGAAAGACGCGCCATAGTGGCATGAGAAGCATTTACCACCAACACATCCCGAGCTTGACTCTCTACCTTTGCAGGCATTGGAGGTATGGCCACTGCGGGATGTATGACGCCCGTCGCCAGCGAGTCATCTGAGGCACTCTTTGCGGGTAATTCAGGTACGTCAGTTTTGCGGAACGCCGCCGCACCGCTAGCGGGAGCGGCCTGCACCGGCGAACTGCCGCGCTTGAGCTGAAGTACCCAAATATGTTGCTCTGTTTGGATCTTCACGGAATCGACGTGCACAACGGATATGAGTAAGCGAGCGGCGTGGACTGAAAGATCGAGGCCTGAATGACGGTTCGTCATGCCGGACAACTTGGTCATGTCTGCATTGCAGATGGGCCGAGAGCTCAACTGGTACCTCCATAGTGGTGACGTATGAAAGACAAGGGACTTCGTTCGTTCCCTCCGGACCCCCCATGGCCCCTGAGCCAATTTCCGCACCCACGTTGTCCGCTCCACGCCCGATAGCCCCGCGCCTCGGTGGGCGCGCGGCTAATCGGTATCGCCACCGGTTCGATGATCAGTCGAGCTGGTGGTGCCTCGGGGCCGGTTTCCGAGGATTTACAAAGGGTGCACAGGCCGGCTGCAGGCTGGTGTTACGTCGGGCTCTGCCAGAAAACGACGCTGCTGCGGCACATCAGGCCTCGCTAGGAAGTTCCGTAGACAAGGCCTGTGCGGCGCGAGCAGAAGAACTCGACCGCGCTGTCGCGGGTCGAAACATGCGTCACCGCCCGCTCGGCCCCTGACGTAAATCGAGGGCGGAGAACGGTAACTCGGCGAAATGTCTTGAATGACTTATCAAGACGCTCTATGATCGGTGGCGGAACTCCTTCCTCACGGGATGTGGTTTCGACGCCCTCGGCCTCGGTGCTGGTAACACTGAGATCCTCCGGGGGCGTTTCAGTTTCCTGAGGGACAATTGGCTCTCGGCCTCACGCGACGCCTGAGCTGGCGTCGGATTGCGCCTCGAGACCTTCGATGTACTCATCGATGGCCGTATCCGGGATCAGCCGGCGCTTGCCGACCTTCACGCTCCGGATTTCTCCGGACGCGATCTTGTTGAAGAAGTTGGAACGTCCAAGTCCCGTGCAAGCCATAGCCTCCGGGACAGACAACAACCGTCTGGGCATCTTCAGCACCTCCACTGAATTGTGTAGTAGAGCCACATTCTGCAGGACATTTCTAGTCAGTCCACGTGGTTCCACCACAGAGTAACAAGTACGTAGCCATCCCACAACGGGGAGACATTCTCCGCTAGACTGCGTAACCATGACGCAGTCGTGGGCGGAATCGATCGTTGCCCGGGTCGCCTCGGAAGTGCGCCGACTTCGAGGTAAAGACCACTCCGCTCTGTCCGCAGCAAAGCTTGCCGACAGGACGGTTGACTTCGGGTGGGGCATCTCGCGATCTGTAGTCGCGGACTTGGAGACCGGACGCAAGAAGAGCCTGGACGTCTCGGAACTCTTGATTTTGGCTGCGGCACTGGGAGTCTCACCAGCACAACTGGTCTACCCGGACCTCCCCAAGGGAAGAGTCGAAGTACTCCCAGGGCTCCAGCAGGAGTCTCACGATGCCCTCCGCTGGTTCAGTGGGGAGGCCGGGCTGATGCGGCCGAGCTCCGACTGGACCGAGGAGGAATCCGACGCTCCTATCGAGATGTGGGTACGTGACACCTTCGACCCGAAGAACGATCGCGTTGGGATCACTCGTGAATGGCTCGATGCGTTGAAGGCGATGCGGCGTGCTCGGGTACAGCTCCGAAACGGCCTTTCCAAGAATGAATCAGCTGAACATATCGAGTCGATGCAGTACCTATACGAAGATGCACGACGGCGCTCGGAAGAGCTGTTTCGACGGATGACCGAACTGGGCATGAACACACAGGACGAAGAGGATGGCTAGGCAGCAACTGCCGCCACAGATCAAGAAGATCTACGTCACCAATCGGTCTACAGGCAGTACCGAGTTGCGGTATCAAATGACTGTCGACGCTGGTGTTGCCGACGCCAACGGCACCCGGGCATCGAAGCGAACGCAGTTGCGTCGTCGATTTCTTACAGAGAAGGACGCTCGCGCAGCCCTGTCCAAGATTCTCGAGGAAGTCTCGAAGGGGACATTCGTTCCCTCCTCGACCACCACGGTCGAAGAGGCTTGCGCTGAATGGCTTGCCGGACGACGCGTACGAGAGTCCACAAAAGCCGCGTACACCCATGCCCTTCAACCGCTGCGCGACACTTACGGCGGGCTAGCGGTGCAGAAGTTGACCAAAGGTCACTTGGACGCTCTAGTGAACGATCTGTTGGCCGGCAGCTCGGTCAAACCCGATGGCCAACTGCGACGTCCATGGAAGGCCACTTCGATCAATCCGATGCTCAACCTTGTAAGCGCGGTCCTCTCCGGGCTGATGCGAGAAGGGCGATTGGTACGAGACGTTGCCGCGCTCGTCGACCGCGCGCCCCGTGTGCACGTCGAGATGCAGACATTCACGGAGGACGAAGTGCAACGCCTCCTGGAGGCATCGACGTGCGACAGGAACGGCCACGCCTGGCTGCTTGCCCTGAGCGGCCTCAGACGCGGTGAGCTGTGCGGGCTTCGGTGGAACGATGTCGATCTTCACGCCGGCAGCCTGACAATCAATAACACGCGAGTCTCGGTCAATGGACGCGTCGTAGAGGGCCCGCCGAAGACAGAAAGGTCCAAGCGCACGCTTCCCCTCACGCCGGCCCTCAAATCCGCACTCGAGGCTGCACACCGCTTGCAGGGCGTGGAACGGAAGAGTTCGACCTACGTCGGCCCCGGCACCTACGTCGTGTCCGACGCTGTAGGGCGACCATTTCATCCCGATACGGTCAGCGACTATTGGCGCAGGCTATGCGCCAACAGCGAGGTGTCCGACATCCGCCTCCACGACGCGCGCCACACCTGTGGGACTCTGCTACACCTTCAAGGTGTGCCGATTGCCGTGATCTCGGCATGGCTCGGGCACTCGGACAACGCATTCACAATGCGCACCTACGTCCATTCTCAGAACCATGCGCTACTGGGCGCGGCCGATACGTTGCAGGCACTCGTCCGGCGTCGCGACGAGCCATCCGACGATGCGCGTTGACCGGCGTTTGTCCGCAACCGTCCACATAGGAGCATGCGGTCTCATCAGGCGCTGTTCCGGCGAGTTATGAAGCACTTGTGACATTCTGTGACACCGGGCTCGCCTAATTGGCAATGAATTTCATTAGAGGTAGCTCAAAAGGCCAGTTCAGACCCCATTTTCTGTGGAGCCTCCTAACGGGATTGAACCGTTGACCGCTCGCTTACAAGGCGAGTGCTCTACCGCTGAGCTAAGGAGGCAGTGAAGCGAGCCAAGCATACCGTTCAACGGACGCTCAGCGACAACAGGTACCTTGTCGGTGGATCACCCCAGCAACGTAAAGACGGTCATGACTTTCCTGCAAGACCTGACGGCTTCGCTGAGCCGTCTCACCGGTGAGCGTCGGGCCACCATCGATACACCGACCGCCGCGCCGTCACCTCTTCGCCCTATCGATCTGACGGACGACGCGACGGTCGCCGAGGTCCTCGAGCTGGCGGTTCGTGTCGGCGAGGTGTTGTTGGCGTCGGGCACGTCCGCGGTGGATACGGCGACGCAGGTGCAGTTCATCGCCGCGACGTACGGCCTCGCACGATGCGATGTCGACGTCACGTACAACTCGATCACGTTGAGCGCACATCGCGGTCCCACGCGGCCGCCGGCGTCGACGATGCGCATCGTTCATTACCGCTCGATGGACTTCACACGGCTGGCCGCGGTCGACCGCCTCATTCGCTCGGTGCGCGTCAAGGTGGTCCCGGCGAGCATCGCGCGTGACCGCCTCGACGAGATCACCTCGGCCCCGCACCCCTACAACCGGTGGATCGCGACCTTCGCGTGGGCCGGCATGGCGGCGGCGATCGGTGTGTTGCTCGGCGGCGGCGCGTTGGTCGCGGTCGTCAGCTTCCTGACGACGATGGTGATCGACCGAATCGGCCGCATCCTCAACCGCGCCGGACTGCCCTTCTTCTTTCAGCAGGTGGTCGGCGGGTTCGTCGCTGCCACCCCGGCGATCACTCTGTACAACTTTCAGGATCAGCTCAATATCGACATCTCCCCGTCGGTGATCATCGGTGCCGGGGTGACGGTGCTGCTGTCGGGGCTTTCACTCGTCGGCTCGGTACAGGACGCGATCACCGGGGCACCGATCACCGCGTCGGCCAGATTCTTCGAAGTGTTGATGATGACGGGCGGCATCATTGCCGGCGTTGCCACGTCGCTGCGGCTGGCTGCTCTGATCGGAAGTGACCTGCCGCAGATCAGCAACCTGCCGCCCCCGGACATCACACAGGTGCCCACCAAGGTCCTGGCCGGCGCGGCCGCGTCACTGTTCTATGCGCTCGCCTGCTACGCCGAGCGGCGCGCACTGACGGCTGCATTCATGGGCGGCTTCGCGGGCGCGCTCGTCTACCTGATGTCACAGACGTTGGCTGTGGGTCCGATCATCGCGTCTGCCATCGCGGCCACGGTCGTCGGATTCGCCGGTGGTCTCCTCGCGCGTCGAGCGCTCATTCCGCCGCTCATCGTCGCCGTCGCCGGAATCACTCCGTTGCTGCCCGGTCTCTCGCTCTACCGAGGTCTGTACGCGATTCTCAACGACCAGTTGCTGCTCGGTATCAGCTCGCTCTTCGCGGCGTTCGGCATCGGCTGTGGCCTGGCTGCGGGCGTCACATTGGGTGAGTGGGGTGCGCGAACATTGCGTCGACCCCGGATCCTGGCACGCACCGAGGAACTACTGCGCCCGACGCTTCGCCGCAGAGAAGAACCGCGCCGACCGACGGTTCGTCGGCGGCGCGGTACGAGTCCTTCGTAGGAGGCGGAACTCAGGCCTCGGTGCTGGGGGTTCCCTCAGCACCTGCGCGGGCAGCTGCGTCGGCCTCCATGGCCTCACGCAGGCTGCGCGGACGCATGTCGGTCCAGTTCTTCTCGACGTACTCCAGGCACGCAGCGCGGGTGTCTTCACCGAAGACGACACGCCACCCCTGAGGGACCTCGGAGAACGTCGGCCACAGCGAATGCTGATCTTCGTCGTTGACCAGCACGAAGAAGCGTCCGTCTTCGTCATCGAACGGGTTGGTACTCATCTCGCCTCACTCGTCGCGAACGTTTGATTGGTAAGTCTGCACCGTGAGGTGCCACACGACCCTAGCAACGCAGGTCGTGCTCAGGTGGCGTCAGGCCTTGAAGAAGTCGAGCAAGTGCGCATTGACGGCCTCGGGCCGCTCGAGATATCCGTAATGCCCGGCGTCCGCGATCTCCACGTATCGAGCCCCCGGAATCGCGTCGGCGAGCTCCTTGCCCAGGTAGGCGGGGATCATCCGATCGTCGGCGAACCCGACCGACAGACACGGCACCGACACTGCCCGGTAGGCGTTGGTGCGGTCGAAATCGTCGTCCATGCCCAACTGCGCGCGCACCCCGGCGGATGGTGAGGATGCCGAGAACTCGAACAGGTCGAGCCAATCGCGAGCCGTTCGCGCATCGCGCAACGTGGCGGGCGACAGGTTCATCACCGCCGTCACCGCGGCCGAGTACGTGCCCGGCAGCTCGACGCGCTTGTCGTAGAGCGCCCGCTCGCCCTGGGCGAGCGTCTTCTGGAACTCGTCGACCCGCGCGTGCCCGGCCAGGAATGCCGCCTTGCGAACCAGATCGGGACGCTTCAGAGCCAACTCCTGCGCGACGCGAGAGCCCATCGACGTTCCGACGACGAAGGCCTTCTCGGCACCGTCGCGGACCAGTTCGATCAAGCCCTCGGTGTCGGCGACCATGGCGTCGATGGTGATACCGGTCGCACTTTCCGACGACGGCGCGATACCGCGGTTGTCGAAGGTGCACACCCGGTAGCCGGCCGCCAGGAGGGCCGGTACCTGATGCAGTTCCCACACTCGGCCGGGACTGCCGGTGCCCATTATCAGAACGACCAGGTCTCCACTGCCCTTGACCTGGTAGTTCACGTCGATGCCGTTGATCTTCGCGATAGGCATACGTCTCCTCACTGCTGATGCTTTCGTCGGCGATCGTATCGTCCGAGGTCGACGTGGGGTTACTCGAACAGCCAGTGGGTACCTGCAGTTACATGACTGACGAGAACGTAGCGGGCGAAGCACGCAAAGGAATGCTCGACGGGATCAAGGGCAAAGCCAAAGAGGTCGTCGGCGCTGTCACCGGCAACGACTCGTTGACGGCCGAGGGCCAGTTGCAGGCCGCTCAGGCTCGCGAACGCAAGGAGGCGCAGGCCACCGAACGCGTCGCCGATGCGCAGGCCACCGAGGCCGCGGAGGAGCTCGCCGACGTGCGGACTGCGGCAGACAGTCGACGCGAGGCCGCGGAAGAGAATGCGGCAGTTGCCGAGGCGAACGCAGATCGTGTTCGCGAGACCCAGGTGGCCGCGGCCGAACAGAACAAGCGTGAGACCGTGGCGCAGGAACGAGCGGCAGCCGAGGTAGACGCCACGGCCGAACAGATCGAAGCGACCGAGGAGCGCAAAGCCGAGCAGGCCGCGGCAGATGCGGACGAAATGGTCGCTGCGCAAAAGCACCAGGAAGCGTTGCTGCAGGCCGAAGCCGACCGCAAGAAAGCCGAAGAGCTTCGCAACCAGGCTTGACCCACCACTGCTGATCTAGGAGTTCGACTACATGAGTGTTTTGGCCCTACCACTGACCATCCTGAGACTTCAGTACAAGATCGCACGAATTCCGTTGCAGCTCATCGAGACCAACGTCGTCGTGAAGATGGATGCGGAATCACCGGCGCGGCTCGCCTACGAGCACACGCTCGGATCCCTCGATCGTGCCGTCGGAAACCTGTTGGGAGACAGAAGCCTTGCCGATCGCGGCGAGACGCTGGTCGACAGCACCGAGAACCGCGCCGAAGCAGCACGCCTGGACGCCGAGGCACGTGCGAAGAAGACTGCTGCGGACGCCGACCTGAAGACGGCTCGTGAGACCGCCGAGCAGGACCGGCGGGCCGCCGACGCCGCAGCCCAGGAAGCCGCCCGCGACGCGCGACAGGAGGCCGAGCAGCGCAAGCGCGAGGCCGCCCAGGAAGCCGAACGCGAAGCGGCTGCAAAGAAGAAGAAGGCCGACGAGCAAGCTGCCGCGGCGGCCAAGGCAGCCGAGGACCGCAAGAAGACTCAGCAGGCTCAGGTCGACAAGCAGGAGAAGTTGGCTGCAGCACCGTCCGAGGCCGAATTGGCCGAGGCCGCAGAGCGATCCGAGGAAGCCGACGCCAAGAAGGACGAGGCAGAGCGCATCGAGAAGCTGTTCATCGCGGAGAAGAACAAGGACTGACAGCCCGATTCTCTCGAATCGAGCTCAGCTACAACCCCTTCCAGCCCCGCACCGTGTTCTCGGTGCGGGGCTGGTGCGCGCTGCAACCGTTGGGTGCCACACTCTGAGAGCATCGACCGGGGCGCACCAGCGAAGCCCGACTGCCCGGTTTACTGTAGGCTCGCCGAACACATCGACAAGGCGGGTAGATGCGCATGCGACAAACGGGACCCGAGTCCACTCCACCTAACCGCGCCCAGCGCAGACTCTCGCCGCTGTTCGCCACTCTGGTGATCTTCGGGGTTCTCGCCATCCCAAGACTGGACTTCCCTGGGGCCGGCATGGCGGGCTGGGGTCTGGCAATTGTCGCGGCAACGGCTTGGCTTTTCACAGCTTTGCGGCCACAGCGGTCCAGAAAAAAGAGCTAGGTCGTGCGCGTTGTGCGTACCTCTGAGGGCGCACAACGCGCACGACGGGAGCGGAGCGACGATCAGCTGACGATGCGAGCGAGGAATGCGTCGATATTGTCTTTCACCGTCGCCGTGCGGGTGTCGACGTCGAAGTCCTCCTTGAACTGTCGTCCCAGGGCCGGTGTTTTCTTCTTGCGTGCGTACAGAGAACATGCGAGATCCGAGCAGATGTAGGTACCGACGGTGTTGCCGCGTCGCCCGGACTCCCCTGCCTTCGCAGCGGCCATCAGCGACACACCGCCGTTGGTGTGGGTGGTGAGACAGATGCTGCACATCTGCGCAGTCCGTGGGCCACCTGCCTTGTATCGCAACGCAATTCCCCGGAGTCGATCTTCCTGCGGTACGACGATGTAGCTTCGTCCCGCCAGCTTCGGGTCGCCCCAGCCGAGGAAATCGAGATCCTCCCACGGCACTTCGTCGAACATATCGGGGAGGGAAAGCCGAGTGGCGTCACCCTTGGACGAGTTGACGAACGACGATCTGATGTCGCGTTCGGAGATCGGCTTCATTGTTCCTGCCTCCATTGCCGTAGGAGTGTGTCTATTCCGTCGAGGATTCGGGCCCACGACTCTTGCGAGTCGGGCGCACTGTGAGCGAACGAGCCGGCCGCTTCGAGGCTGGCGAAACCGTGAAAAACACTGCCCAACAATCGAACAGCGTGCACCTGATCGGCCTCGTTCAGGTGATACCCACGAAGAATTGCCTTCATCATCGCCGAGTGCCGCACCCCGGCACTGTTGATCGCCGTCTCGTGGTCGAGAGGAAATTGGGTCGCCGCGTACCGGCCGGGATGTTCGCGCGAATAGACCAGGTACGCGTCGGCCACTGCTACCAACGCGTCCTTGCCTGCCCTGCCCGCCAACGCTTCTGCCACCCGGTCGGCCAATTCCTCCAACGCCAGCAGAGCGATGCCGACATTGAGCTGATGCGCGCTCTTCAGATGCGAATACAGACTCGCCACTTTGACGTCGAAGCGTCGCGCCAACTCACTGGCAGTCACTCGATCGAAGCCGACCTCATCGGAAAGATCCGCTCCTGCTGCCACGATGCGCTGCGCGGTCAATCCTGCGCGTGCCATGTCGGCCTCCTCCATCTTCAGAGGACACCGTAGCCAAAACTAATAGCTATAGGCAAATTGCTATAGCAATCAGCGACCCTGCCACGCCTCCCACAGCTCTGCGTAACGCCCACCGGCAGCGACCAACTCGTCGTGCGGACCTTGCTCCACGATTTCCCCGTGCTCGAGCACCACGACGCGGTCCGCTGCAGCGGCCTGGGTGAGGCGATGCGCAACGACCAATGTGCTGCGGCCTCTCGTCGCCGCCTCCGCAGCCAGTTCGAGCTCACGGGCACCGGAGCTGCCGGCCTCGGCGGTGGCCTCGTCCAACACCGCGACAGCCGGATCGGCGAGAACCAGCCGCGCCAGAGCCAATTGCTGCGATTGCGCCGCGGTCAACTGGTGACCGCCCTCGCCGACGGCGGTGTCGAGGCCGTTCTCGAGCGCCTCGACCCATCCCCAGGCACCGACGGTCCGCAGTGCGTCTTCCACGTCGTCGCGGCCGGCGTCCGGTGCCGCGAGCAAAACGTCGTCGATCAAAGGGCCGGCGAAGACGTGCACTTCCTGGCTGACGATCGCGACATGCCGGCGTAAACCCTGGTGGCCCAACGAGTCCAGGGACGCGCCGCCGACACGAACCGTGCCCGACGTCGATGCCATGGACCCGGCCGCAATGGCCGCGATCGTCGACTTCCCGGCACCGGTGGATCCCACGAGCGCGACCGTCTCACCTGCGTCGACACGCAGGTCGACCCCGTGCAGTACTTCGTGACCCCCGTCGTACGAGTGACGCAGGTCGACGACATCGAGGGTGGCGTCGGCAGGCACGGAACCGTCGCCCACCGGCCGCTCGTCGGCAATGTCGACGACACCGACCAGTCGGGCCAGAGAAGCTCCGGCAGACTGGATGTCGTCGAACGTGAAGAGCAGGGTGCCGATCGGATTGAACAGGCGATGGAACAGCAGCGCCGCGGCCGTGGTCTCACCGACGGTCACGTAATCGCCTCGTACGAGCAGGAATCCGGCCAGCAGGATCACCGACAGACCGACACATTCGGCGCGGTTACTGCGTGAGCCGAAACGGGTGAACAGGCGGAAGACGTCGACGCCGATGTCGCGGGCTTTCGCCGACGCTCGATCCACCTCACCGAGGTGCTCTGCTTCGAGTCCGTAGGCGCGCACAGTCTTTGCGCCCTGCATGCTGCTGACGAAGGACTGCGCCCGCTCGCCCATAGCGACTCGTTCGGCCGCGTACAGCGGAGCCGATCGGGGCAGATACCAGCGCAGTGCGAGGACATACATCGGCAATGCCACCAGACCGGCAAGCCCCAGACGCCAGTCGATTCCGAGCATCGTGATCATGCTCAGGCATACGAGCAGGAATGCTCCGACGAGCTGTGGAATCACTTCGCCGATCGACTTGGCCATCACTGCGACGTCGTCGCCGACGCGGGAGAGCAAGTCACCCTTGCCCACTCGCTCCAGCGTGGCCACCGGCAGACGGAGAGCGCGTCGAACGACCGCCTCACGCAGGGACGCCAGGATGCCCTCACCGAGGGTACTGATCAAGTAGCCGCTGAACCCGGTGACGACACCGCCGATGACCGCTGCCACCGCGATCACGACGACGACCCCGACGATGGTCGACGAGTCGGCCCCGTCGCGGACGCGGTCGACCAGGACGCCGAGCACGTAGACGGGCACCAGCGACATCGCCGCGGCAATTGCGCCGAGCAGCAGCGTCACCGCGGTACGGAGTTTGCGCAGGCGCAGCTGTTCCAACAGCCATCGGCCCGACCGGGCACCGGTGGCGATGGGAAGAAGTTCGGGGGCGGTCATCGCAGCACCGTCTCCTTGTATTGCGCGTCCGAGGACGCGAGATCGTGGTGGGTTCCTTCGGCGACGACGCGGCCGTCGTCGACCACGAGTACGCGATGCGTCACCGACAGCAGCGCAGGGCTGGTGGTGATCAGGATCGTGGTCTGCGCCGCGCTGTCGGTGTGTCGCAGCTCGGCGATGCCGCGCGCGATCGTGTGCTCGGTGACGGCGTCGACCGCAGTGGTGGGGTCGTGCAGCACCAGCACCGGGGCGTCGACCGACAGGGCCCGCGCCAACGCGACCCGTTGACGTTGGCCACCGGAGAGGCTGGCACCGCGGTCGGTGACGGCGTGGTCGAGCCCGGCTTCGTGCAGTTCGACGACATCGGTGGCCGCGGAGGCCTCGAGCACGCGGGCGAGTTCGGCGTCGGGCTGCGCGCGACCTGCGGTGACGTTGCTGCGAACGGTGCCGGCGAACAGGTCGGTGATGTGCGGCTCGACGAGCACGGTCTCGCGGGCGCGTCGGAGATCGATGTCCCCTGTTGCGATGCCGCCGATCCGTACCGTTCCGGCGTAGTCGGACTCGGAGATCTGACCCGAGAGCACCTGGGCGAGTGCCTCCCCGTCCTGCGGCCGGTAGGCGACGATTCCGAGCATCTCGCCGGGTGCAGCTGAGAAGGTGAGGCCGTCGAGCGAACGGAACCCGACCTCGTCGACGGCGAGTTCGGTACCCGAGGGCACAGCGGAATCGGATTGCGGCAGAACGTGGTCGGCACCGAGTACGAGTGCGAGCCGATCGGCCGAGCCACGCACCATCGCCACCACGCCGGGGATCTTGGACAGCCCGGTCAGCGGTTCGATGACGAATTGCGAGAGCCCGATGACGGTGATCAGCTCGCCGACCGAGATGCGGCCCTGCAACGCGAACCAGCCTGCGGTACCGGCGATTCCGACGGCGAGCAACGCGTTGACCGCCGCCGCCAGGCCCTGATAGACGTTGTTGGCGCGGGCCAACCTCAGCGTGGCCGCCAGTGCCGTTCGGCTCGACGTCACGAACCGCTGGGTCGCGGCGTCCTCGGCTCCGATTCCGCGCAGCGGACGCACTCCACTGACCAGATCGGTGGCCATTCCCGAGACCCCGGCGATCTCGGCCTGCTGTGCGGTGGCCGCGCGGGTGAGCAACGGGGCGAGACGCTGGAGCGCGATCAAAATCACCGGAGTGCCGATCACGACGGCCAGGCCGAGAGGAATGTCGATGATCAGCAATGCCACCGCGGACGCGACCACCGCCACTGCGGACGCGAAGACTCGCGCGATCAGGTCGAGAATCCACGATTCCTTCTCGGCATCGGACGTCGAGACCGTCAGCAATTCCCCGGCCGACAGATCGGTGCGCAGTCCGCGTGGGTCGAGAACGCGGCCGGCGACCTCCACCCGCACATCGTGGGCCTCACGCTCGATGGCGACGACGATGATGCGGGCACCGATGCGCCAGGCGTAGGACAGTGTGACGAACAGAGCCGCGAGACCGACCAACGAGACGATCATCGCCGTCACGTCGCCGGTGTCGATCGCCCGCGACACGATCAGACCGATCGCGACCGGAACCATCGTTTCGCACAGTTGATGCACCCCGAAGAGCAGGGACGAGACGATCAAGCGGGTGCGACGACGTCGTACGGTGCGGCGCAGAATCGCGCCACCGGTGGCCGGGAAAGGTGCCTCCACCACGTTTCGAGCATGGTGAAGCGAGACAGAATCGATCATTCGCTGCAGCCTATGGCATCGGGAAGTGGCGATGGGGTGTCACATTTACATAGAGTTGGCACCAGCGAACACCGAGTAAGTCCAGCAGAGAGTACGGAGATCACCATGCCTGCCAAGACATCGACCGACAACGACATCGCCGACGAAGACATCGTCCCACTCGAGTACGAGACCGCCAGTCAGGCCCAGCGCGTCGTCGCCGCCTATGCGACCGATGCAGACGAGTGCCGCATGTTGTTGTCGATGCTGGGTATAGACCCCGTAGCGAAGACCGACTGACAGGTTTTCGCAGGGCTGATTACCCAGGGATCAACAAGCGGATTGGACAGTTGTGGCTGACGCCTCGCAGGGTTCGGATTTCGTCGTCGTAGCCAACAGGTTGCCGGTCGATCTGGAGACACTTCCCGACGGCAGCACACGATGGAAGCGCAGCCCCGGCGGGCTGGTCACCGCGCTCGAGCCCATCCTGCGCGCCAACAAGGGTGCCTGGGTGGGATGGGTCGGCGTATCCGACGTCGACGTGGAGCCGTTCGTCGAGGACGACCTGCACCTGCGTCCGGTGCCGATCAGCGAGAAGGAATACACCCAGTACTACGAGGGCTTCTCCAACGCCACGCTGTGGCCGCTGTACCACGACGTCATCGTCAAGCCCGAGTACGACCGCGACTGGTGGAACGCCTACGTCGAAGTCAACCGCCGCTTCGCGGAGAAGACGTCCGAGGCAGCCGCGCAGGGTGCGACGGTGTGGATTCAGGACTATCAGCTCCAGCTCGTCCCGAAGATGCTGCGGATGCTGCGGCCCGATCTCACCATCGGCTTCTTTCTGCACATCCCGTTCCCGCCGATCGAGCTGTTCATGCAGATGCCGTGGCGCACCGAGATCGTCGAAGGACTGCTCGGAGCCGACCTGATCGGTTTCCATCTGTCCGGCGGCGCGCAGAACTTCCTCTACCTTGCCCGACGCCTCGCCGGGGGAACCACCTCACGCGGAACCGTCGGTGTGCGGTCCAAGCTCGGCGTCGTCCAGGTGGGGTTCCGGACCGTACGCGTCGGAGCGTTCCCGATCTCCATCGACTCCGGTGACCTCGACACCAAGTCGCGCACGAAAGCCGTCCGAGACCGCGCCAAGCAGTTGCGCAAAGACCTGGGCAATCCGAAACGGATCATGCTCGGCGTCGACCGACTGGATTACACCAAGGGAATCGACGTTAGGCTCAACGCATTTCGAGAGTTGCTCGAAGAAGGCCGAGTCGATCCGGCCGAGAACGTCATCGTGCAATTGGCGACGCCCAGCCGTGAACGCGTCGAGAGCTATGTCGCCATGCGCGGCGAGATCGAGCAGCAGGTGGGACGCATCAACGGCGAGTACGGCCAGGTGGGCCACCCGGTGGTCCACTACCTGCACCGTCCCATTCCCCGCGAGGACCTGCTCGCCTACTTCGTCGCTGCCGACGTCATGCTGGTCACTCCCCTGCGCGACGGCATGAACCTCGTCGCCAAGGAGTACGTGGCCTGCCGCAGCGACCTCGGTGGCGCGCTGGTCCTCAGCGAATTCACCGGTGCTGCTGCAGAATTGCGCCAGGCGTACCTGTGCAACCCTCATGATCTGGACAGCGTGAAGGACGCCATCACCGGAGCGCTCGAACAGGAACCCGAGGCAGGTAAGCGTCACATGCGAGCCATGCGCCGGCAGGTTCTCGCCCATGACGTCGACCGCTGGGCTCGCTCGTTCCTGTCCGCTCTGGCACAACCGGCCGAGGGCACCAACCTCGTCAGATAAATCGCTTTACCCCCACCGTCGACGGCTGTTAGTTTGCCGTCGACGGTTTAGTGCATGCGAGAAGTGAGGAGGTGGGCATCGTGGCCACCTGGACGAGAACACACCCGAGCCCTCACACCTCCTCCACGAAGGACTTCTCGCATGTCTTCTCTACTCGAATACGGACTCGACCAACACTGGCGTGACGAGTTCGAACAGCATTCTCACAGCGCAGTTCTCGCTCGCGTGGTTCGCGTCGACCGCGGTGAATTCGACGCCATCACCGAGCACGGAATCGCGCGCGGCACCGGCAGTGTCAGCGGTCGTTCCGCAGGCTCCACTCCTGGCGACCTCTGCACCGGGGATTGGCTGGCACTGGACGCGGAATCGTTCCGGCTGATCGACATCCTGCCCCGCCGGACGGCCATAGTTCGCGCCAGTGCCGGATCGACCTCGGCCGCACAGGTTCTCGGTGCCAACGTCGATACTGTCGTGGTCACCGTCGCGTCGGACACGGTTCTCGACCTCGGCCGCGTCGAGCGCTACCTCACGCTGGCGTGGGGCAGCGGCGGCGTACCCGTCGTCGCGATCACCAAGACCGACAGCGGACGCGTCACCGAAGAGTCGGTACTGGCCGCCGCGCCGGGTGTCACCGTCTGCAGCACCAGTGCGGTGTCGGCCGATGGAATCGACTCGCTGACAGCGCATCTGCACGGCACGGTCGCGCTGATCGGGCCGTCGGGATCGGGTAAATCGACTCTCGGCAACGCTCTGATCGGGAGCACCGCGTTCGCCACCGGCACCACTCGCGAGGCGGACGCCAAGGGCAGACACACGACGGTGCGTCGGGAATTGATTCCGGTACCACGACTGGGACTGACCCTGCTCGATACTCCCGGATTGAGA
The DNA here is from genome assembly GCF_002258475.1 of Rhodococcus sp. 06-1460-1B. Taxonomy (NCBI): domain Bacteria; kingdom Bacillati; phylum Actinomycetota; class Actinomycetes; order Mycobacteriales; family Nocardiaceae; genus Rhodococcus; species Rhodococcus sp. 06-1460-1B. The sequence goes on from NZ_NOYS01000019.1 coordinate 47,916, forward strand.
TCGGTGGGTGTACAAGGATCGGAAGACGCAGTGGCGAGCGCCTTTTCGGATATCGACGAGCTGGCCGCACTGTGCCGTTTCGGCGACTGCGCGCACGCACACGAGCCCGGTTGCGCCGTTCTTGCCGCCGTCGAGACAGGCGAACTCTCCGAACGCCGGCTGGGTAACTACCGAAAGCTGTTGCGGGAGAACGCCTGGACAACGTCACGCCACGACGCGCGGGCGCGCAGCGAGAAGTTGAGGGAATACAAGCAGATGACCAAGTCGCTACGCCAGAAGTACGCAGCCGACGGTGGGCGGCGCTAGGTCAGCTCTCGTCGAACAGCGAGGGGCTCTCGGACTCCGCCTCTTCCAGCGGAGCCGAGCCCTCGCGCGGCGACGCCTTGCGCACCACTTCGACCGTCGTCGTCCGGACCGACAGCCGATGCCCGTCGTGATGCTCGAGCAACGCCAACCCTTGACGAATCTCGAGCACCTTCCACGGGCCTGCATGCCCGGACGCCTGAACCAGGTCGCCTGGTGCGATCTCGGAAGCCACTGTTGTTCTCCATTCACCGAGCAGGTATCGGGGGTCGAGCAAGTCTGTGACACACACCCTATCGGGCGCCGACCAGCCCGACGCCACTTGCTCGTCGAACAAGTTAGGAGTACTCATGTAATAGTTGTAGATGTACAAGCAAATATGCGGAGGTGCACGTGGCCGAGCTGACTCGACGACACCGATATCTCGTGCTCGGGATCTGCTGCCTCAGCCTGTTTCTCGTCAGCACCGACAACACGATCGTCAACGTAGCGCTGCCGTCGATGCGCGCAGATCTGAATGCATCGGTATCGGGTCTGCAATGGATCATCGATGCATACACGCTGGTCGTGGCATCTCTGCTGATGCTCGGTGGGTCGATGGCCGACAAGTACGGCCGCAAACGCTTCTTCCTGATCGGCACCGGAACGTTCGTGCTCGGCTCGCTGCTGTGCAGCGTCGCACCGTCGCTGGGCTGGCTCATCGCCTTCCGGATGCTGCAGGCCATCGGCGGCTCGATGATGAATCCCGTCGCGATGTCGATCATCACCAACACCTTCACCGACCCCAAAGAGCGCGCCGGCGCGATCGGCATGTGGGGTGCCGTCGTCGGAATCTCGATGTCCGCGGGACCGGCACTCGGCGGCGTGCTCGTCACCAGCGCCGGCTGGCAGTCCATCTTCTGGATCAACGTCCCCGTCGGGATCTTCGCTTTGGCGATGACACTGAAGTTCGTCCCGGAATCCAAGGCCGAGCACGCGAGGAAGTTCGATCCGGTAGGTCAGTTCCTCATCTTCGCGTTCCTCGCGTCCCTGGTCTTCACCATCATCGAAGGTCCCGCGAAGGGTTGGGGATCACCGCTGATCGTGTTCACGGGTGCCGTCGCGATCGGCTCTCTCGTCGGGCTGCTGGTGGTCGAATCGCGAATCGATGAACCGCTGATCCAGCTGAAGTTCTTCCGCAGTGCGCCGTTCAGTGGCGCTACGGTGATCGCCGTGTGTGCGTTCGCGTCCCTCGGCGGGTTCCTGTTCCTCAACACGCTGTACCTGCAGGACGTTCGCGGCTACTCACCTCTGCACGCTGGTCTCTACACTCTGCCGATGGCACTGATGACGCTGATTTTCGCGCCGATATCGGGACGCATCGTCGGCAGCCTCGGGGCTCGCATCCCCCTGCTCGTGGCAGGCCTCGGCTTCGTGATCTCGGCGCTGATGCTCACCAGAACGACGCCGACGACGTCCTTCGCCTGGCTGGCGACGGCATACGTGATCTTCGGAATCTCCTTCGGCATGGTCAACGCCCCGATCACCAACACCGCAGTGTCCGGGATGCCGCGCAGCCAAGCCGGCGTGGCCTCGGCCATCGCGTCGACCAGCAGGCAGGTGGGTCAGTCGCTCGGCGTGGCCGTCATGGGATCGATCGTCACCGCGAGCATCGTCGGAGAAATCTCCGACGGATTCACCGCAGCCGCCGTGCCCGCCTGGTTCGTCATCGCCGGTGCCGGCGTGGTTGTCACCGTGCTCGCGCTGGTCACCACCGGCCGATGGGCACGATCGACCGCCGAACGTATCGACCAGCCGGTGCTCGTATGACGAGCGAAGCAGCGCAGACTTGGCGCGAGATGCGAGCGCTGATGCTCGAGGTACACGACACTCGACGGGCCGTCGCCGAGGCCACCGGAATGAGCTTCCTGCGGGCGAAACTGCTGATCAAGCTGTTGAGCGGCGATCGGACGGTCACCGAACTCGCCGATCTGCTCGCCTCCGACGTGCCCTACGTATCTCTGAACGTGCGCGAACTCGAACAGCGAGACCTGGTGGTGCGTACCGAAGACCCCCACGATCGTCGACGACGCATCATCGGACTCACCGACACCGGACGCCGCCTCGCCGAGAAAGCCCGCGCGATCGCCGACGCCCCGCCGCCGGAATTCACGGCACTACCGCCGGAGGACCTGGCGCATCTGCGTCGAATACTGCGACTGCCCTGATGTGGTGGGGCGGCGGTTCGGCTTCTGCTTCGGCTTCGGCTTCAGCGGCGAATGTCTGCGAGCGGGGTTCCGATCTCGACGAGGGCGCGCACGGTGGCGGCCTCCATGCCGGGTGAACCACACACCAGGATCTGACTGTCGGGGAACGGCCCCTGCACGGCGACGACGTCGGCGATAGCACCCTCCCAGCAGTGCTCCGGCTCGAAAAATGATGTGCTGGAACCAATTTCCTCGTGAATACGATCGTTCCAGCGGTCCGAGGCCCACGGCTCGTGCAGCTGATCGACGACGGGAACGACGGTCAGCCACGGCAACTCGGCCGCCATCAACCACAGCATGTCGCTTGCATAGAGATCGCGCGGCGACTTGCCGCCGAAGAACAGCGTCACATTCGGCGGCCGCTCCCAGCGCGTGAGATCGAGCAGAATCGCGCGCAACGGAGCGAGACCGGTACCGCCCGCGATCATGACGACGTCACGCCCGGAATCGTCGACGTGCAGACCGCCCTGCGGATCACTGATCTGCCAGACATGACCGGGCCGGGTCTCGTTGACGATCGACCCGCTCACCCACCCCGCGGGTACCGCGCGCACATGGAATTCGAGCTTGCCGTCCAGCGACGGCGGCAGGGCGGGCGAATATCGCCGCGTCAGAGCAGTGTTCTGAGGAACTGTCACGGACACCGACTGCCCGGCCCTGAACGGGATCGCGTCGCCCTCGAGCCTGATCACCGCGAGGTCGTTCCGAAGGCGATGGTACTGAACGACTGTCGAATTCCACGCCTGCATGCGGACCAGGATAGGGGTCGATGCCGGGTGTCTCGCAAACGCGCGCGGGGTTCGCCGCTGCCTATGCCGCAAATGCGCGCGCGTTTGCTGAACGCGCGCGGAATGGTGACCGAATCACTGGCAAATCTGCGCCCACCTGACAAATGCGCGCGCGTTTGCGGGGAAGGCGCGCGGAAAAGTGACCGAATCACTGGCAAATCTGCGCGCACCTGACAAATGCGCGCGCGTTTGCGGGGAAGGCGGCGAATTCAGCGCTGGTGTTTCGGCTTCCAGACCACCAGGGCGTTGCGTTGGATCGGCACCAGGTCGCGGCGATAGCTCGCGTGCACGTTCGCTACCTCCTGCGCCAGTTCCGAGACCCGGGCCTGCAGGGCCTCGACCTGGTTGGTGAGCTCGATGATGCGCTTGATACCGGCGAGGTTGACGCCCTCGTCCTGCGAGAGTCGCTGCACCTCACGGAGCAGCGCAACGTCGCGCGGTGTGTAGCGTCGACCCCCGCCGGTGGTGCGGTGCGGGATGACCAGGCCCAGTCGGTCGTAGGTGCGCAGCGTCTGCGCATGCATACCGGCCAGCTGAGCCGCGACGGAGATCACGAAGATTTGCGCGTCGGGATCACCTTGTGTCCCACCGGCTTTCGCGGAACCGCCCTCGGGAGGGACCGACATCACACACCTGCCCACCCGGCCCGCGGGTCGAATCCGCTGGCCTTCTCGGCTTCCAGATAGGTCTTCAGAGCGTCGGTAGCAGCATCGTCGAGTTTCTGCGGGACGGCAACTTTGACGGTCACCATCAGGTCGCCTGCGCCGGACTTCTTCGGGATGCCGCGTCCACGCACCCGCAACACTCGGCCGTCGACGGTGCCCGGTGGCACCTTAACGCCCACGCGTCCTTCGAGGGTGGGCACCGACAGTGTGGTGCCGAGGACCAATTCGCCGTAGCTGACCGGCACGGTCACCGTGAGGTCGTCGCCGGTGCGGCCGAAAACCTTGTCGGGCTTGACTCGAACGGTGACGAACAGGTCGCCGGACGGTGCTCCACGAAGCCCGGCCTCGCCTTGGCCTGCGAGTCGTACTTTCTGGCCGTCGCTGATGCCTGCGGGTACTCGCACGGTGATGGTGCGGGTGCGGTTCTGCACTCCGGTGCCGCGGCAGTCGACGCACGGGTCGTCGATGATGGATCCGGTTCCGCGGCAGTCGTCGCAGGGCTCGCTGAAGCCGAACGCGCCTTGGTTTCGGTTGACGACACCTTGGCCGTTGCATTTGGGGCAGACCCGCGGGCTCGTTCCGGGCTTCGCACCGCTGCCGTGACACGTGGTGCACGAGGACGGACTGGTCAACCGCAACGGGACCGTCACACCCTGCGCTGCTTCACGGAATTGCAGCGACGTCTCGGTCTCGACATCGCTGCCGCGTCGGGGACGGTTGCTCTGCGGGCGCTGGGCTGCGCCGCGATTGAACAGGCCACCGAACAGATCGCCGATGCCGCCGTCGCCGCCACCGCCTTGACCGAAGATGTCGCCCACGTCGAAGGTCTGGCCGCCGCCGCCGAATCCGCCTGCGCCGGGCGAGAATCCGCCTCCGCCGCGGCTACCGAAGCCACCGGACGCGAACAGCCGCCTGGCCTCGTCATATTCCTTGCGTTTGGCCGGGTCGGCGAGAACAGCATGCGCCTCGCTGACCGCCTTGAACTTGTTCTCGGCCGCGGCGTTACCTGGATTGGCGTCGGGATGGTTGTCCCGCGCCAACTTTCGGTACGCCTTCTTGATCTCTTCTGCAGTAGCGCTGGAGGAAACGCCCAGCTCCTTGTAGAAGTCCTTCTCGATCCACTCCCGCTGGCTCACCGGGCGTTTCCTCCTCTCGCGCTATTTCTTTTTACTGCTCGTCGGACGCGGGTGCGTCCGATTCTTCTGTTGCCGTGCCCTCGGAAGCACTGTCGACCACACCGACCATCGCGGTACGCAGCACGCGCTCGCCGAGCTTGTAGCCCGGACGCATCAGCGTGCCGACGACCGGATTGCTGCCGTCGCCCTCATGGGAGACGGCCTCGTGGATGGCCGGGTCGAAGGCGTCGCCCTCGGCCCCGAAGGTGCTCAAACCGATGTTCGAGAACACCCCCGCCAACTTGTCCGCCACGGACTTGAGCGGTCCGGTTTCGAGATCGCCGTGCTGGCGAGCTCGCTCCAGATCGTCGAGGACGGGGAGCAGCTGGGACACGACGGACGCCTTCGCGTTCTCCGCTCCCGTCTGCTTCTCCCGATCCGTGCGGCGACGGTAGTTGGCGTACTCGGCCGACACGCGCTGCAGATCGGCAGTGAGTTCGGCGACCTGAGTGTCGCGCGGATCTTCTGTGTCCTCCGCCTCGACCACGATCTCGCCTGTCCCTTCGTCCACCGAGCCGGGCTGGGGCGCAGTACCGGTGCCCGCGAGGGGCTCCGGAACTGCGTCACCTTCCCGTACTTCACCGGTCTCGGGATCGATCTTCCGCTTGTCCACGAAAGTGACCGGTTCCTGCTCGGTGTTGTCCGACGTCACTTCTTGTCCGTGTCGTCGGCGGGCTCGTCGACAACCTCTGCGTCGACGACACCGTCGTCAGCGGCCTGCGCGCCACCCTCTGCGCCGCCCTGCTCCTTGGCCTGAGCCTCGTAGATGGCGGTGCCGAGAGCCTGCGACTCCGTCGAGAGCTTCTCCACGGCGGCCTTGACTGCCGAGATGTCGCTGCCCGCGAGAGCCGTCTTGGCGTCGGCGATAGCGGTTTCGACGCGTCCCTTGAGCTCGGCGTCGACCTTGTCCTCGTTGTCCTTCACGAACTTCTCCGTCTGGTGGACCAACGACTCTGCCTGGTTGCGGACCTCGGCCTCTTCGCGACGAGCCTTGTCCTCGTCTGCGTGAGCTTCCGCGTCGGCGACCATGCGGTCGATCTCTTCCTTGGACAAGCCGGAGCCGTCCTGGATCTTGATCGTGTTCTCCTTGCCGGTGCCCTTGTCCTTGGCCGTGACGTGCACGATGCCGTTGGCGTCGATGTCGAAGGTGACCTCGATCTGCGGGACGCCGCGAGGAGCCGGGGGCAGCTCGGTCAGCTCGAAGGAGCCGAGGAGCTTGTTGTGCGAGGCGATCTCGCGCTCACCCTGGAAGACCTGGATCTGCACCGACGGCTGATTGTCGTCAGCGGTGGTGAAGGTCTCGGAACGCTTCGTCGGGATGGTGGTGTTGCGCTCGATGAGCTTGGTCATCACGCCACCCTTGGTCTCGATGCCGAGGGACAGCGGCGTGACGTCGAGGAGCAGAACGTCCTTGACCTCACCCTTGAGCACACCGGCCTGGAGTGCAGCGCCGACGGCCACGACCTCGTCCGGGTTGACGCCCTTGTTGGGCTCGCGTCCACCGGAGAGTTCCTTGACCAGCTCGGACACTGCGGGCATACGCGTCGAACCACCGACGAGCACGACGTGGTCGATGTCCTTGACGGCGATGCCGGAGTCCTTGACCACTGCCTGGAACGGCGCACGGGTGCGGTCGAGCAGGTCGGAGGTGATCTTCTGGAACTCGGAGCGGCTGAGCTGCTCGTCGAGGAACAGCGGGTTCTTGTCGCCGTCGACCGTGATGTACGGGAGGTTGATCGACGTGCTCTGCCCGGAGGACAGTTCGATCTTCGCCTTCTCGGCGGCCTCACGCAGACGCTGCAGCGCCATCTTGTCCTTGGTCAGATCGATGCCGTTCTGAGCCTTGAACTTGTCGACGAGCCAGGTCACGATGCGCTCGTCCCAGTCGTCGCCACCGAGGTGGTTGTCGCCGGACGTCGCACGGACCTCGACGACGCCGTCGCCGATTTCCAGCAGCGAGACGTCGAACGTGCCGCCACCGAGGTCGAACACGAGAATGGTCTGCTCGCTGTCGCCCTTGTCCAGGCCGTATGCGAGAGCTGCCGCGGTGGGCTCGTTGACGATGCGCAGGACGTTGAGGCCGGCGATCTGGCCGGCTTCCTTCGTGGCCTGACGCTGTGCGTCCTCGAAGTAGGCGGGAACGGTGATGACCGCGTCGGTGATTTCCTCACCCAGGTAGGCCTCGGCGTCGCGCTTGAGCTTCTGCAGCGTGCGCGCGGAGATCTCCTGTGGGGTGTACTTCTTGTCGTCGATCTCCACGGTCCAGTCCGTGCCGACGTGGCGCTTCACGGAACGAATCGTGCGATCGACGTTGGTGACCGCCTGGTTCTTCGCGGGCTGGCCGACCAGCACTTCACCGTTCTTGGCGAAAGCGACGATCGACGGGGTGGTGCGTGATCCCTCGGAGTTGGCGACGACAACCGGTTCGCCGCCCTCGAGGACGGACACGACCGAGTTGGTGGTCCCGAGGTCGATACCGACCGCACGAGCCATAATGTTTCCTCCTGTTATTGCTGGGGTTCAGTCCCTGGGTGAGCGAACTCCGCTCAAGTTTGCACAACGCGTCTTGTTGCGTCAACTTCCAACTTGAGCCTCATCCACTCAAGGCTGCTGACCTGCACAACGGAGGGTGTGGCGAATTTGTTCCCGAGGGAGCGGCTGCGCCGCACGTGCATGGAAATTCGGTGTCTGCTACGAACTTCTACTCACATGGGGCGAAGCCCCTCCACAGCAGTACGCCGCGACGATCAGCAGGGATCGTCGCGGCGCAGCGGGGAGAAAGCGTGGAGAGAGGAACTACTCGGCAGGCTCCTCGACGGGTGCCGGGATGCAGCTGTAGCTGAGCAGGCCGGCGGTGATGTTGTTCATGAAATCGGCGTCGAGTGCGCTGGCGAAGGCTGCGGCACCAGCCGGCCGAGCGACCCATTCACGGTCGACGGAGGGCACGGTGTACGTCGCTGCCTCGCCTGCCTTGATGGTCGTCTCGGTGTTCTGACCCTGGACGCCCGGCAGCGCGCCGTAGTTGACGTTGACGTTCGACGCGTCGTCCGCGCCGATGTTGTCGACCTTGACCTGCAGTGCCACGACGCCGCCCTCGGGCGCGTCCTCGACATCGGTGTCGCAGACGGTGGACATGGTGACCACCAGGTCGGGGCTTTCGAGGACCGCGGAGCCGAGTGGCATCGCGGGCTCGGCCTCGGGCTCGGCGGAAGCGATGGGTGCGATGGCAACCGCACCGATGGCGGCGGCCAGAGCGGCCGTCGAGGCCAGGATCGATGTGCGGGCAAGACGTCGCATGAACAACTCCTGTAGCTGAGGGGGATGTGACCCATGAGTCTGATGTGACTGAAGGGGCAGTTGGTACCTGACTCACTATGGTCTATCCGAATCAGACATTCCACACCAGGCGGTCTCGATTCGATGACGTTCGCATATCGAAGGAAAACGGCGCCGGCGAATCACATCCGTGTAGTTCGGCGTAGGTTTCACCGGTCGGCGAGTGAGGTTTCACCGCTCGACGATCAGGGGAACCACAACCCTGCGGATCGGCCGCGCCCTACGTAGGGTTGAGAAAAAGCGAGGCTACGGAGGCACATGGATCCCGAAGTGCAGCACGAACCGAGCGAGATCACCTACGACGAGAAGTTCTACCCGGCTCGGCCGAAACCACTTCGACCTTCGGTGCGTCGCGCCAACCGCAGCAACAGCCCCACGCCCGACAGCGAGCCGGTTGCCTCCAATCCCGACTACGTGGATTGGCTCACCGAACAGTCGATGCTGCGGGACGCCAAGCTCATTGCCGAGCAACTCTCGGGCAAGGGCAGCATGTGGCAGAACCCGTACGCGGACCCCGACCCTCGCGCCGCCGTGGAGCGAGCTCCGGTGTGGTTCACCGCGTACCCCATCTCGGTGATCAACGCCCCACAGACGAGCTTCCTGAGCACTTTGGGCGACGAGAAACTGTGGCAGGCATTCTCCGAAATCGGTGTCACCGCAGTGCATACCGGCCCGGTGAAGGTCGCAGGCGGCATCCACGGCTGGCGACCGACCCCCTCGGTCGACGGGCACTTCGACCGCATCGGCATGCAGATCGACCCCGCGTTCGGATCCGAAGAGGAGTTCCGACGCCTCTGCGTGGTGGCGTCGGCGTACGACGGGATCGTCATCGACGACATCGTGCCCGGCCACACCGGCAAGGGTGCAGACTTCCGCCTCGCCGAGATGGCCGTGGCCGACTATCCCGGCATCTATCACATGGTCGAGATCGAACCGCAGGACTGGCATCTGCTGCCACGTGTGCGCGCCGGTGCCGATTCGCAGAACATCGACGCCGAGGCCGAGGCCAATCTCGCCCGCGCCGGCTACATCATCGGCCAGTTGCAACGAGTGATCTTCTACGAGCTCGGCGTGAAGGAAACCAACTGGAGCGCAACACCTCCCGTCGTCGGCATCGACGGCGTCGAACGTCGCTGGGTGTACCTGCACTACTTCAAGGCCGGTCAGCCGTCGATCAACTGGCTCGATCCCTCTTTCGCCGGCATGCGTTTGGTGATCGGCGACGCGTGCCACTCCATCGCCGATCTGGGTGCAGGCGCTCTGCGATTGGACGCCAACGGATTTCTCGGCGTCGAACGTCGAGCCGAGGGACCGGGCTGGTCCGAGGGCCACCCCTTGTCCGAGGCCGCGAACCACCTGATCGCCAGCGTGGTACGAAAGATGGGTGGGTTCACCTTCCAGGAATTGAACCTGACGATCGACGACATCAAGGCCATGGGCGAAAACGGTGCCGACCTCTCGTACGACTTCATCAACCGTCCGGCCTATCAGCATGCGCTCGTCATGGGCAACACCGAGTTCCTCAGGCTCACCATGACTCTGGCGCGCGATCACGGCGTCGACACGGCGTCTCTGGTGCACGCACTGCAGAATCACGACGAGATGACGTTCGAGCTCATCCACTTCGCCACCCTGCACGCCGAGGACGAGTTCACCTACGGCGGCGAGGCCGTCAAGGGCTGCGACCTGGGCGACCGCATCCGCGGCGAACTGACCGATCGCCTCACCGGGCGCTGGGCACCGTACAACCGAACCTTCACGACCAACGGAATCGCCTGCACCACAGCAAGTGTCATCACTGCATCCCTCGGTATTCGCGATCTCGATCGAATGGACGACCGCGACATCGAGACGGTCAAGCGAGCCCACTTGCTGCTCGCGATGTACAACGCGTTGCAGCCCGGCGTGTTCGCGCTGTCCGGCTGGGATCTGCTGGGCATCCTGCCCATCGACGCCGACGAGGTCGAGGATCTCATCCGCGAAGGTGACACTCGGTGGCTCAACCGCGGCGCACACGATCTGATGGGGTACTTCCCCGAGGCCGTCCGCTCGGAGTCCGGCATCCCCCGCGGGCGCAGCCTCTACGGCTCACTCCCCGAGCAACTGGCGGATCCCCAGTCGTTCGCTCGACAGTTGGCGCGAATCATCGAGCTGCGCAACAAGTTCGGCATCGCCACCGCACAGCAGATCGACATTCCGACGGTCTCGCACAAGGGACTGTTGGTGATGGTGCACGAACTCAGCCAGGGAACCATTCAGGCGACGGTGCTGAACTTCTCGTCCGAGGAGATCAGCGCGACCATTCAGTCCAAGCACCTGGTGCCCGGCACGTGCGCCATCGACGTGTTCGACGACAACGAGATCGCCACCGTGGACGAACTGAACAGCTTCCCGATGACCCTGCAGCCGTACGAGGGTGTGGCGGTGGTGCTGCGCTGACACCGCAGTCGACCATCACCGCCCGATAGACTCCTGCATCGTGGCCGAAGAACAGAACGACCCGACACCGCGGAGGCCCGTCCCGCCGCGTCCGCAACCCCCGCGGCCGGATGTTTCCGTCGAGCCTCTTCGGCCACGTCAGGAGCCAACCCGCTCGGTCCGGCCGAAGGTCGCGAGCGCTCTGTGGGTTCTGACGGCGGTGTTGGTGCTCGCATTGGCCGGCATCGTCGCACTGAATTGGGAGTCCGTGCTTTCCGGTGTCGAAACCGCAGTGTCACAGCAGGATTCGACGGCCAGTGCCGCCGATGTCCGCAACACCGCGTCGGCCACGTTACTGTCCAGCGGGGCCGCAGCGGCGGTCCTCGTGTTGCTCGGCTTCGTCGCACTGAATCTGTTGCGCAATGCAGCGATGTCGTCGAAGGTTCTGATGGGCGCGGTCGGAATCCTCACCATCGGAGCGGCAGTGACGTTCTCGACCTTCGTGTCCGACGCCTCCGCACTGCTCGGCGGCGTCCTTCAGTGGGGACCCTTCGTCGTGGCGGGCACCGCGGCCGCCGCGACGATCGTCGCTCTCCTGCCCCGGGCATCCTCAGGCCAGTGAGGCGAGTATCCCTTCGGCGCTGCGGGCAGCCAGGGCGCACGAGGTCGAGGTGAACCGATCCAGCAGTGGATGCTCGGACAGTGCTCGCCACTTGTGCACGGCTGCCAGGGCGGTATCGCGCTGCTGCGCGCGCCCGGCGTCGGGCGGCAGATCGAGGCGCTCGGTGGCGGCGATGCCGAAACCGCCGATGATGCGCTGCAGCTCGAGCAGTCCGCCGTCGGGGAGTTTCGGTATGGTGGAACGCAATCGGCCCAACAAACGTAGTTCGGCGAATCCGTGCACGTCGGCCAGCATCCGCCCGGCCTCGGTGCGCAGGGCGTGCGATTCCGGTCTGAACTCCAGGATTCGTTGCAGCGCAACCAGTGCCGAGTGCAACTTCAACTGATCGGCACGTTGACCGAACTGCACGTCGATCACCGAGCGAAGTTCGCTCAAGCCACTGCGCTCGACCAGATCGGCAGCCAGCGTGGGCGAATCGCGTACACCCAGCCGAATCAACGTCACTGCCATCCGAATACCGAACAACCCGAAACGGTCGACGATGCTTGCCCGCAGCGATGCATCGACCGGCAGCGAGCTCTCCGGTCGCACGAAGCGGTCGGCCGAGAGCATCGCCAACTGCAGGTCCTCGGTCGGCACGGTAGCCAGCGTCTCGAACGCCGCGAACTCGTTCTGCCGCAACGTTTCCGCACCGAGTGCCAGCAGCCCTGCGACCGGAACCACCGCCTGACACAGGCCGGTGGCCTCGAGTTCGGAGGCGAAACGCGCGGCGACCTCTTTGGCCGACATCATCGCGTCCATCCGGCCCGAGCCCACCTCGTCGGCCCGCGAGACGACGCCGATCACCCCGAGTGGGCCCGAGTCACCGCCCACATGCGCGCCGATCTGCCCGAGAAACGACACGTCCGTCGCATTGAGGGTGCGCAGCAGATAGACGACGGCGTCGGCACCCGAGGACGAGTTCTCGGGAGTGAGCATCGCCAACGTGCGCGCCGAGACGTCTCGCGACAGTGAGGAGGTACCGGGGGTGTCGATGATCGTCGTCTGCGCCAACGCGCTCGCCGGCCATTCGACATCGAGTCGGTCGACCTGCGCGGCCGTCAGGGACCCGAGGTCGAACGTCAATCGGCCTTCCCGTCGCTGGACCGGGACGTTCGCGGCTCGATCGCCGTCGTACCAGGCCGTGACGGCAGGAGTGACGCCGTTGCGGTACCACGTGACGACCTTGGTGCACTCGGTCGCGTCGGTAGGGGCAATGTCCTGCCCCACAAGAGAATTGAGCAGCGTGGACTTGCCGGCCTTCAGTGATCCCGCGAGAGCCACCCGCAGCGGCTCGTCCAGGCGATACAGGCATTCGTCGAGCATCCAGGACGCCTCGGCGTCGCCGGCGTACGTCGACCGCGCTGCCGAGATCAGATCGCGCGCTCGGGCCAGTGCCGTCACGCTCATACTGCGACGTCCTTCACCAGACGCGTTGCGCGAGCATTCAATTCCGAGACAAGTCGCATGTCGTTCTCCAGCTTCGCGATCCGGGCGGTGCGATCGGTGTTGTCGGCGGCAGCGGCTTCTTGCGCCGAGCGCAACGACTCGTTGAGCGAACGCAATGTCTGCTCGGCGATCGAGGTGAAGTGATCTCGCAGCACCCGCTGAATCTGACGCAGCCGATCCTTCGACTCCTTGCCCACCTGGAAGCTGACGTCGTCGGTGAAGCGGCGAATCGCCATCTTGGCCTCGGAACGACGCGCCTTGACGCGATTCTCCTTGTCTTCCTTGTACGCCTTGGTGCCGAGCAGTACGCCTGCTCCGATCGAGATCGGATTGAGCAGACTCAGCCCGACGAACGTGGTGATCAGACCGAACATCAGTACGCCGCCGTAGGATCCACGCATTCCGACGAGCACTTTCTGCGTGATACCCACCCGACCCGACTCCAGATCGGCCAGTGACGTCACGGGCTCGAGCACATTGTCGAGATCGCCGAGATCGAGATCGGGCAGGGCCGCCGCGCCGGACGACGCGAAGTGCTCGGCCACCAACTCCGACAACCACAGAGCCCGCTCGTGCGCCCACACGAAATTGTCGCCCACCGACGCAGCGATCTGCTCTTCGAGCCATTCGCCCAGTTGCGGCCAGTCCTTCCCCGGATCCCCCTCGTCGACGGTTTCCTCGGCCTCCCGGGTGACGCGTCGCAGTCGGTCGCGCAGGTCGTGATCGATGTCCGACGCGAGATCGGCGATTCCGTCACCGAGCGTCTGTTGCCACTGCGAGGACCTCTTGTGCAGTTCCTCGGCGGCGGACTTGGCCCGCTGGAGTCCGGCGACTGCGGCGGCCGCGCGCTCCGGATCCTTCAGCGCCGCAAGCTCACTGCCGAACGACAGTGTCAGGTGCTCGGTCACCGAGCGGACATCGAGGGATACCGATGCGCGAGCCAGCACGTCGGCTCGTGCCACCACGTCGTCGCGCAGAAATGCGTACAGCTGCTGGAAGCCGGATTCGGCATTGAGTTCCTCGTCGTTCAAACGCACTGCGTGCGATCGCAACAACGACGACACCGGCAGCATCTGCACGGTGATGCCTGCACGGTCCAGATGTCCACGGTTGGCCTCGACGATCTGCCGCCAATGGGGATACAGATCGATCTTGGTGATCAGCACCGCCACAGCCGGGCACAGACCCTGCACCTGCCGCAGGAACGCCAATTCCGGCTCGGTGAATTCACGGGAGGCATCGGACACGACGAGCACGGCATCGGCCGACGGAATCAGACCCAATGTCCCTGCCGCATGCGGGTTTCCGTGGCCACCGACTCCCGGCGTGTCGACCAGCACCAGGCCGTCGGCGAGCAGTGGGCTCGGTACCGCAATGTCCAGCCGCAGCACCTCCCGGCCCTGAGCCCGGGGACTCGCCGGAGTCACCGTGGTGATCTCTTCGAGCGGTACGTCCACGCGAATCGGTTCGTCACCGGGATTCGCGAGCACGAGCTGCGCGGAGAAGCTGTCCGCGTTGGACACCACCGTCGGAATCGCGGTTGTCTCGTCGTCGCCCACCGAGCACACCGTCAAATTCAGCAGCGAATTCACGAACTGGCTCTTGCCCTGTTTGAGGGGTCCGACCACGATGATGCGACGACGAGGGTCGAGCACACGCGACTTCGCTGCCTCGACTCGATCGACCAGATCGGATCGTCCCGCCGATGTCGCTACCTCCGCGGTGCGATCGAGCAGCTCGGCCAGTTCCGTAGATTGCCCGTCCATACCTGTGTCTCCACAACCCATCTCGTCGACTCCCGCGAACCCAACTCGTCCCGCAGGCCGCACCCGCACGAATGGTCATTCCGCAGGCTCCACCCGCACGAATGGTCATTCCGCAGGCTCCACTCCAGCAACTCTAGCGACGACTCGGCCCCGAGTGTCGTTGAACACTCGGGGCCGACTCGTCACTTCGTCACCTGATCACAGGCAACGCGATCAGGGGTTCAGCGGGTCGATGTCGTGGTCGACGGTCAGCGAGTGGCCCAGCGAATCTGCTGCCGAATCGACCGATCCGTGCAGGTTGCTGCCGGTCTCGCCGAACAGGTCCGTGCTGCTCTCGCTCTGTCCGAAGACGTCGGAGTCGACGCTCGACCAGCCCGTGCCCGATGCGTTCGCGCTGGAATCGAAGGAGCTCGCGGACTCGAAAGATCCCTCGGCTCCGGACTGCACTGCACCGGTGACCTGGCCACCGAGCTGCGCGGCGGAGTCAAACCCGCCGGCCACGGAACCCGCAGCGTCCGCACCAGCATCCAAACCCCCGCTCACCGTGGAGGCCAGTCCGCCGCCGATCGAGCCGCCGGCATCCAGTCCGCCGCCGATGTTCGACGCGATCTCGCCGCCCACCGAGGTTCCCGCGTCGACGACGCCGCCCACGGTGCCCTCGAGTCCTCCGGTGACGTTTCCGGCCAGGTCACCCGCGGCGGAACCGGCGAGGTCACCTGCCGATTCGAGTCCTGCACCGACCTGCGTACCGGCGTCGATTCCGCCGTTCACAGCGCCGGTCAGAGTGCCTTCCAGACCCGCACCGACCTGCGTACCGGCGTCGATTCCGCCGTTCACAGCGCCGGTGAGGGTGCCTTCCAGTCCTGCGCCGGCCTGCGCTGCCGCGTCGATACCGGTCGAGACACCGCCTTCGACTCCACCTGCAACACCGCCTGCGATTCCGCCGCCGAGGCTGCCGAGCCCGGCCAGTCCGCCGGTCAGGCTGGTGCCCGCGTCGACGAGCCCGTTCAGTCCACCGGCCACGTCGCCGCCGACGTTGCCGACCGCCGCGAGGCCGCCGGTCACATCTGCTCCTGCGCTGCCGACGGCCGCGAGGCCACCGGTGATGCCTGCGCCGACGCTGCCGACTCCGGCGAGGCCACCCGTCAGGCCGCCGCCGAGGCCACCGAGTCCGGCCAGGCCGCCGGTGAGGTCTCCGCCGACGTTGCCGAGTCCGGCGAGGCCGCCGGTCAAGCCGCCGCCGAGGCCACCGAGTCCGGAGAGGGTGCCTTCCACGGTGCCGGTGAGATCGGCACCTGCGGACACGGCCGTGTCGACCGCACCGGCCAGCTGAGCACTGAGATCTGCACTCGCGCCGAGTGCTGCTCCGAGGTCGAGTGTGGCTCCGGCGTCGACGATTGCTTCGACGGCCGTGCCGAGCTGTGCGCCTGCAGCGCCGCCCACACCGAACGCGGTTCCGAGAATTCCTTCGAGGCTGCCCGTGACTCCGCCGGTCAGCGCGCCGGTGATTCCGCCGGTCAGCTCACCCGTCAGCTCACCCGCCAGTTCGCCGGTGATGCTGCCACCGATGCCCAGCCCGGCACCGAGGGTTCCCTCGATCGCGGTGTCGATGGCCGTGGCCAGGTTTCCGACGACTCCGGCGTCGAGATCGAGGACGCCGCCCAGGGCGCCGCTGACGACCGTGCCGATGTTGCCTCCGGCTGCGAGGAGTGCGTCGACGTCGATGTCAGCGAGGGCACCCGCGTCGAGTACTGCACCGAGTGCGGTTCCGATGGATCCTGCGATGGCGCCGTCGACGGCGAAGAGTCCGCCGAGGCTGCCACCGATGCCACCGGCGATGTCGCCGACGAGCGCGGCTCCGGCTTCGGCGGATCCGCTGAGGGCTGCTGCGATGTCTGCGGTGAGGTCCGCGCCGACCGTTCCGAGCCCGGCGAGAGCGCCGCCGATGCCTGCGGTCAGCGCAGTCCCGAGGCCGCCGACGATGTCCAGGCCGGCTCCGGCGTCGAGCACGGATTCGAAGACGCCACCGACGGCAGCGCCCAGTTCGGCTCCGACGGTTCCGCCGACTGCGAAGAGGGCACCGAGTGCGCCGGACAGTCCGCCCTGGATGTCGGCCAGCGCGGCGAGGTCGACTGCGCCGGTGGCGCCGATCGCGGCGTCGAGGGCTGCCTGCAGCTGCGCTGCCAGGTCGGCGCTGATCTCGCCGCCGATGCCTGCGCCTGCTCCGATGAGTCCGGTGAGCGCAGCGCCGAGTCCGACCGTGCCGCCGAGAAGGCCGTCGAGGTCCAGATCGATTCCGCCACCGAGTCCGCCGCCGATGCCCGCACCGGCACCGATGAGTGCGTCGAGAGCACCACCGAATGCGGTGCCGAGTTCGAGGCCGATCTGGCCACCGACGGCCAGAGCTGCAGCGAGAGCTGCCTGGAGCGACGCTTCGATCTCGCCCGCCACGTCGATTCCACCGGTCAGCGCGCCACCTGCGGCGAGCCCGCCGCCGGCTACCGCTCCTGCGGCAATGCCGAGTCCGGCCGACAATCCGCCGCCGAGGCTCGCGCCTCCGGCGAGTGCGCCGTCGAGGCCTGCAGATCCGCCTGCACCCAGGATGGCGGAGAGCTGGCTGCCCGCACCGGCGAACAGTCCCGACTCGGCGACCAACGGGGCCACCGCGACGATGTCCGCGTGGGTGACGCCGCCGAGGCCGGCAGCGGCCAACGTCGTCTCGGGGTTGGCGCAGTAGGCAGCAGCGGCGTTGTCGTCGCGCAGCAGGCCGAGAATGAAATCGAGTACGGCGTTGGTAGCCATGTGAGTCTCCTTGACGAGTGATGCTTCGTGGTTGATCACAAAGCTATGGTCCGCAGAGCCCCCGCCCAACGGGGACGATCCCCCTACTCCCCCGGGGGTCGCCAGGGGACTTGCATTAGGGGATCTGAGCGCTTTAGGGGATTTACCTCGTTGCACGCTCTAACCTGCTGTGAGACGTAACGAATCGGGGCACCGAGCCGACAGTGCGGGTAACGGCGGTGGGAACCAGGGCAGTGCGACAAGAAGGTGGCGGCAGATGAACGCAGGGCTCGGCATACGGATCGGAACTGTGACGGCTGTTGCCGCCCTGGATACCGACCCGGTGACCTCGGTGGTCAAGCGTTCGGCCCTCGATCTTCGTCCCGGTGCGGCCCCCAGTCTCGCCGACCTGTGGGACCGCTCGACGCGCCATCTCATCAGTGGATTCGCCGATCGCGTCGGTGACCCCGTCGAACTGATCGACGACGACGGCCGCAGTCACCGCGCCGAAGACCTGTACGCCACCGCCACTCGTGCCCTAGTCGCCGACGTCTCCGCCGGTGTCGACTCCTCCCCCTCCGTGGTGGTCACCCACCCCACACGCTGGACCGCCTACACCGTCGAGGTGCTCGGCGACGCGCTCGATCGCGCAGGCCTGACCGACGTCACGCTCGTTCCCGAGTCGGTCGCCACGATGCGCTGGCTCGAAGTCACCCGTGGAACCCAGTCCGACGGTCTCGCGGTCGTCTACGACCTCGGCGCGACGGCTCTCGACGTCACGTTGATGCGGACCGGGTCCGACGCAGGCGTCGTCGGAACCGGCGTTCATTCGCAGGAGTTCGGTGGCGCTCAGTTCGACCACGAGATCATGCAGTACGTACTCGACACCGTCTCGGGCAGTCAGTCGTTCGAGTTCGATCCCTTCGATCCCGACACCGTCGGTGCATTGGTCGAACTGCGCGCCCGCTGCGGCGAGGCCAAGGAACAGCTGTCCTACGACACCTCCACGTCGCTCACCGTGGACCTACCGGGGCTGCACACCGAGGTACGACTGGTCCGCTCGGAGATCGAAGACCTCGTTCGCGCATCGCTGCTGGCCTCCATCGGAGTCGTGCGTGACGCAGTCGCGGCCGCAGGCCTCGAGGTCACCGACATCGATCAGGTGGTGCTGACCGGCGGCAGCTCGGCCATCCCGCTCGTCGCCGAGCTCGTCTCGAGCGAACTGCGAGTACCGGTCGTGGCCGGGCCGCGCCCCGAACTGACCGTCGCCATCGGAGCCGCGATCCTCGGCAGCGACATCGCCGACGCCACCGCCGCGGACGACGCAGCAGCATTGGCTGCGGTTCCCGCCGCGACCGCCGTTGCCGCGCCGATGCCCCGTCCTACCCCGCGTCCCGCCCCGACCCCGACTGCAGTGGCGTCGGAATCGGGAATGTCCGGACGGAAGAAGGCAGGCCTGGTCGCCGGATCCGTCGTCGTGCTTGCCCTTCTCGCGGGCGGCGGACTGTCGGTCGGAACGGCCCTCACCTCGGACAACACCACTCCGGCCGAATCCAACGCCGAGATCTCGAGCACCGAGACTCCCGGCAGCACGGCCGCGGTGGCAGAAGTCGGGTCCACGACCGGGCCGACCGGTTCTGCAGCAGTCGGCTCCACGGGTGCACCCACCACGGTGGTCAACGCCGACGGCAGTGTCACCCAGATCGATCCGGCCACCGGGGCTCCTGTTGCCGGGGCACCCGTCGCCGGAGCGTCGGCCGCGGTCCCCGGCCAGAACGGGGCCGCCACCGTGCCGACCATCCCGTCGATCGCCGCACCGACGGTGCCCAACTACCAGCCTCCGGCCGTGCAGGTCCCGCAGGCACCGCAGTTCACGCCACAACCGCTACCGACGTACCAGGGCCCGACCCTCGGCGACGTCGGGCAGGGCGTCGGGCAGGGCCTCGGCGGTGTCGTCGGAGGTGTGGGTCAGGGCTTGGGTGACGGACTCGGTGGGGTCGTCGGCGGCTTGACGGGTCAGTAGGCCGCCGTGGCCAACAGCCCATCCGCTCTCGTCGGCGTCGAGCGCGCCGATCGATTCGTTCGTGACGCGTCGTCGAGTACCGGTGTGCACGTTGTCGTCGGGGTGAACGGCTCCGGTCGATCCGCGGTGCTCGGTGCGGTCGCGGCCGCCGCGACGACGGTGCATGCGGGCAGTGTCACCGACGCGCCGTCGGGTGCGACGGTTCTGGTCGACGACGCCCATCTGTTGCCGGATCACCGCGTGGACGAGATCGCCGCTGCGGCAACCCGTTCGGACATCACGCTGGTTCTCGCCACGGCCCCGCGCCGATACGATTCCCGGATCGAGAAGCTCGTCGCGTCCGCCGGTGCCGCTCGCCTGACGCTGGTGCCGCTGGACAAGACGTCGATCGCAACGCGGGCAGCCGCCGTCGCTCGGCCGATCTCGGCTTCGCTGGCGAGCGCGATCGCAAAGTCCACCGGAGGGCTGCTCGTCGCCGTCGACGCGGCACTGGCCGCGCTCGGGGGCGAACGGTCCGACCCGACTCCGCTACGTGCGGTCACCGAATCCGTTGCCGAGCAGCATCGCCGGATACTTGTCGACACCACCGACGACACCCGCGCCGTGCTGCTCGCGGCTCGCTTCGGCGTCGTCCCAGACCCGGTCATGGCGGCACAGCTCGTGACGCGGCCGGCCGACGCGGAGACGGTCGTCGATATCGCCTGCAGCTCCGGTCTTCTCGACGCCACGGGCGCGTTGATTCCGTCTGCCGAAGGCCCCCTGACCGAGATGATCGGGGAGCGTCGATGCCGGGTACTGCTCGACCGCATCACCGAGGTTGCGGCGGAATCCGGTCTGCTCGACGCCTCGGCCGCGCGAGCGTTGGCGACGCACGGGGTCGTACGCGCCGACCTTGCTGATTTCCTTGCTGGACAAGGCGATTCGACTTCCGTAGAGTCCGCTGGCCAGCTGTACGACGCGGCAACAGCGGCGGGATTCGACCCGTCGGCACTCGCGGCCCGCCGGGCAGAGGTGGCCGCCGCGACCGGACACCTCGACGAGGCAGGCCGTCGCGCCGACGAGATCCTCGATGCGGCCACCGATCACACGCAGGTCGATCTACGCACCGCGGTCAGGGTCTCGGCGTCGATCGCCGCGCAGCGCGGAATGGTCTCGCGCAGTGCGCAATTGTTCGCCTGGCTCGGGACGGATCGACTCGGAACCGATGCGGTGTGGGCTGCCTTGTCGGCCGCTGCAGCCGGCGACCGCCCTGCTGCCGACCGCGCACTGAGTGTCGTGGCATCGCTGGCACCGACGTCGAGCACGGCGTCGGGCGCGTTGCTCGTCGACGGGGTCCTCGGTTCGATCGACTCACGCAGCGCTGCGGCGTCGAGTGCGGCGACGAACGCGCTGATGCGCGCGGTCACGTTGACGGCCGCGCCGTCCGATCGTTGGTGCGCTCCGGATTCGGCAGCCGCGGTGGCCGCTCTGCATGCGGTGCACTGCGGTGATCTCGCCCGCGTCGACTCCGTCATCGCTCGTGCCCTACCCGAGCTGCGGCCGGGATCCGAGGCCCACACGCGGCTCGTTCTCATCGGCGGCTGGGCGGCCATGCTGCGAGGAGACGCCGCGCAGGCCTGCCACCTGGTCGACCCGCTCGAGATCCCCGACTCGCACGTGCGCAATCACCTGTTCCTGCACGGCATTCGAGTGGGGTTGGCACGCAGGTCCGGGGACGCCGGATCTCTCGTCACGGCGTGGACCCAGGCGCAGAACGTCGTCGCCGCGTACTCGATCGATCTGTTCTCTCTCTTGCCCCTCGGCGAATTGGTGCTGGCCGCAACACGAGTGGGCCAGTTCGATCGCGTCGAGCACCTCGTGTCGCAGGCCACGACGCTGCTCGCCGCGTTGGGCGATCCGCCGGTCTGGGCATCGGCGCTGCATTGGTATCAGGTGCAGGCCGCCATCGTGGCGCAAACGCCCGAAGCCCTGGTGCCGCACGCGAAGGCCCTCGCGTCCGCCGCTCCGACGCACCCGTACAGCTCCGCACTCGCCGCGGCGGGGCGGGCGTGGCTCGGCGTTCTGCAGGGCAGGCCCGACGCCGCCGAGGTGGAACTCTCGGCGCGCACCCTCACCGCGTTCGGCTTGCCGTGGGACGGTGCCCGATTGGCGAGCGAAGCCGCACTGACCGTCGCCGACACCGCTACGGCCACCTCGTTACTGCACATCGCCCGGTCGTTGCGTCAGCCCAGCTCGCATCAACGGGAGACCGACGGGACGACGCCGCAGCCGTCGGGATCTCTGAGCGAACGCGAGGCCGAGGTGGCCGAACTACTGGTTCTCGGCGTCACGTACCGCGAGGTGGGCAGCCGGCTCTACATCTCCCCGAAAACCGTCGAACATCATGTGGCTCGCATTCGCCGCAGGCTCGGAGCCGGGTCGCGCTCGGAACTGATCTCGATGCTGCGGGCGATGGGCTACGGAACATCGACCACCTGACCTCGGCACGCTGATGCCCCCTACTGCGGGTGTAACTGTGTGAGGATCCGAAGCGACATAACGACCGAACATCGACTCCGAGCCCAGGACAGGTAGATATCCCCATGACCGAGCAGCCCGCATGACCGAGCAGCCCGGCGGGGCGAGTATCGGCGCACCGGACGTCGGCCTCTATCTGGACGACGACCAGGCCGTTGCGGCCGTGTCGCACCCCATCGCGCCCGGCCCCTCCCTGCATCTGGCGTCCCTGCACTCGACCGTGCTCAACACTCACCCCGACGGCACCGTCTCACTCGGTGACGCCACCGACAACGACTCCGAGGCGTACACGCACTTCCTCGACGCGCTCGGCGACGGCGTCACCGGGAGCCGGGGCACCGTCTTCCCCGCCGAACAGCTGACGTCGATGGCGCTGCTGTGCCTGCTCACCGAGGTGGCGTCGTCGATCGATCTGCGCCCCGGCGATCTCGCTGCGGCCGCCACCTACCCGGCCCGCTGGACCGCCGAGCAGGTGTTCGCCCTGCGTGCGGCCATGAACGGGCACGGGTTGGCGCACGTTGCGCTCGTATCGGAAGAGGAGGCGCTGGACGCCTGGAACTCGTCGATGCGAGCAACCATGGAGAAGAAGGACACTGCCGTCGCCGCGGCTCGTGGTGCAGCGCTTCTGGCTGCCCGGTACCCGGTCGACGCCGTCACCGAACGCCTCGCCGTCGTCGGCGCACCGACCCGCGTCGACCGTCGTCCCCTGTTCACCGCCCCACTGTTCGCCGCGGCGTTCGCAGCGGCGCTGACGGTCGGTGCCGGGGTGATCGCATTGCAGCTCGGCACATCCGCCGACACCCCGGTGCCCACCATCGAGAACGCTCAGGTCGCGCCCCCGACGACGACGTCGGGAATCCGGCCGGGTGGGCCGATCGACTTCCCCACTGCCGTCGTCGAACCGGCAGCCGAACTCGTGCCCGCCGTCTCGCCTGCACCGATCATCACGCCGGAGACCACCACCACGGCTACGGATCCGACCCGAGAGCGACGCTCCGAACGCGACGCGGCCGAGGTCGACACGCGACCCGCCGTCGACCTTCCGGAGGCCACCGAGACCGAGGACCCCACCACGACGCCGCCGACCGACGACGAACCGGTCGGACCCGAGCTGCCCGAAGACGACACCGCCGAGGACCCGCCGAAGCCCAGCCCCGACGAGAACGCCGATGACAACACCCAGGCCGGACGTCTCGCTCCGCAGGACCGAGCTCCGGCCGGAGCCACGACGGGCGGCACTCCATGAGCGGTGCCGGGCATCTCGGAATCACAATCGGCAACACCAGGTCCGTTGCGGTGTATCGCGACTCGACCGCGTTCGAACCCACCGTCGTCGTACTGCCGACGACACTGAGGTTCGACGACGACGGCCGCGCTCACCTCGGAGAGTCCGTCGACACCGCGCCGTTCACTCGTTTCGTCGATCTGGTCGGCAAGCAAGAAGATCTCGAACCCGATGCCGACGCGTATCGCGCCGAGGATCTGATGGCCAACGCCGCGAACTGCCTCGTGAGCATGTTCTCCGAGACGTCCGAATCGGCGTCCACGCCCGTCACGACGATGACGTATCCGACGCGATGGCCCCGCGAGAACATCGCTCTACTGCGCGACGCCCTCGACCACACCGGTCTCACCGACGTCGCGCTGGTTCCCGAGGCCAAGGCTGCGAGCGCGTTCGCGCAACCGAGCCCGGGGGCAGCCGTCACGGTGATCGACATCGGTGCCACCGGCACCGACATCTCGACGTATCCGGGCGGCGGCACCGAGCGCACCACCGCTGTCGGCGGCGACGTGTTCACCGATGCCCTGTTCGATCACGTGGTGACCGATCGCGAACACCTCGACCTGTCCGACGCCGCAGTTCTGGCTTCTCTCACCGGTGTCGTCGCGTCCTGCGAGCAGGCGAAACACACGTTGAGCACCGCGGACCTGGCTACGATCGCGGTGGAGCTGCCCGGCGTCTCGGATACCACGACGGTCACCCGCGCCGAGTTCGCAGACCTGATCGCGCCGACGTTGGGCCTGCTCGACGTACCGTCGACCGGCACGGTCGTGCTCACCGGCGGCAGTGCTGCCCTACCTTCGGTGGTCGCCGACATCGGCGAGCGCACCGCAGGCGCGCTGCTCGTCGAGCCGCTCGCTGCGGCTCGCGGCGCACTGAACATCGCCGAGATCGAGGACGTCGACGGCAACTCGTTGGTGACCGGCGCAGCGCCGGTGGTCACTCGCAACGACGGCACGGACTCGCTCGACACCGACGCGATCCCGGTGGTCGCTCCGCCGCCGCCCCTCGCGTTCTCCGAGGCGATACCGGCGGTGGCACCGGTGTTCGGCCCGTCCCAGCTGCGCTCGGAGCCCATCGTTCCGGCCGGAGATCCCGACGGTTCCGACACCGCGACCCAGCAGTACGCCGCAACCGCGTTCGCCGGTGCGGCGACCGAGAACAAGAAGGAACGCAGCGAGCGCTCGCGCACCGTCACCACGATCATCGCCGGTGCCGGTGCGGGCGTGGTCATCGTTCTCGTCATCGCAGCCCTGAGTGGGGTGTTCAGCAGCGGACCCGCCACGACACCGCCCACCGTCACCGACGCCGGATCACCGGTCACCACCTCCGCGCGGGTGCCGTCTACCGCACCGACCACGACGACGGTGCCCGCGGCTGCTCCCGAGGTGGTGCAGGAGCCGACGGCCGAGGAGTACACCCCGCCTCAGCCCGCGCCCCTGCCTGCGCCGCCGCCCGCTCCGGTACCGGCCCCTGCTCCGGCTCCGGCTCCGGTGGTCACGACACCGCCCGTTGCGGTGACCACCCCTCCGGAAACCACGACGCCGGCGGAAACGACGACTCCGGTCACTACGACGACCACGACGACCACCTCAGCAACGAACCCGGAGCCCTGAGCAGGGGAAACATTGGTCCGGTAGCGCATGGCCTAGGGTGGGGCGCTGATGCCAAGCACCCGATGAAGGGATTTCATGCGTAACACCGGGGCTCTGCGTACTGCAGTGCTGTGTTCGACGGCTTTCGTACTTCTTGCTTCGTTCTCCGGAACAGCGGCAGCCGAACCTGTGGTTCAGTCGCCCGCCGATCAGCTTCCACGAGAGCTCGTCGAAGCCGTGCAGCGAGATCTGAAGATCTCCCCGCAGGAATACCTCGATCGTGCGGCGCGTGCGCAGGAGCTGTCGGCCTACGCCTCGGACTTCCGGGCGAGTCGACCCGCCGATTTCGCCGGTGCCTGGATCGGGCCCGACGGTAATGCCGTCGTCGCCGTCACCTCTCCCGCAGCCGCGCAGGCCGTCGCCAAGGACGGCTATGCCACCGCGCAGTCGCCGGTGTCCGCGGACGGGCTGGAGAAGTCGCTGGCAGATCTGAACTCGTGGATCGCCGGCCTCCCTCGTGAGATCTCGGAGCAGATCAACGGCACAGCCATCGACTTCATCGACAACCAGATCGTGCTGAATGTGGCGAACAGTCCGATCGGCAAGGCCCTGAACCTGCCGACCCTGCTGGCCAACATCAAGGTGATGCTCTCCCCCGGTGGCAACAAGCCGGCCGACCCGGCACCGATGGGCGGCGACACGTACGTCACCACCGCCGGGCCGATCGCCGACGCACCGCCGACCGAGATCAGCATCTGCTCGTTCGGCTTCAATGCCGTCGACGCCGACGGTAGTGCCGTCAATCTGACTGCGGGACACTGTAATCCGAACAAGGCCACCGGGTCCGGCGGAGCACCGGTGTACCTGCCCGATCCGGCCGACATCGCGCGCAGCTCCCAGATCGGCTCGTTCGATCGCTCGAGCCTGGGAGCACCGGACGGCCTCGACTGGTCGGTCATCGGCCTCGACGCCGCCGGACAGAAGGCCGGGCTGGACCGTCCCACCGTTCGCGGGGCCAACGGCAGCACCGTCACCGTCACCGGAACGGCATCCCCCGTCATCGGCGCACCCGTCTGCAAATCCGGGCAGTCGTCGTCGTTCACGTGCGGAGTGGTGGCCGCCGACCGCGTCGAGACGCAGCTCTTTATGGAGGACGGCACGTCGCGCACCGTGCGCGGCTTCGCCAGCACCGCATGCACATTGGCCGGAGACAGCGGCGGGGCCATCGTCACCGGCACGCTGGCACTCGGCATCACCAGCGGATCCAACAGCGGCGGAGCACCCGATTGCACCGAGGCGAACCTCGCGCTGGCGCAGTTCGGCGGCACCGCCAGCCTGGGCATTCCCATCGATCAGGTCACGAGCGCGACCGGAGCTACTGTCCGAACCGGGTAAACCGGTACGCCCGAGGCCGCCGACCCCCTATAGTTCGTGTGCGAAGTGAACGGCATCACATCGTTCGATGCCCGGGGGGAAGGTCGTTATGCGTCGCCGTGCGTGTGCACTATCGGTCACTGCTGTCTCGTTGCTCTTCATGACGGTGGTATCCACTCCCACTGCCGTTGCGGCACCGCCCGAACCGGCGTCACTGGCCGACGCTGTGGCACGCGATCTCGGGCTCAGCCCTCAGCAGTTTCTCGACCGCGCCGACGCAGCGCGCCGGTTGGCCGAGTTCACAACCGCCGTCGGCCCGGCGGTCCGTGGCCATCTCGACGCGGCCGGGCTGCCGGTCGTCGCGGTCGCCGACGGACCGTCCCACGCGGATGTGGTCGACGCGGCGGCGGCGGCCGGATTCGTAATCGACCCGGCTGCATTCGACCTCCCGGCCCCCGTCCTCGATGCCTTCGGTCCGCTCCTCGACCGGGTGCCGTTCGATCCCTCGCTCACCGCAGGGCCCATTCGCGCCAGTTCGTACCTCGGCGGCGACAGCTTTCTCGCCGGCACCCCGGCCGGGGCCGGTCTGCGTTGCTCGTTGGGCTTCAATGCCGTCGATCCGATGCGTGGTGCCGTCAACATCACTGCAGGACACTGTGATCCGGGCGAGTCCAGCACCGGGTCCGCCGTCACGACGGGCGCGTACCCCATGTACGGCAGCCTCGTCGGCTCCAAGTTCGGATCGTTCTATCGAACCAGCCGGGCGCACAACGACTATGCGCTCATCGACATCGACGACGGCAACACCGGGGAATTCGAGAGCAACGCGATGCGAGTTCCCGGATCCGGCCCACTGCTGATCACCGGCACGGTGGATCCGGTCGTCGGCGCGCCGGTCTGCAAATCCGGAGCCACCACCGGATTCAGTTGCGGCACAATCCTGTCGACGGGCCAGCACGTGACCATGGGCGGCAATGTCCTGGACCGCAGCTTCTCCACGTCGATCTGCGCGCTGCGCGGCGACAGCGGTGGCCCCATCGTCAGTGGCACGCTCGCCGTGGGCATCGCGAACGCGTCGAACGTGGGCGATCAACCCTCGTGCGAGATCGCGACCGTCGTCAGCATGCTGCAGGGTCAGCGCCCGGAACTGTTCGCGACGCCGATCAACGACATTCTCGCCGAGAACCCGGGCCTGACGGTTCGTACGTCATAGGTCGGCTTCGGGTCAGTTCTGTTGTTCCAGCAGAACCGATCCCGACGGCGTGTCCTCCACGACGGACGGTGTCCCGTCCGATTCGTACACCGCCACCCAGTCCACGTCCACGTTCGCGACGTCGGGTGTTCCCGCCCGGCCGCATTCTCCGACACCCCAGGATTCGAGCTTGGTGCAGGCACCCGCCTGGGCCTGGAGGCCCAACCACATCGGCTTGTCCGGGATGGATGCTCCCAGTGGTGTTCGCGCCCAGACCTTTCCGTTGACCAGATACCTGATCTGCTCGGGGTCCCATTCCACTCCGACGGTCTGCCAGTCGTTGGTGTCCAACTGCAGATTCGCCTGTGAGAAGTGACGGTCTCCTTCTGCGCCGCTCCAGTGCAGGAACGACGACATCGTCTGCCTGGTCCCGTCGGCGCTCTCGGCGATGTCGATCTCCGGCGGCCACACCTCGTCGGCGGGCCACAACAGAATGTGGTAGCTGATCTCGTCGGATCGGTCCGCACGCAGCCGCACGTCCCACTTACCGTACGTCTGTGACACAGGCGAATTCGAGACGCCGCCGGTCACCCAGCGGCCGTCCTTCTGCTCGGCGCGCAGCCGCAGTGCGCCACCGGTGACCGAGGCCTGTTCGTACTCCCACCAACTGGCCGGGTCGCCTCCGGGTTGGCCGTAGTACGCACCCCAGTCGTCACCGAGATCGCACCGGTCGAAATCGTCGACGAAGGTCTGCCGCCACCCCGGTAGGTCCTCCCGGGGCACGGCTTCACCCGACATGACGTCGTCCGCCATGGGGTCGCACCGTTCGCTGCTGACCAACTCGGGTTGGGGTCCGGTCGCCTGCGCACAGCACACCGTGGTCGCCACGACCAGCAGGGCCACCGACAGGCCGCGTCCGATTCTCACTCCCAGATCGCGATCTGTTGGAACCGCACGATCACGACGACTGCGGCCAGGAGCAACAACACGATCAGTGTCGCGGAGAGCACCACCGCCCGGTTGATGCGACCGCTGCCGCCGCGCCCGATCGCACCGTCGGAGGGCACCTCGCGTTCGCGCAGGACCGACGAGACGATCAGCGCCGCGAACAGGGCACCGAATGCGAGGAAGCCGAGCCACAGATCGGTCATTTGAGCACCACCGGTGGCGTGGACGCATTCTGCAGAATGGTCAGGTCGGCGGTTTCGACAACCACGCGATACTCGTCGGATCCGACCAACATGCCCAGCTGTTGGTCGACGACCGATTGCGAATATCCGTACTGCAGGTAGATCTGCGCCGACGATTGTCGAGTGGTGAACACGAAGTCGGGGTTCTCCTTTCGGACGCACCCGCTGAGATCGTCGAGGCACTCGAACGATTCCATGGTCGCCACTCTGACGTCGTCGAAGTAGCGTGCGGACACCAGCCCGGCCGCCGTTCCGATGACCATGATTTCCGAGCCCTGCGGAACCGACCGCATCAATGCGTCTCCGTATCGGATCTGATCCTCGTCGGTGTGCTCGAACGAGGTGTTCAACCCACGAGTTGCCGTCAGTATCAAGGCAATTCCGAGGATTGCCGCGGTCGCGGCGACGGTGCGCGACCAGTGCCGAGGCTGGGCCGATCGACCCGTGAACCGTCGAATGATCGCGAAGGTGCGCACCAACGCGTCCGCGGCGTAGGGCGCGATGAACGGCGACGCCAGCACGAAGCACCGGATCACCACCTCACCGCCGTAGCTCTGCACCAGCACCAGACCGAAGGGCACCATGCAGAGCAATCCGCCGATGAGCCACGTCTTGCGTCGGCGGTAGGTCAGCCAACCGGCGAACGCGAACATCAGCAGCGCGCCCGACGCCGCCAACCGCAGATACTGCATCTTCTGGTAGAGCGGATCGGCACCGATCCGGTCGCTGACGCCGCCCTGTACCGCGCCCGACACCTGTCCCACATCGCCGAGCACGTACGCGAGGTGGCCCTTCCAGTAGTCGACGGCTCCGTAACTGAACCAGGCCACGAACAGCGCGACCGCGAACAGCCACAGCAGTCGGTACCGCGTGGTTCCGGTGAGCGAGAACAGGAACAGCGCCGCGATCAACACGATGGGCGTGAGCTGGTGAGTGATGACGATCGCCGCGATCAGGACGATCATCAGCGCCTCGATCGCAAGGGTGCGGCCGGCACCGACACCGGGGACCGTGCCCAGAGTTCGCCGCGGCACCGTGACGATCCACCGACGCCACGACCGCGGGGCCGACGGCAGGGGCGCACTGCGTAACTGCCACAGCAGCAAGGCGCAGATGGTCAGGTACAGCATGGTCGCCGTCGGCTGCGGCGCGAAGTAGTCCTGCTGGTACCAGTTGAACGACAGGTAGAGGATCACCGCGATCCACGCCACGCGCCTGCGCCCGGTCAGCGACAACGCGATCGAGTACAGCGGCAACATGGTCACGCCGCCGTAGAAGAGCGGAGCCCACAGCAGCATCGGCGACAGGTCCGACAGCGCGCCGGCACCCGACATATGAGCTCCGGCAGAGAAGAATCCGGCCCAACTGAATCGCGCGTCCGACGGCGGCGGCAGACCCTGCAGAGACGCGATGATGTCGATCAGCCCGCGATGGGTGTACGCCGTCGGGATCGACGTGACGCCGTCGGCCAACGACACGTACATCGTGGTGAACATGATCAGAGCGAGACCGGCCGCGCCGAGTACCACCGGGTCGAGTCGGGCCCGCGAGAGCGCCACGGCGATCACGGCCGCCACGATCGCCAGCGCGACGAGGTAGCTGAAGCCGATGTGGGTGATGACGCCCAACGCCCCGGACGCCTGCGGCCTGAGCACCTTCGTCGCGTGAGCGAACAGCACGACGGCGACGGCCACCGCGCCGAGCAGTGCGTACCGGGTCACCACCGCAGTCCGGTCCGGGCGCGGTCGAGGCACCGCAGGCACCAACGTTCGCGACGCCCACAGAATGAGCGCGGCGGACACCGCACAGATGTAGAGCTGCACCGTCACCGGACGCAGATTCCCGGTGACGACCTCGGCCTGCGCGATGATCAGCATCGTCGCGAACGAGATCGAGACCGTCACCGAACCGACCAGTGCCGGCTGTCGGAGGCGCAGCAGCACCGCGATGGGTGCCCCGGGCAACAGCGTCACGGCGGCGACGACCACGGCGACCCGCAGCCCGTTGGGTACCGCACCCGCGTGATCGGATCCGGCGAGGATGGCCAGCAGCGTCGACGCGATGGCGACCGCTGCCGCAGCGAAGAGCAGCGCCTGCGCCCCGCGGTAGCTCGAGTCGGGACGCGTCGGATCGGCTCGACCTACCGCATCCTCGGGTGCGTCGGTGGTGTCGGTGATCGTCACGAATTGATCCCGGTGCCGCGAACCGTGATGGCCTTGACGTACAGGAACGGCCCGCACAGGTAGCCGTAGAGCTCGGTGAGCTTGAGGTCGCGAGGCATCGGCGGAGCCCCGTCCGCGAAGCGGTTCTCCTCGGGTGCGAGAAGCATGCGGAATGCGGTCGGGAGCCGGCCGAGCAGTGCGCGGGCCGGAGCTCCGCCGTCGAGGAAGAGTTTGGTGACGATGGCGGCCATTCCGCTTCCGTACCCGAACATCTGCTCGCGCAACGCTTCGTGATCGGCTCGATGATGATGGCCGACGACGGCCGTCGGGTCGTAGACGATCGTTCCCCCGCGCAGCACTGCACGTCGGAACAGCTCGAGGTCCTCACCGCCTTTGGTGGGCGTGCCCGGTCCGATCCTCTCGTCGAATCCCGCGAGCGAGTCGAAGGCAGTCTTTCGGAACGACATGTTGTTGCCGCTGCCCATCTCCCCGGCCGTGTAGGGGAACAGTGCTGCGGTGCCGCGTGCACCCAGTTCTTCGTCGATCGATCCGGTCGGCGCGAGGGTCCAGACCGTGCGCGTCGATCCCTTCTCGAACAGCCCCGATTCCTCGAACCACCGCTGCTGATCGGTCTCGACCGCCAATCCGACGACCCGTCCGGTCACCCCGGCCACCACACCGTCTCGATCTGCCGCGTACACCTGCGCCACGGAAGCAGCCACTGCGAATCCGGTTCGGCGTCGTCGTCGGTGAAGGCGATCACGCGGCCCGACGCGTGCCGGGCACCTGTGTTTCTGGCTCGCGAGACCCCGCGGCGCGGCTCACGGACGACGATGCAGCGGGGATCGTCGATCGACCTCAACGCGTCGTCCACTCGTCCCGACGTGGGTGCGTTGTCCACCACCACGATCTCCACGGCCGGGTAGGACTGCGCGAGCACGGCCTCGACCGTGCCATGCAGCGACGGCCTGCCCACGGTTCCCACGACGACGGTGATGAGGTCACCGTCGACGAATTTCTCTGCCGCGCGCAGGGGTTCCGGCGACCGTCTGGGTGCGAGGACCCAGCCGGCCCCGGCCAGGGTCGCGGTCGCAGTCGCGGCAAGAACGGCAACGCCGGCCCGATGCGGGGTGCGGCGGCGCCGGACGCCGGGGGCCAAGTGGTCGAGCATCAAGAACTCCGATTCGGTACGAGCGTGTGCGTGCGGATGCCCCGACATCCGCACGGCTGGGTTGCGTCGTCGGCTCCGCTGCAGAGCCGATGCGTCACGTCATGTGATGCGCTTCTTCCCGATTGCTGAACTGTAGATGTCGGCGAAACGCTTCGCGCGATGTCGGGAATCGAACTGTCCGACGGCTTGCCCTCGCGCGGCTTCGGCGAGGGTGGCGGCCAGGCCGCGATCGGTCAGCATCCTGCACAATTGCGTGGCCAGCGAGTCGACGTCGCCGGTTCGGGCAACGAGGCCGGTGCGCTCGTGCGAGACGAAATCGACCAGGCCCCCGGTGTCGCTCACCACGACCGGCACCGCACAGGCCTGTGCCTCGAGGGCAATGAGCCCGAAGGGCTCGTCCTGTGACGGGCAGGCCAACACATCCACGGCACGCAATGTCGACGCCACCGCGTCTGTGCGGCCCAGAAAACGATGCGCGCCGGGCAGCAACCGTTCCGCGGCCTGCTGCAACTCGACGAGGTAGCCACCGTCGTCCTCACTGGGCGCGCCGACGATCGCCAGATGCGCGTCGACTCCGGACCGACGCACCCGTGCCACGGCGTCGATCAGCACGTCGAGCTTCTTCTCGCGATCGATCCGGCCGACGGCTGCGATCAGTGGAGCATCGGGGTCGGCGGTCATGTCGGCCCGCAGAGCCGGGTCACCGGCACCCGGTGCGAAGGCCGTGGTGTCGATTCCCTGGTGCACCACGCTCACCCGTCCACGAGTGAGCGACGGGAGTTGCTGTGCTGCGGCAGTGCTGACGGCCACCGTGTGGGTTGCCGTCGCCGCGATCGCGGCGAGCAGTGCGCGCCCAGGTCCGACGGGGACGATGTCGTGAAATTCGACGACGACCGGGGTGCGTGCGAGTCGGGACGCGAGCACCGCGTCGGGGTGCAGCAGCAGATGGTTGGAATGCACGACGTCGAAGTCGCGGGCAGCTCGCCGAAGTATCGACACCGTGCGTGCGCTCTTCGGCACCTGCGCCGCGAGCCCTCCGAGGGGATGCAGAGAATTCTCGCCCTGACGATGGATTCCGATGCGTTGCGGCAGGTCGAGTGGCAGGAACGACAGGCCGGCGGCACGCCACCACTGTTCGGTGTCGCTGCCACCGGGCGCACCCAGAGTGACGGTCACGCCCAGAGGCTGTAGTGCCAGCGCCACGTTTCGCAGACTGTGATCGGTTCCGCCCACCGATGTCGACAGCGAGACCGCGAGTACTTGCACTTCGCTGACTCCGTCCACAACTCCGGTTTCCCGTCCAATAGTTTGTTTGACTCCATTACATCGTACTCAGAGTTGGCTGGAATACCCATTTGAGTTCATACTGCTCCTGAGGCTTTCATAAACAAGAAGTAAAGCCGTCTATCGGAAGGGACCTACGCGATGAACGTGGTCTTTCCCTCGCACGTCACGGTTCACGAGACCGATGTCGCGCTTGCGGGTAACTGGACCGTGGTGGCTTTCGGTCCTGTCGATCATGGTGGCGTCGACGGGATCCGCCGGGCGCTACGCACGACGATGAGCATCGGCCCGGCCGCGCGAGTGGGCCTACGTCCAGATTCCGGCACCCGTCGCTGGCGATACGATCCCGACGCCCCGCTGAACGCCGTCCGGGAAGACTCCGCGATCACCGAGGACGACTACGACACCGCGATGTCGCAGCTACTGGCCACGCACGACCCCGCCGAGCCACTGTCCATCACGGTGCGCGGCGACCACGTGGTGTTCTACATGGATCACGGGCTCGGCGACGGTCAGATGATCATCAACCTCTCCCACACACTCGCTGATGCCGACGCTCGCAACGGCATCGTGCCCCGCTGGGCGACATCAGCGCAGACGCGTCACCCGCTCGCCGTAGCAGCGATGCGCTGTTTCGGAACCGATCCCAGGCGGCTTCCCCGGCTGCTGCGCTCACGCATTCACCCGAGTATCGGAGTGTGCGGACGTAAGCATGCAGGTGGCGGGTCGGCCGGTCACGGGTCCACACAGACGGCATCTACACAGGCGGCGTCGACCGCCGCAGGCTCACCCGTCGAGGTGGTGGCCGCGGCCGCCACGATCGAGTGCACCCGAGAACTGGCGAGGTGGCGAGACGACCACCGACCCGGACAGTCGATCTCGATCCTTTTCTTCGCCGCCCTCGATGCCGCACTGCGCGCCGAAGGACTGGCCGTCGACGATGTCGCCAAAGTGCTGTTCGACGTCCGCCGGTACCTACCACCCGAGCTGACAACCCTTGCGAACCTGTCGGCCGGTATCGACGTCTACCTCCCCGACACGACCGACACCGTTCTCCTGTCCCGCCAATGGCGACGAATCATCGACTGCGGGCACCCGATCGCAAACCTGACGCTGGTCGCACTTCGCTCGAAACTGGCCAGGTTGCGCTCCGCCCGCGCGACCGACACCCCGCCTCCCACCGCACCCGACACCATTCGTCTGGCCTTGTCCGACATGGGTCGGCATGGGCGATTGAACGACATCGCCTTCGTCGGCGAGACACAGGGTTCGTACCGAGTCATGGTGGCACCCGCGAGCCACGGACACATCACCCTGACGACCGCACGGCTACGCGACTCCATTCGCGTCGCCGCGTCGTTCCACTCGCACGTCGTCGATGCCGACACCATCCGACGGGCACTACGCGCCGCCTGCTCGACGCCCATCGCATTCCTCGAAGCCGACGCATCGACCGCAGCCGTCGCCACGAATCCTGCTGCCTGACAACACAAAAGAACCCACGACCTCGACGAGATCGTGGGTTCTTTCGAAGAATGCGCTGTGACTACTTGGCCCAGGCCGAAGTTCCGGGGGCCGCATTCAGAGTGTTGAGAAGGTCGATGCCGGCAACGACCAGGGTCGGGCCACCTGCGATGACGGTACCGACGATCCCGCCGACGGTCGCGCCCAGCGGGACCGAAGCGAAGCCAACCGGTCCACCCAGGAATCCGAGTCCACCAGCGAGGGCACCGATAGCGGTTCCTGTGAATCCGCCGATTGCGGTGGCAATTCCGAGCTGCGACGAGAAGTTCTGCTGCGCCTTGAGGTTTTCCTCGGGCGAGGCGACAGTCGTCGCGCCGATGCTGCGCGAGTTGGCCGAGGCCTTCGTCAAGTCGAGCTGCGGCACCAGACGCAGGGTCTTGCCGTTGTCGTCGACGTTCTGCTCGTACGGGAAGTTCAGTCCGCCGAGGTTGAACGACAGCGGGAGGGTGACGAGTGTGTTGTCGGCGGCGTCGAGCACGTCGACGGTCTTGCCGTCGTCGGCAACCTTGAAGACGCCCGCATCGATGGTGGTGACGATGGTGCGGTCTTCGAGCTCGACGGAGTAGTTCGTGTCGGGGGTCGTGGCGCTGGTGTCGGGCTGCGCGTAGGCGGTTCCGCTGGCCAGACCCGTAGCAACTGCTACGAGAGCCGAGGTGACGACCAGTTTGCTGAGTTTCATGTGGTGTTGTGTTCCGTTTCTGTGCATGTGCTGCAGTGCTTTTGGCGGCAAACCGTCGAACGCGACATCACCCCGAATGACGTCCTCGCACCTCTGGTCCACAGGCAGTGTAAACCATCAATCAGACCGGTCGTTGTGCTACCGACCCTTTACCGTGTCCGAAAAGTTATGAACAATCACAACGCCCAAATCGGACAGAAAGACCGCACTTTTGTTCGGTTTCGCAGGACTTGTCTTCCACGGCGCAGCCGGCGGCAAACCTCGGACATCGGGCCGATTCGGCCGGGTTAGGTCTGCCTTCTCGCAGGAGTCACAAGCCCGTACGCCTAACGTGATGCGGGCGACAACCTACTGACGAGTTCAGCCCACCCGTCGGACGGTCTCGTGCGCACAACCACCAGCGTCGCTCCAGGCGATTCTGACCTAAGTTACCCGTCGGTAGATTTCGCGATCTACTGGCAGGTAACATCGCTGTATTCCTCTCGACGGGCTGGACCCGCGGTAGCTGCTCCAGCTGCCACTGAACGAAAGGCCGCGACATGAACGCCCTGACGATCACGTTGGGCACAGTCGGTGCTCTGCTCAGCCTCGTGTGTTGGTACGCCTTCATTCGTGGCGCCCTGCGCATGTTCAACATCGTGAGGCTGGGTCAGCCGGCACCCGACCGTTGGCGACCGATCGTCCCCCGCTTCAAGCAGATGATCATCGAGTTCGCCGCGCACACCAAGATGGTCAAGTTCCGCACCGTCGGCTGGGCGCACTGGCTGGTGATGATCGGCTTCATGGTCGGGTCCGTGTTCTGGTTCGAGGCCTACGGACAGACGTTCAACCCCGAGTTCCACTGGCCCATCGTCGGCGACACCGCCGTCTACCACCTGATGGACGAGATTCTCGGGCTCGGCACCGTCATCGGCATCACCACGCTGATCATCATTCGCCAGCTCAACCACCCGCGTAAGCCCGAGCGTCAGTCACGCTTCGCCGGCTCCGGGTTCAAGGCCGCCTACTTCGTCGAGGCCGTTGTCCTCATCGAGGGCCTGGGCATGGTGTTCGTCAAGGCGGGCAAGATCGCCACCTACGGACACGCGAACCCCTACACCGACTTCTTCACGATGCGCCTCGCCGAGCTGTTGCCGGCCAACTCCAACATGGTGTCGATCTTTGCTCTGATCAAGCTGATGTCCGGCATGATCTGGCTCTACATCGTGGGCACCCGCATCAACTGGGGCGTCGCGTGGCACCGCTTCACGGCCTTCCCCAACATCTACTTCAAGCGTATGGACGACGGCACCGTCGCCCTCGGTGCCGCCAAGCCGATGATGTCCGGCGGCAAGGTCCTCGAGATGGAAGAGGCCGACCCCGACGTCGACGCGTTCGGCGCAGGCAAAATTGAAGACTTCAGCTGGAAGGGCTGGCTCGACTTCACCACCTGCACCGAGTGCGGCCGCTGCCAGTCGCAGTGCCCCGCCTGGAACACCGGCAAGCCCCTCTCCCCCAAGCTGCTGATCATGTCGCTGCGCGATCACAGCCACGCCAAGGCCCCGTACCTGCTGGCCGGCGGCAAGAAGGACATGGCGGGCGACGAGGTCGGACTCGTCGATGCCGAGGGCAACGTCGACCAGAAGGCGCTCGACGCCATTCCGCAGAATGCTCGCGACGAAGCCGATCGCAAGCTCGTCGCCGACGCCATCGAGGGCGGCATCATCGACCCCGAGGTGCTGTGGAGCTGCACCACCTGCGGTGCGTGCGTCGAGCAGTGCCCGGTGGACATCGAACACGTCGACCACATCATCGACATGCGTCGCTACCAGGTGCTGATCGAGTCCGAGTTCCCGTCCGAGCTCGCCGGCTTGTTCAAGAACCTGGAGAACAAGGGCAACCCGTGGGGCCAGAACTCCAAGGACCG
The DNA here is from genome assembly GCF_002258475.1 of Rhodococcus sp. 06-1460-1B. Classification (NCBI taxonomy): domain Bacteria; kingdom Bacillati; phylum Actinomycetota; class Actinomycetes; order Mycobacteriales; family Nocardiaceae; genus Rhodococcus; species Rhodococcus sp. 06-1460-1B. The sequence continues at coordinate 85,403 of NZ_NOYS01000019.1, forward strand.
CCTCAACTGGATCAACGAGATGGACTTCGACATCCCGGTCTTCGGCCAGGACGCCGATTCGTTCCAGGACTACGAGTATCTCTTCTGGGTCGGCTGCGCCGGAGCCTACGAGGACCGCGCCAAGAAGACCACCAAGGCCGTCGCCGAACTGCTCGCCACCGCAGGCGTGAAGTTCATGGTGCTGGGCGCGGACGAGACCTGCACCGGCGACTCCGCCCGCCGCGCAGGCAACGAGTTCCTGTTCCAGCAGCTCGCGATGCAGAACATCGAAACACTGAACAACGTGTTCGACGGCGTCGAGCAGAGCAAGCGCAAGATCGTCGTCACCTGCGCCCACTGCTTCAACGCACTCGGCAACGAGTACCCGCAGGTCGGCGGTGACTACGAGGTGGTCCACCACACGCAGCTGCTCAACCGTCTCGTGCGGCAGAAGAAGCTGATCCCGGTGGCCTCGGTCAGCCAGGACATCACCTACCACGATCCGTGCTACCTCGGCCGTCACAACAAGGTGTACGACGCCCCGCGTGAGCTGATGGCCGCGTCGGGCTCCAACCTCAAGGAGATGCCGCGTCACGGTGAGCGGTCCATGTGCTGTGGTGCCGGTGGCGCTCGTATGTGGATGGAAGAGAACATCGGCAAGCGCATCAACATCGACCGGGTCGACGAAGCGCTTGCGACCAACCCGAAGAAGATCGCCACGGGCTGCCCGTTCTGCCGCGTCATGCTCACCGACGGTGTCACCGCACGGCAGGAAGGCGGCGCACACGAGGGCGTCGAGGTTGTCGACGTCGCGCAGCTGATGCTCGAATCGATCACCCGCGTCGAGTCCTCGGTATTGGCCGAGAACATCAAGGTCATCCCCCGCGAGCAGACTCCCGAAGAGAAGCTGGCCACCGAAAAGGTCGCAGCCGTCGAGGAGAAGGGGCGCGTCGAGGAGATCGAGGTCGCAGCCGAAGGCGGCGATCCCGAAGCCGAGACGAAGAAGGCGCAGCCGGCCAAGGCTGCTGGTGGCCTGAAGATGAAGGGACTTGCGAAAGCTCCCGGAGCCAAAGCACCCGGTTCTGCGCCCGCCAACGCCGAAGCCGACAAGACGTCGGGGCACTCGGCCGATACTGCCGCGGACGCATCGAAGCCCAAGGGCCTCGGTTTGGCCGGCGGCAAGGCACCCGGCGGCAAGGGTCTGCAGATGAAGGGCAAGGCACCCGGCGCGAAGGCGGCTGCCCCGGCACCTGCCGACGCTCCCGCGGCAACCGAAGCACCTGCTCCCGCAGAGGCCTCCGAGTCGACTCCGACCGTCAAGCCCAAGGGTCTGGCCGTCAAGTCCGGATTCAAGAAGCCCGGCGCGAAGGCACCCGGCAAGCCCGCCGATGCTGCTCCTGCGGCGTCGACACCCGCCCCGGAAGCGGCCGATGATGCAGCGGAATCACCTTCTACTGCAACTGAATCCATAGCCACAGAATCCAAGCCGACCGTCCAGCCCAAGGGTCTGGCCGTGAAGTCCGGATTCAAGAAGCCGGGAGCCAAGGCACCGGGCAAGCCTGCTGCCGAAGCACCTGCGTCCGAGGCTCCTACTGCTGAGGCACCTACTGCTGAAGCACCGGCTGCCGAGGCAACGGCGTCCGAGGCACCCGCCACCGAAGCTGCTGCATCCGAATCCGTAGCAGCAGAGTCCAAGCCGACCGTCCAGCCCAAGGGTCTGGCCGTGAAGTCCGGATTCAAGAAGCCGGGCGCGCGGACACCGGGTGCGGCCGCCGCTGCACCTGCGGCGACACCAGCCGAGCCGGCTGCAGCAGAGCCGGCTGCAGCAGAGCCCGAAAAGGCCGAGCCGACACCGGAAGCAGAGGCGCCGGTCACCGAAGCACCGGTCACCGAAGCGCCAGAGGCCGAGGTACCGGAAACAGAGGCACCGAAGGCAGAAGCGTCGGACACTGCGGCCGAGACCACATCCAACGGTTCGGATGATCGCACTCCGCCCAAGCCGAAGGCCGGTGGACTCGGATTCGCCCCGGGTGCAAAGGTTCCGGGTCGCCGGAAGTAACCTCACACCCTTGTTACCGACTGCGCGCCCCCGCTCACTTCAGAGCAGGGGCGCGCAGTCGTCAGCAGGGGTGTGAAGTCCCCGCTGGACCCCCGCGGCGGTGGACGAATCGGACATCGTGAGTATGGTCGGAACCGAACTGCATACCCGAAGAAGTAGGAGCAGGCATGACCGACGACGCGGACAAGCTCTTTCGCCGCTACGACGAGTGGTGGACGGCGCTCTCGCCCGACGATCGAGCGCATGTCGAGAAGTGCTGCGAGTCCGGCCGCACCGACGAGCGCCTCTGTGCATTGGTGATCGAGCACAACGGCCCGTCGAAGGCGGCGTTCGAGGCGGGCAGCAAACTGTCCGTCGGCAACAGCAAGTACTGCGCGATCCCCAGCGCGCTGCTCGAATTTCTCGAGGCGAAGCGCGCACACCCACCACTCAGCTAGACGGTCGCCACAGCTCCAGTTCGGGGATTCCGGGTGGGGTGAATCCCATGACCTGACCGTAGAACGACAGTTCCGATTCTCGGGCGTTCACCTGTGTTTCGAGTTTGCGGAATCCGTGCGACTCACCGGCGTACGTGAGGTAGGCGTGCGGTATTCCCTTCTCCACCATGGCGTCTCGGAATCGTTCGGCCTGCGAGGGCGGCACGATGGGATCGTCGAGACCCTGCAGCAGCAGTACCGGGCACGAGAGTCCGTCGACGTTGTTCACCGGCGCGCGAGTGCGATACAGGTCGATGGCCTCGGGCAGCGGCCCGATGAGCCCGTCGATGTAGCGGGACTCGAAATCGTGCGTCTCGGCGACGAACATCTCCAGTTCGGCGACGCCGAAGTACGAGGCACCGCAGGCGAATACGTCGGACGAGGTGAGCGCGGCCAACACCGTCCAGCCACCTGCCGAACCACCTTCGATGGCCAGCCGGTTCGGGTCGGCGAGACCGGCATCGGCCAAGCCACGGACCGCGGCGATGGTGTCTTCGACGTCGACCACGCCCCACTGCCCACGCAACCGGTTACGGTATTCGCGCCCGTAACCACTGGACCCGCCGTAGTTCACATCGACGACGCCGATGCCGCGGCTGGTGAAGTACGCGAACACCGGGTTCAACGCCGGTGCCACATGAGCCGTCGGACCGCCGTGCACGAACGCGACGTACGGCGGTAGTTCGCCGTCCAAACCCTCGTAGGACGGGTTACGTGGTGCGTACTCGATGGCATGCACTTCGCGATCCGGTCCCTGGAAGGTGACCTGACGCCCCGCGGGCAGGTATTCGACATCCGGTATCGACTCGAAACTCGAACGCACACTGCGTAGTTCGCGGGTGGCCAGGTCGACTGCGAACAGTCCCGACGGCACCTGAGCGCCGCCGCCCCGGAGCAGAACTGTTGATCCGAGCCGTCCCCCGAGCCCCACCGAAGTCACTCCGTCGAGTTCGATGTCGTCGAGGGTGCCGGTGGCGGGGTCGAGAACGGCGAGCGTATCGGTCCCGACGGTGCGAACGGTCAGCAGCCTGCCGTCGTCGAGAACGTCGTACCAGCGGGCTCCGAGTTGCCAGAGCGGGGCACCGAAGTCTGCATCGAGGGTCGACACCGGCGTCGCTGCGCCGTCCAGCGTGACCGAATACAGGTTCCACCAACCACTTCGGTCGCTGATGACGTACAGCGACTCGTCGTCGATCCATTCCGGCTGCAACACCGATTCCTCGGTCGAACCCGCCAACACAGTCCACGACGACGGATCCGCCAGCGATGCGACCCGCAGTTCTGTTCCGTCCCAGGGCATCTGCGGATGGTTCCAGGCGATCCACGCGATGCGGCTGCCGTCGGGTGAAAGCCTGGGGTAGGCAAGGAAATTCGATCCCGAGACCAGTGAGCGCACTCCGCCGCCGCCGAGGTCGATCGCGACGATGTCTCGGGTGACGGCTCCGGCGTCGTGGGTCTCGCGGACGGCGATCACGTCGGTACCGACCACCGACAGCTCCCCGTACCGAATGCTCGACGCCACAGCCGGGGCCGGGGTGAGCGGTAGTGGTGCGTCGCCGGGGGTGAGCCGGTAGATGCGTTGATCGGAGAATTCCGCGAACACCAGATCGCCGTTCGGCGTTGCCGTCCATGCGCCGCCGCCGTATTCGTGAACGCGGGTGCGGGCATTGAACGGTGCCGGCAGGATCGCCTCGACCTGTCCGTCGACGTGGCGGCAGATCGCGGTTCGGCCCTGTTCGGTGGGCCGCACCTCGGACCACCAGATTTCGTGTCCGACGAATCGTCCACCCTCGACGGGGTGGCCGGCCGACGACAGGTCGGCTGCGGTGATGGGCGAGGGCCAGGATCCGTACGCGAGAGCGGTCACCTGCTCCACCCTAGTGAACTCCACACGCACGTAACGCGGTGTTCATCGCGCCTTCAACCGCGGCACAGATGATGGTGGGACGCAGCACGAGGGAGAGATCATGCGCCGGACCACCACCCACTCCGTCGACCACGAGATCCTGACGTTCGGTCGTACCTGGCACGGGTACGGCGGCGGCAGTGCCGAGGACATCTATGTGGCGTTCGGGGTAGATGCGTCCACCTACTTCCGGCGACTCGAGCGCATCCTCGATTCCCCGGTGGCCGACGACCTGACTGCGAGCGAGCGAGCCGCGATGCTCGACATCTGCCGGCACCGCACCGACGGTCAGGGCTAGACCGGAGTCAGCAGCTCGGGGCTGTTGTTCTTCACACTGTTCACCGCGGTACTCACCTCGTAGGGCTCGAGCCGCGGCTCCGGTATCGCGGCCAGCAGCTCGGACACCTCGCCCAGGTCCGTCAGCGTCGGATCCAGCCAACTCGCCCGCAGCTCCGGGGGCAGCACAACCGGTGATCGATCGTGGATGTGCCCGAGGGCGTCCGCAGCAGTTGAGGTGAGCACGGTGGCCGACCAGACCCAGCGGTCCTCGTCGTCGTCGGCCTTGGTGGGGTCTCGCCACAGTTCGTACAGACCCGCCATCGCCAGCACGCCCTGCTCGTGCAGGAAGTACGGCACTTTGGCACCGTCGCGCTTCTCCCACTCGTAGTACCCGTCGGCCGGAATGATGCAGCGCCGACGACTTGCGGCCTTCTTGAACGACGGCTTCTCGGTGATCGTTTCGGACCTGGCGTTGATGAGCCGGGACCCGATCTTCGCGTCCTTCGCCCACGACGGAATCAATCCCCATCGCACCGAACGCAATTGGCGCACGGCGTCGGACTCGGGTTCGTCCTTGGGCGCGCGTTCGAGCACCGTTCTGATGGTCTGGGTCGGGGCGACGTTGTACGACGGCGGCACTTCGTCGCCCACTGTCTCGGCGATGTCGAAGACCGCCTGCAGGTCGCTGTCACTCCGGGTACTGGCATACCGTCCGCACATGGAACGAGATTGTTCCACCTGCCACCGACACGGCCCAGTGAAACGGCGGTGCCCGAACGACAACCTCGTGGATTCCCACGGCACTCACCTGGCACGATGTGACGGGTGAGCACTCCGCAGATCCACCCACAGCCGCGTTATCGCACGTTGCAGCAGTCGACCAAGCTGCAGAACGTGCTGTACGAGATCCGCGGACCGGTACACGCGCATGCGGCCAGGCTCGAGGCCGAGGGCCATCGCATCCTGAAGCTGAACATCGGTAATCCGGCCCCGTTCGGGTTCGAGGCTCCGGACGTGATCGTGCGAGACATGATCGCGGCGCTCCCGGTGGCTCAGGGCTACTCGGAGTCGAAGGGAATCCTGTCGGCTCGACGTGCCATCGTGACGCGCTACGAGCTCGAACCGGGCTTCCCCGATCTCGACGTCGACGACATCTACCTCGGTAACGGCGTCTCCGAGCTCATCACGATGACGATGCAGGCGCTGCTGGACGACGGCGACGAGGTCTTGATTCCGGCCCCGGACTACCCGTTGTGGACGGCGATGACGACGCTGTCCGGCGGCAAGGCGGTGCACTACATGTGCGACGAGGAGAACGGGTGGAATCCCGATCTCGCCGACATCGAGTCGAAGATCACTCCGAAGACCGTCGCGCTGCTGGTGATCAATCCCAACAATCCGACGGGTGCGGTGTACTCCAAGGAGGTCCTGCAGGGCATCGTCGATCTGGCGCGCAAGCATCAGCTGCTGTTGCTCGCCGACGAGATCTACGACCGGATTCTCTACGACGACGCCGAGCACACCTCGCTGGCGAGCCTGGCTCCGGATCTGCTGTGCCTGACGTACAACGGTCTGTCCAAGGCGTATCGCGTGGCCGGCTACCGTGCCGGATGGCTCGCGATCACCGGCCCGAAGAAGCACGCCGCGGGGTTCATCGAGGGTATCGACCTGCTCGCGTCGACGCGTCTGTGTCCCAATGTGCCTGCCCAACACGCCATTCAGGTTGCTCTGGGTGGGTATCAGAGCATCGAAGATCTGATCCTGCCCGGCGGGCGGCTGCTCGAGCAGCGAGATGTCGCGTGGGAGAAGCTCAACGCCATTCACGGGGTCTCGTGCGTCAAGCCGCGCGGTGCGCTGTACGCATTCCCGCGACTCGATCCCGAGGTGCACGAGATCTACGACGACGAGAAGCTCGTACAGGACCTGCTGCTGCAGGAGAAGATCCTGGTTGTGCAGGGAACCGGATTCAACTGGCCCGGGCACGATCACGTGCGGATCGTGACGCTGCCGTGGGCCCGCGATCTGGCCGTCGCGATCGAGAGGTTCGGCAACTTCCTGTCCTCGTACAAACAGTGAGGCTCGAAGTTACCCACAAGTAGTTGAAAGTGATGGACAAAACACCGGGGTGATCCCGCCTCCGCCGCGAATCATCTGTACATTGGCGGACGGCACTTCGGTGCCCGCGAGCCCTGTTCGTACCCATCCCCCCCGGGTCGATCAGGTGGTGGCGGGGGACGCCCCCCCTGCTCCCCGCCACCGAGCTCCTCGCCACGGCCGAGTACCCGGCCGGTACCGATCCGGCCCCGTACTAGCCTTGCACCGTGGAACCACACGGCACGCAACCCTCGGACGGCATCTCGCCGGGCTCCACTTCTCATGTGGGTCACGGTCACGGCCACAGCGACTCCCCCGTGCCGTTGGGACCGGTGGCAGCCAAGGTCGTCGTCGGATTGCTGATCGCTATTGCCATAGCCGTCATCGCCGGGGCCTTCGCGCTCTGGCCCAGCAAACAGAGCATCGACATCCCGCTGCCGTTCCAGACCTCGGGTGGCGGTGCAGTGTCCACCGAGGCGGGCACCATCACCTCGCAGAGCATCGGGCCCTGCGGGAGTCCCGACGCAGGTCGAGCATTCACCGGCAACCCGACCCCTGCGGTCAACGACTCGTACGAATGTCAGCGCAGCATCGTCGACATCACCACCGGTGAGGACGCAGGCAAAAGGACGGTACTCGAGATCGCGCCGGGTCCCGGCCAACCGACTCTGAGCGCCGGTGAGGACATCCGGCTGGTTCTGCAGACAGACCCCTCCGGTGGAGTCCGATACTCCTTCAACGACTATTCCCGCGGGCTTCCGCTCGGGTTGATCGTCGGCGTGTTCGCCGTGGTCATCTGCGTCGTGGCCCGCTGGCGGGGCTTCCGCGCGCTGGTGGGCCTGCTCATCGCGTTCGCCGTCCTCGTGGTGTTCATGCTGCCCGCGCTGCTCGACGGCGCTCCGGCCATTCCGGTCGCGCTGGTCGCCGGCGCGATCATTCTCTACGCCGTGCTGTATCTGGCGCACGGCGTGAATCTGCGCACCAGCTCGGCGCTACTGGGCACACTGACCTCGATGGGCGTGGCCGCAGTCCTGTCCTACGTCGCGATTCGGATGACGCACCTCACCGGGTTGTCGGAGGAACAGAACACCGCGGTGCAGACGTACATCGGCAATGTCAGCGTCACCGGTCTGCTGTTGGCCGGCTTCATCATCGGCTCGCTCGGTGTGCTCAACGACGTGACGATCACCCAGGCCTCGGCGGCCTTCGAGTTGGCATCGGTGGACGAGACGGCGTCGCGGCGCGAGATCTTCACCGCCGCGATGCGGGTGGGGCGCGATCACATCGCCAGTACCGTCTACACCCTGGTACTCGCGTACGCCGGTGGTGCGCTGCCGCTGCTTCTGCTCTTCAGCGTCGCCGACCGGTCGATCCAAGACGTGTTGACCGGCGACGCGGTGGCGATCGAAATCGTGCGGTCGTCCGTCGGTGGCGTCGCGCTGGCCCTGTCGGTACCGCTCACCACTGCCATTGCCGTCCTGCTGGCTCGGCCGATCACCTCGTCGCGGACGAGCTCTTCGCCGCGGGCGGCCAAGCCCACACGATCGCGGGGCTCGGGCCGCCACAGCGCGTAGAGCGGCTTCGCCGCACGTGAGTGGAAACTCGTAGCAGGCACCGATCTTTCGTGCACGTGCGGCGAAGCCGCTCGGTCAGGCGAACGCCGCCGCAACGGTGGCGGACAGCAGCTCACCCTCATGGGTGCTCAGGCCCGCTTTCAGACCGGGGTCCGCGGCGCAGGCGGCTTCCCAACCCTTGTCGGCCAGGGCAACCACGTAGGGCAGGGTGGCGTTGGTGAGCGCGTACGTCGAGGTACGGGGCACGGCTCCGGGCATGTTGGCCACGCAGTAGAAAACGGATTCGTGCACCTTGTAGGTGGGATCGGCGTGGGTGGTGGCCACCGAGTCCTCGAAGCAGCCGCCCTGATCGATGGCGATGTCGACCAGAACCGATCCCGCCTTCATGCGCTGAACCAGGCTGTTCGACACGAGCTTCGGCGCTTTCGCTCCGGGGACGAGTACGGCTCCGATGACCAGATCGGCAGCCAGCACGGCCTGTTCGAGTTCGTATGCGTTCGACACCACTGTCTTGACGGCACCGCGGTACTGATCGTCGATCGCGCGCAGCGCTCGGACATCGAGATCCAGTACGGTGACGTCGGCGTGCATGCCGAAAGCGATTGCGGTGGCGTTCTTTCCGGAGACGCCGGCTCCGATCACGACGACGTTGGCGGGACGCACTCCCGGTACGCCACCCATCAGTACGCCGCGGCCACCTTCACTCGACATCAGGTGGTAGGCACCGGCCTGCGGTGCCAAACGGCCGGCAACTTCGCTCATCGGCGCGAGCAGGGGCAGCGATCCGTTTGCGGCCGTGACGGTTTCGTAGGCAATGGACGTGGTGCCCGACGCCAGCAACGCGTCGGTGCAGGCCTTTGACGCCGCAAGATGCAGGTAGGTGAACAGCACCTGACCCTTGCGCAGGCGTGAATACTCCTCGGCGATGGGTTCTTTGACCTTGAGCAGGAGATCGGCCGCGTCCCAGACGGCAACCGCGTCGGTGAAAATTTGCGCGCCTGCGGCTTTGTAATCGGTATCGGTGAACGACGAACCGGCGCCGGCTTCGGTTTCGATGATCACTTCGTGTCCTCGCGAGACAAGTTCGTGCACGCCTGCCGGGGTGATGGCCACCCGGTATTCGTGGTTCTTGATCTCGCGTGGAATTCCGATTTTCATGACGTCCTCCTGCAGTGGCGGTGACCGAAGCGACGCTCCGTGGGTACGCCAACTATGAATTATGTGCGGAATTGCTGCAATGGATGTGAACAAAATTCTGTATCGTCGGGCCATGGATGCAGATAGTTCATTTCAGCCGGTCGATGAGGGGGCTCGATCGAATGATGTTCGGTCCGTCGCCCTGGACCGAATCGACCACATTCTGCTCGACCAACTGCGTCGAGACGCACGCACACCGAACAATGCGCTGGCGGCCGCAGCAGGGATCGCGCCGTCCACTGCCCTCACCCGAGTTCGGGCGCTCGTCGAACGCGGCGTCATCCGCGGCTTCCACGCCGACATCGACCCCGAGGCCCTCGGGCAGGGCATTCAGGCCATGATCTCGGTTCGGCTGCAAGCGGATGCTCGACGGCGGATCAGCGAATTCGGTTCGAAGATCGCGTCCCGACAGGAGACGCTGAACATCTACTTCATTGCCGGGGCCGACGACTTCCTGGTGCATGTGGCGACGGTCGACACGGCCACCCTGCGCGATTTCGTCGTCGAGAATCTCAGTGCCGACCCTGCCGTCGCAGCGACCGAGACCATCTTGATCTTCGAGCACATCAGGCCGCGAAACACGAACGCGGACAAATAGAATCGATCAGGGTGCCGGCGGCACGATCGGGGGGAAGCCCGGCAACGTGAAGTCCGGGAAGCCCGGAATCAGCGGCGGCGGCTGCTGCGTCGTAACGGGCGGAACGGACTCGACCGGTGCCGGCGGCGGCTCGACCGTCGTGGTCTCGGTGGTCGTGACCGGCTGTTCCCACGTGGTTTCCGGCTGCTCGGTCGTCGGCTCCACAGTGGTGGTCGGTTCCGGCGCAGGCGGTGGCGGCAACAGAACGGGAGCAGGCGTCGTCGTCGGCACCGTCGTGACCACCGGAGTATCGGTTTGGTCGCGACTGACCGAGGTGTCCACTACCTGCGGAGAGTTCTGGTGGGTGAACATGAAGCCGGACACGGCGACCACCGCTGCCGCGCAGAACGCGAGCACTCCGCCGGTCCGCAGCCTGCGCCGTGCGCGAGTGCGATCGTCTTCACCGTCGTCGTCGTCGTAATCGGCGTCGAGCCAGTAAATGTTCTTCAGCTGGAACGGAACGGGCTTACCGTCCTCGACGGTGTCGGCGGCAGCATCGGTGGCGGACGTATGCGACACCGGCTGTACTGCAGGCGCTTCCACGGCGACAGCAGAGACTTCAGCCACGCCGTTCTCGGGAATCTCGTGCACCGCAGTCGATTCCGGCGAAGGCTGAGCATCCACGGTGGACGACTCAGGAATATCGGCGGGCGCGTCGGCGAACTTCGAGGATTCGAAACCGGTTGCTGCAGAAGCCGATTCGGTAATCGATGCGGCAGCGATCCACGGACGTGCGGGCACGGGACGACTCGAGCTCGGCGTCGCCACCGGCGGTGCGGCATGCTGCGACTCCGAACGCGCGGGCATCATCGGCCCGGGCGCAGGTGGCACCACAGGCACAGGCGGTGCCACCGGAGCCGGCGGGACAACAGCGGCGCTGTCCGTGTGTCGACGTCTCGGCACGCTTGCCTGCGCGTCGCGCGCAGTACGGTCCGGAGCGGTTCTGGTGCGCGAATTCGGCCGCGCGGCCAATGCTGCTCCGCGTGCGGCCACCGTCTCGGGCTCGGTCGGGACAATCGAGGGCAGTTCGAGCAGTGGGCCCACGCGCTGCTGGACGATGGGCATGCGGGCACCACCACCGATCAACACGACCGCGTCGATCGGCACGTTGGCACCGATCATGACCTCGCGGGCGAACTCGATTGCCTCGTCGAGCAGGTCTGTGATCAGCAGTTCGAAATTCTCCCGAGACAGCAGGATCATCCCGCTCGCGTCGGGCAGGCACACGGCGTCCTGGGTGGACAGGCGTTCCTTGGCGATGCGGCAGCGCTTCTCGAACAGCGCAATGTCGGGGTCGGTCGCCGGCTTACCGAGGCGCTGGAGCTGATTGTTGCGCACGTAGGCGTCGATCAGATCACCGCTGTAGGAGCCGGAGCGCTGGGATGCCGTCACCGTGCGCGCTATCAGGTCGACGACGCTGACCGTCAATCCGGAACTACCGAGGTCGAACAGGGCGACAGAGCCGGCACCTCGCGCCTCACCGGTGACGGCGAGGTATTCGATGACGGCCTCGACCTCGGGGACCAGGTGGTAGTTGTTCAGGTGAGCACCGGCGAAGGCGGCGCGCAGCGCATCGGCCTGACGCGGATCCCGGTAGGCGATGCCGGTGGACAGTTCGGGTTCGACCTCGGCAGCGGCACCGATCGATTCGGCGGCCAGGTGCGGGAGGTCCCCGGTGGCACTGTCGATCAGTTCGTTGCGAAAGAACAGTGGCCTCTCGACGTCGGTGACCAGGGCGGACGAGGTGTCGCCGGAGGCTCCGAACTGGTCGGCTCTGGGCTGCGCCGTGCGCACGGCTCGGGTCCCCATGGACACCCCAAGCAGCACAGTCACGATCGTCGGCCTCACTTCGTTCGGCGGTTTCGGTGAACGCCCCATCGGGAGTCCACCCGCACACGGTACCGTCTCGCGGCGAGCTGCACTAAAGGGTGCCTACGGGCCTGCTTGTTCGGCTTCGGTGTCGGTGAAGCCGAAACCGATGTCGGACGCCTCGCCGGGAGGCTGGTACATCTCACCGGTGTACGAATATTGCTCGACGTAGAGCTGCTCGTACGTCAGAGTGGTCGGTCCCGCCGCAGCCGGTTGGTCCGGTGGAGGCGTGTCGGTGACCGGGGGTGCGATCTCGGCGAGAGTCGCCTCGAAACCGGGGTCGGTATTGATCACGGATCTGGGCGCATTGTCGAAATCGGCGAAGAGCGCGAACATCAGCGCGACAACCACCACTCCCACCGACACCGCCACGGCGCCGATCTTGAGTACCGCCTGCCGAGTCCACTGGCGGTCCGACAGGTAAGACATAGGAATCGCAGCGACCCCGCGGCGGCCGACACCACGGACTCTGTGTGGCGATGGGTCTTCCCGAGCGAGTTCCGGTTCGGGTTGCGTCGTCGACTCGACCTCGGACGGCGACTCCGATTCCACTACCTCCACTACCGGCGACGGTTCCACTACCGGATCGGGGACCTGTTTCGAGCCGATTTCAGCCCTGATCAGCGCGCCCTCGGCAACCGGCGACACCGAGTCGTGGACGGTGAGCGGCACCGGCCAGGTGGCGCGAACTCGCCGCTGGACGAGGGGGCTGTTGGCCACTCCTCCCAGCAACACGATCGCGTCGGGGGTCCGGGGACCGACCCACTCGATCATGTCGTCGATCAGTGGGGTGGCGACCGCCTCGAACTCGTCGCGTTCGAGGATCATCGGGCCGTTGTTGGGTGCGCGCACACCGGCCGACGTGGTTAGTAGCTCCCGAAGCTCTCGGAAGAACGTGCGATAGGACGCGACACCCTCGGGCCCTTCCGGTTCCGGCAGGATCCCCTTGGTCATCACCAGGCCCTGCACCACGTCGTCGAGGCGTTCGCCGCCGAACGACTCCGTTCGGTCGTGCCATTCGACGGTTTCTTCGGCGGTGTTCAGAACCAAGGCCGACGTTCCGCGTCTCCCGAGGTCGAGCACCAGCACGGTCGTCGCGTCGGCGAGGGTGTCGAGCGAACGCACGAACGCGAGCAGCGCGTAGTGCTCGTCGACCGTCTCGACGGATGCAGCCAGGCCTGCCGACGTCGGGAAATCCGAGTAGCGCAGGGTGCGAGCCTCGCGCCCGGTGATGACGACGGAGTCGAAGGGGCCGCGCGCTCCGATTCGGTCGGACAGGTCGTGCATCGCACGGTCCGGATCGGTGAGTTCGAGATCGACGGACTCGACGACGCGGCGGTCACCATCGGTGTAGGCGATGCGCAGGGCGTCCGACTCCACGGCCACGCCGCAGACTGGTCCCATCGAGTGTTGTCCTTCGATTGCTTGCCGTATGAACAGACGATCGGAACCTATCGTACGCACGCTCGGTGTGGCCGAAACGAGCAAACGGGCCGAAAAACCGACATGCGGGACGTAGGTCACGAAACTTGCACTCGGTATGCGGTATCGGCTTCAAACAATCTGAGATATTGTTTACCCGGGTCTGGGGAGACTGCGGGTCGAAATATTTTCCGTCGGCCCGTACGACTTGCGAGGCCGCCCGGTCTCGCACCCAAGCGATCGGTGGAGGTCCGTCACGATGGAAACACTCAGTACGCAGTTCGACGCACGCATTCGGGACGTGCTGGACAGGCTCGGCAAGATGCCGGTCGCCGCGTCGGACATCGACTCTGCTTCCGACCTCTACGACAGTGGCTTGACCTCGCACGCGAGTGTCAACGTCATGATCGGCCTCGAGGACGAGTTCGACATCGAGTTCCCGGACTCGATGCTGCAGAAGTCCACGTTCGCGAGCATCGACGCGATCGCAACTGCTGTCGCACAACTCGCAGGCTGACGACCATGACGGTCTCGTCCGACAGTCGCCCCGCGCAACTGCCCCTCACCGACGTCCTCAAGACCCTCCGCACGTTCGCGGCCGAGGTCGACCGCGAGGGCAGGTTTCCCGCCGAGTCCGTCGACGCTCTGCGCTCGGCAAATTTGTTCGCCGCCGCGATACCGACAGCGCTCGGCGGCGGTGGCCTGTCCCTCACCGAGCTCGCCCGGGTCGCACGCGACCTCGGTGCCGAATGTGCCTCGACGGCAATGATTTTCGTCATGCACCAGTCTCAGATCCTGAGCATCGTCAGGCACGGCGGCACCCCCACATCCGACGCGTTGCTGCGCCGGATCGCAGCCGACCAACCGCTCGTCGCGTCGGCGACGACGGAGATCAACATCGGCGGCGACGTGCGTTCGAGCAGCTGCGCGGTCGAGTACGACGGAGACCGCATCCACCTGGCCAAGACCGCACCGGTGATTTCGTACGGCGAATACGCCGAGATCGTTCTCGCGACGGCGCGGCGCACGGTGGACAGCCCGCCGAGCGATCAGGTTCTGGTGGTGTGCCAGAAGCCCGACGTCACTCTCGAACGCACCAGCAACTGGGACACTCTCGGGTTTCGTGGCACCTGCAGCCCGGGCTTCCAGCTCGACGCCGTTGCCGACCGCTCGAGCATTCTGCGCGACAACTACGGCGAGATCTCCTCGCAGACAATGCTTCCGGTGGCCCATGTGCTGTGGGCCTCGGCCTGGCTCGGTATCGCCGACGCAGCCGTGTCCAAGTCCCGCAAGTTCGTCCGCAAGGCGGCGAGCAAGAGTCCCGGCGTCACTCCTCCCTCCGCCCTGCGGCTGGCCGAGTTGTTCGTGGCCCACGAACAACTCGTCGACACCGTGTTCGGCGCAGCGGCGAAGTTCGAGGCCATCGCAGATTCCCCCGAGGAGCTCGGTTCCATCGGTTTCGCCGTCAAGATCAACAACGTCAAGGTGACGGCGTCGACTCTCGTCATCGACATCGTCGGCAAGGCGATGCAGATCTGCGGCATCTCCGGGTATCGAGAAGACGGCGACTTCAGCATCGGACGGCACCTCCGCGACGCGCACGGCTCGGCGATCATGGTCAGCAACGAACGCATCCTCGCGCACAACTCTCAACTCGCGCTTCTCTACAAAGGCAAATGATGACCCAGACACAGGACAAGACCTCCGAAATGGATTCGGCACGAAGCGAATTCAGGCAAGAGCTCGTCGACGCCGGCTTGTTGATTCCGTCGTCGGTGCTCGGTCTGTACGGCCGGTCCGGCGAGTTCGAGGACATCATCGAATCGATCGACCGTCGGGTCGTGGCCGCGAGCGCGTCGGAACACGGAACGGCTGTGCCCAGGTTCCGATTCCCGCCGGTCTTCCCGCGGGAAGCGTTCGAGAAGACCGACTACATCGCGTCGTTCCCCAATCTCACCGGTGCCATCAACACGTTCGACGGCGACAACAAGGCACATGCCGCGCTGCTCGCCGATCGGTCCGAGGGCAAGGACTGGGATCACCACCTCGAGTCGGCCGGGACGATGCTGGTGTCCGCGGCATGTCACCCGTCGTACTCGATGTTGCCGTCCGTACTCCCGTCCGGCGGGACGACGTACGACATCTACGGGTACTGCTTTCGGCACGAGCCTGCCGTCGACCCTGCTCGCATGCAGGCCTTCCGCATGCACGAGATCGTGCGGGTCGGCACTCCGGACGACGCCGTCGCCCACCGGGAGAGGTGGGTGCAGCGCGGCCTGGAGGTGCTGGCCGATCTGGGTCTCGAGGCAGAAGCGGTGATCGCCAACGATCCGTTCTTCGGTCGGGCAGGTCGCATGCTCGCGGCCAATCAACGCAACGAGAACCTCAAGACCGAGTTGGTCGTGCGGCTGTACGGAGACCTGGACGACGGCACGGCCGTGGTCTCGTGCAACTGCCATCGCGATCACTTCGGCCACACCTTCGACATCAGCACCGCCGACGGCGAACCTGCACACAGTGCGTGCGTCGGCTTCGGCATGGAGCGTATTGCGCTGGCGCTGTTGCGGACCCACGGTATCGACCGCGACAAGTGGCCGAGGTCGCTTCGTTCGTGACGTCGGTAGCCGACGTCGATATCCCTACCAGCGATCGGAGCGCGCTGTGAACACCACGAATACGGCGACATCCGAGTCCGCCGACAACCGTACCGACGAGCTGGAACAGCTACTGATCACCGAGGCAGGCGTACCGGGCAGACAGTCCACCTGGTTCGGGTCGGCAACATCGCCGCTTCTCGGTGCCGTGCACGTTCCCGAGGGATCGGTTGCCCGCGGTGCCGTCGTACTGGCACCGCCGCTCGGCAAGGAGCAGGTCGACTCGTACCGCGGTCTGGTCCTCCTGGCTCAGCGCCTCTGCGCTCGAGGCCTGCTCGTACTGCGCTTCGACTATCCGGGAACGGGCGACTCGTCCGGTGCACAGGACGACGACGGCATCGTCGAGCAGTGGCAACGCAGCGTCGTCACGGCGGTCGATTTCGTTCGGCAGTGCGGTGTTCGCGATGTTGCGGTCGTGGGTCTGCGAGCCGGCTCGCTGCTCGCCGCATCCGTGGCGGATCGGTGCGGCCCTCTGACGGGAATGGTGTTCTGGGATCCGGTCGTCAGTGGCCGCTCGTATCTTCGGGAACAGCGCGCCCTGTATTCGATGACCGTTGCGCGAGACGACGAGTCGGACCCGCGAGTGTCCATCGTCGGCGCAGTCCTGCATGCCGGAGTGGCGGCAGAATTCTCGACCCTGGATTCGTCGAAGCTGGAACGGCTCGACTGCCCGGTACTGGTTGCCACGCGCAGCGAACGTGCCGACGCCACGCCTGTTCGCAGACTCGTGTCCGCGCAGCAGGCGGACGAGCACACCCTCCGCAATCACGACGCATTCCTCGAGCCACCCGCCTGGGACGTGGTCATTCCGCGTCCGGACATCGACGTGATCGCGCGCTGGGTAGAGGCCACGTTCGCGTCGACGACCACGCCGGTCACCGTTCCGATTCGACGTTCCGCCGTGGTCTCGACTCCCCGGGGCGACGTCGTCGAAACCATCGAGCGGCTCGGTGACGACGAGCTGTTCTCCATCCGCACCACCGCGGTGGCCACGACGGCCGGCGGTCCTGCTGTGGTCATGTACGGCACCGCGTACGAGCACCGGGTCGGACCGGTACGGCTGTGGGTCGAGTTGGCCCGCACCCTCGCGACGGCGGGCATCACCTCGGTCCGTTTCGACCGTCGCGGTACGGGAGAAAGTGGAGACGTCGGTGCCGACGACGCACCCACGCTCTACAGCGAACTGGGCGACGACGACGCACTGTGCGCCGTTCGATCCGTGGGAACAGCGCCCGACAAGATCGTCTCGGCAGGTCTGTGCTCGGGTGCGTGGTATGCCGGTTACGCCGCCCACCGCGAGGGCCTGAACACGGCGATTCTGATCAATATGCGCGAATGGACGACGCGGCGTGTCGATTTCACCAAGAGATCCACCATCGCCCAGAAGCAGGGATTGACCGCGATCGCACTCGACCGCGCACACACGGCCGCCGTTCGCTTCAAGAACTGGTCGCAACCCCGGATGCCGTACCGACTGTGGCTCGCGCTCGGCCGTCGTGGCTGGATCCAGGTTCCCGAAATCTCGTTGGGAGAACTGCAGCGCAAGGGAGTCGACGCGTCCGTGCTGCTCGTCCCGGACGACAAGCAGTGGTTCCTCGACAACCGCGGCCCCGAGAGCCTGCATCGGTTGCGCCGCCGGGCCGAGCCCGAGCACCCGCCCGTGGTGAAGGCGTTCACGGACGGAGATCACACCCTCTTCGGACGCGATGTTCGCGACACGGTCAGGGCCGAGATGCTGCAGACGATCGGTGCTGCGCTCGGAGTCCACATCGAACCGCAGGACCCACCTGTGAAGGTGAACTGGACGCCGTTGTGAAACATCGCGCTCGCCGGGTACCCCCGCCCGATCACGGCCGACTCGACAGGATCACCTACTACCCCGTCGAGCAGGTCCGATGGGACATGGGCTTCAACAGCCGTACCGTGCCTTTTCACGCGGTGCCGCCCGAGTTCGCGGTCGCGGCGTCGCAACCCCCCGGACAGCTGTCTGCGGCCGATTCGATCCCCGACGGGGACCCGATGTTCACTGCGGCCGAGGCGTCGGGCACGGCCGTTGCAGGCTCCAAACCCGCCGGCCGCAATCTCGCACTGAACTCGTTCGCGATGATGTTCTCCACCATTGCCACCGGCGCGCTCGGTCTGGCCTTCTGGGCCGTGGCGGGCCGGCTGTTCCCCGTCGAAGAAGTCGGCAGTGCATCGGCGGTGATCGCGTCGGCGGTGATGATCGCGACGCTGTCCAACCTGAGTCTCGGCTCGATGTACGAGCGGTTCCTGCCGACTGCGGGCGTGAAGGCCAAGTCCTATGTGCTTCGCGGCTACGCTGCCGTGCTGTCGCTGGCGCTGGTCCTGGGATGCGCGTTCTTGGTCGTGGCACCGGTGGACGAGTTGTTCACCACCACGACCGAGATCGCGACGTTCCCGATTTTCGTCGGCGTACTGGCCGTGTTCGCGCTGCAGGATCAGACGTCGTCCGGGCTGGGCTTCGCGCGGTGGGCGGCGGCCAAGAACGTCTTCCACGCGGTCGTGAAGTTGGCGGTCCTGGCCGTCACGTACGAAACCGGCCGTAGTTTCACCATCATCGCGGCGTGGGCGGTACCAGCGGCCATCGCGGCGATAGTGCTGTTCCGCGCGTTCGGGAAGAAGCTCGGCACCGATCCGCGATACCAGCTCACACCGAACCTGCCGCCCCGTAAAGAGCTGTGGTCGTACTTCGGGTCGGCGTACGGCATCACTGCCTTGGGAACCTTGGCACCCCTGATGATCCCGATCATCGTGGTGAGCACGCTCGGTGCCGAACAGAATGCCTACTTCTCGCTCACCTGGTCCATCGTGAGCGCCATCTACGTGTTGATCGGGGTACTGGTCGGCCCCTTCGTGGCGGAGGCGGCTGCACATCCCGAACAGTTCTCCAAGCTCGCCAAACGCTTCATCGGGCTGCTGTGCATCGTCGCCGTGGGCGGATCGTTCTTTCTGGCGGTCGTCGCACCGTTCGGACTGGGCATCGTCGGCCCCGACTACCGCGAGAACGGGACCATCATCGTCCATCTCGCTGCGGTGACCATCCCGCTGTCTGTCGTCGGGGCCCTGTACGACGGTCTGGCGAGGGTCCGTCGTCGTATGCGGCTTGCGGTGCTCGTCCAGATCGCGGCCACCATCATCATCGTCACCGGGTCGTTGACGTTGTCACCGAGCTTGGGCATCGCGGGCATCGGCTGGTCTTATCTGGCGGCCGAAGCCTTCGGTGCCGTGGTTCTGTTGGTGCCCCTGATCAGGTGGATCGGGGACCTGTCCGGCGGCGCTGGTGCCGAGCATGCCGCGCCGGCTCTCGATCCGCGCGACGAATCCACGTCGCAGGCGACGGGTCGTGAGCACAGCGTACGAGCGTAACCGACATCACTCTCGTTAGCTGGCACCGCAAACATTCTTCGAGTACGTTTATACGCAGCTTGACAATCTCATGGCTTCTTTTAAGCTTCTAGTCAGGAAAAGACAGTGGGTTCGACGGGTAGATCAATCCCGCCGAAACCTACGTGCGAACTCGGCGGGGGTCGTGTCGCATCGGTCAGATACAGCTGCAGTAGCTCGATCAGCTAGTGCCCACCGAACTCGAACATCTGGAATGGATATGTTGAATCGTCAGAATCCCCGCGTCAGTGTCGTCATCCCGACTCTCAACGAGGCCGCGAACCTTCGCCATGTCCTCCCCTTGCTGTCCCACGAATTCGAGCTCGTACTGGTCGACGGCGGATCCACCGACGGAACCATCGAAGCCGCACGCGAGATTCGCAGCGACATCCGCGTCATTCAACAGACCCGCAAGGGTAAGGGCAACGCGCTCGCCTGCGGCTTCGAAGCTGCCACCGGCGACATCATCGTCATGTTCGACGCGGACGGCTCTGCCGACGCGGCCGAGATCCCCCGGTTCGTCGATGCCCTGATCGCCGGTGCCGACTTCGCCAAGGGCAGCCGGTTCTGCGAGGGCGGCGGCAGCCACGACATCACGCCGCTGCGCCGCGCCGGCAACGGTGGTCTGCACCTGGTGGCCAACACGCTCTTCGGCACCCGTTTCTCGGATCTGTGCTACGGCTACAACGCCTTCTGGCGAGACCTGGTGCCGGTCCTGGATCTACCCGTGGTCGATCAGCCGGGCAGCGAGGGAATGATGCTGTGGGGTGACGGATTCGAGATCGAGACCATCATCAACTGCCGCTTCGCCGAGGCGTCCGTACGGATCGAAGAAGTGCCGAGTGTCGAGCTGGCGCGCATCTACGGCCAGAGCAACCTACGCACCTTCTCCGACGGCTTCAGGGTGCTGCGCACCTTGATGACCGAGCGCATGCGTGCCCGCAGAATCTCCCGCAAGCACATCGCTCGCCCGTCGCGTGAGTCGATCGATGCCCGCACCGACATGGACCTCGAGTTCGAGGTCATGGAGTCGTTCGGCGAGGTCATCGAGCTCCGCGAGAGAACGGCGTGAGTCTGCCGACTTCCTCGGTCGTCATCTGCGCGTACACGCTGGCTCGATGGTCCGAACTGTGCACTGCCGTCCGTGCCGTTCTCGATCAGAGCGTCGCTGCCGACGAGTTGATTCTCGTCGTCGACCACAATCAGCAGCTGTCCGAGCGCGCTCGCGCGGAATTCCTGCCGCTGAGCGACACCGTGAACGTGGTCGAGAACAGCCACCCACGAGGACTGTCGGGGGCACGGAACACCTCTCTGGACCTCGCCACGGGTGACATCGTCGTCTTCTTGGACGACGACGCGTCCCCACGTACGACCGAATGGCTCGACGCCATTCTGTCCCATTACTCGGATGATGCCGTGTACGCCGTTGGGGGCTCTGCATACCCGGTATGGCCGGACAAGCGTCCGGCCTTCTTACCGGCCGAGGTAGTGGGTGAACCCGGCGAACTCGATTGGGTCGTCGGGTGCACCTACCGCGGGCAGCCGACGGAAACCGCTCAGGTCCGTAATCTCATGGGCGCGAACATGTCTTTCCGCCGCGCGCCGGTCGTCGAACTCGGCGGCTTCGTCTCCGGAATCGGCCGGATCGGACGCGTTCCGCTCGGGTGCGAGGAGACGGAACTGTGTATTCGCCTGCGCCAGACGCATCCCGACGCGCAGATCGTGTTCGATCCCTCGATCGTCGTCGATCACACCGTCAGTGCCGATCGGACGCGACCCCGCTACCTCATCACCCGCAGCTACGCCGAGGGCGTGTCCAAGGCAGCGATCGCCCGACTGATCGGTGCGGGCGACGCACTGTCGTCCGAGCGTGCGTACACCGCCAAGGTTCTCCCGCGTGCCGTCGGCCGTGAGACGAGCGCGGCTGCTCGCGGCAACCCCGCGCGGGCGTGGGGCGCAATGGCTGTGGTGGCCAGCGTCGGTGCTGCGGGAGTCGGTTATGTCCGAGGCAAATTCAGCGTGAGCCGCTAGCGGCACGTGCACGAAACTTCGTAGCCCACTACGAACTTCCACTCACGACCCTCGGTGCCACCGACGCCCGTTCGACGGAATTCAGGGCACGAACGTGTCCCCTGGGCTTCCCGGTGCCTCGGTTGACGAGTGTGATGGTGCGCGGTTCGTTCGGCGCGAGATGGAACCACGAATCGGACGCGTCGAAGCCGTCGACATCGACGCAGACGTACTGCGCGGCCCACTCCGAGGACACTGTGAGCTCCCACGTCCCGGCTCCGGTATCGACGACACTCGCGCTCAGCCCCACGGTGTTCTGCCGACTCTGCGCGCCGACGAGCACGGTGTTCCGGGCTATCTCGACTCCGTCGTCGCCCGCGAACACCACTGTGATCGCCGAGTACGTCCGACTCCCGAAACGGTAGGCGTGGTTTGCATCGGTGAACGACCTCACGATGGAGTCCACCGTCAGTTCGGTCGAGCCGTTCGAGTCGACCGATACCGCCCGCTCGAACTGTTGCACGCCGCGCGCGGTGTGCAGTGCCACGCGCAGTGTGCCCGATCTGGCCGGGCCGTCGTTGACGAGCTCCACCGAATAGCCGTCGAGACCGTTGTCGCACAACAGCACTGCGGTCGGTGCGCCGGCCCTCGCGAGCGCGTAGAACGGTGCCTTCGGTGCACCGGTGGCGTCGGTGATGCCCCACCCGGCACCGGGCACGGTGTCTCGTAACGTCAACACGAGCGCTCCCGCACATCCGGAAGACGCCCGCCGCCACCGACCGAACGCTTCCTCGAAAGCCTCGACGATCACCGCCCTGCCGTAGTCCAGGTAGAGCTCGGCGTCGTCACGCCGAATCAGGTGCGGGTCGACACCGAAGACAGTGCGTACGTAGTGATCGCGGACGTCCTCGAAATCCCACGACGAACCGCGATCGCGGGGGACCGCGGATTTCCACTCGGGGTGGTGCCCTGCCACCGCAGCAGACCCGAAGAACCTGTCGACCTGCGCACGTTCGGGAGGAACGGAGAAGGCCAGGCATTCCGCAGCGAATCGCACACCCGCGGTACGAATATCGGACAGTGGCCGCAGGTAGCCGCCCACCCCGAAGTAATGGGCGATACCGTCGCCCACGTGGGTGTGCAATTCGCCGGTCGAACTGGACGGAGACGACGTCACGTATGCGACGTCCGGCAGACGATCGGCGAGGAAATCAGGAACGATGGTGTCCAGCATGTCCATTCGCTGATCCTCGGCCGCGAGACCCAGCATCGTCGGTTGCTGCTGCGTTTCGCTTCCGCCGCTGACGACCATCAGTGCCGGATTGGCGCAGACGATGTCCGCGAACGCGTGCAGCTCTCGGGCGACCGCCGCCGTGTACACCTCGTCGGTGGGCGGGTCGACGGTTCCCAGCATGACGTCCTGCCACCCCATGATGCCGAGTTCCGCGCACAGAGACCAGAATTCGGCCTGCTCGTACACCATCGTGCCGACCACGCGCACCATGTTCACGCCCGCCGACTGCAGCTGCACCAACGCTGCACGCAGGTCCTGCTCCGACGACCACAGTCGCACCGGATCGAGTGGAGTCCACGTACCACCGCGACAGAAGATCGGGCTACCGTTGACCACCAACTGCGCGCCGCCTCCGGAACGATCGAGTACGACGGAGCGAAAGCCGATGTCGCCCAACGGGTATTCCACCCCGTTCACATCCAACGCCACGCGGTAGGTCCTGGGCTGTCCGTGCGTGTGCGGCCACCACAGCTCGACGTCCGGCAGCGTCAGAGTCGTATCGATACGGTCGACCGTTCCGAGCTCGAACACGCTGTCCCCGATCAGGATTCGTGTCGACGACGGGGAATCCAGCTCGGCGTGGACCGCGACGATACCGTCGGTGCCGCGGACCGTCGTCGACAGACCGACGCCACGGGGGCTCGACATCGGCACCATCGACACCGGCCGCCACGGACCCACCGGAACAGGCACGGGCCCGTACACCGGTGCCCGGCCCAGCATCGTCGTACGCTCGTGCCGCAGACCCTGCGCAGCGATCATCGAGGACCGCCACCGACCACGTGGCCGTCGGGTCTTCAGATGTGCGGCAAGGGATTCGATATGAACTGCAATGGTGACGGTCGGCCCGCAACCGGTCAGATCGACAGTCTCGGGCACGAACATGGACGTGACCGTTCGCCGATGTACACCGTCCACCCAGATCTGGGCCCGAGTCGCAATTCCGTCGAAGGTCAGCCGCACCTCGGGGTATTGGCCGGTCGGGACGGTGGTCGCGTACCACCAATCGTGTTCGTCCGGAGCACAATCGGTGTCACCGAGCGCGCTCGCCACCGTGCCGGGCACGACGGCGTCGAGCCACTCGAGGTCGGCAGGCAGATGAGCGGGGTCGAGGATGGATCCGGCGTCGGTTCGGGCCAGCCGCCACGGCACGCCGTCGAGCAGATCGATCACGCGCTCAATGCACCCACGACGATATCCATCGCTGCCGCCCAGTTCTTGCTCATGTCGTTCAGCGGTTCGTCGAGCACCACGGCGCGGCCACGCGCTGCTCGCGCCATCCGGAACTGCACGGCCTTCGCGCCGGACGCTGCGTCGAGGAAATGCTGCGCCGCGTCGCCGGCTCCACGTATCCCGCGGCTGTCGAGGTACTGCACGTAGTTGGCGGCAAGCTCCGCGGTGGCACCGAATTGCCGGAGCAATCCGAACGACCACAGATGAAAGGCGTCGGGCCCGGACGTCTGGACGAGCGGGATGTCGGCCACGATGCGCCGAGCGAGGGCATCGACGGGATTGCCCGGTGCCCTTCTGGACAGATGTGCCCGGGCGACGTCGAGGTCGCGGTCACCGACCCCCGCGTCGAGCACTGCCGCGTCGACTCGAACCTGTTCGACGTACGGCAGCAACACCTCGGCGTGAGGCTCGGGCGCGAGATTGAACACCCCGTCGAAGTCCGCCCCGGTCAGCTCGAAGTAACCCCGGTTGTGGAAGTAGCCCATCACCTTGTCGTCTCGGTTGACGAGATTCGGCACGATGGTGGTCTTGGTGTGCTGATTCCGGTAGCTGGTGCCTGCGGTGTCGGGAAGCCAGAAGCCGTCGACCTCCACCGTGACGTGGGTGCCGTCGAGCAGCCCTTCGACGACGTGCTCGAGAACGGGTCGCCATACGTTCATCTCGGCCACGCCGATGCCGTAGAGCGCGCGCAGATCCTCGGGCAGAATTTTCACGAAGTCCCACTGCCGTCCGTCACAGCCGGCGCTGAGCACGAACGCGAGCGCCGGGGTGGGATCGGCACCGAGTGAGTGCAGTACCTCGATCCACAGATCGACGTAGCAATTGGTCTCGGTCCAGATGCGGTCGTGGTTGTGGATGGGATGAGGTCGGTAGCTGATGGGGTCGAGTTCGAGAACCCGGAGGCCGGTACCGAGCCTCTCCAGCACTGCATCGTTCGACATGACGCGCCTCTCCTACCGGAACAATGTCGGACGGTCCCCGAGCCGCATTTGTCCATATTGCCTGCATCCAGGCCACTCATCGTAGCGAATCGGTTTGTTCTACGCTTCCGATCCGGCGGTAGGATTGTTTTCGACGCACTTACTACTTACTGATCCACCGTTTGAGCGTCTGAACGACAGGAACCCGAAAACGCGGGCAATCACACAACGAACAGTTGGTTCCGCGGCGGTAATGCTGATGCGCAGCTTGTTCGTGTCGACACTTGCATATCCGCTCTGAGCTGGGCACATGCCGAGTGTAGACAACACCTGCAACATTCATGCCCATCTCGGGCGGACACGAGGAGGCACGAGCGCGATGCGCCGTTTCGTTCGCAGCGCAGCGCTGGTCGTGGGGTGGTGTCTCGTCGCCGTAGCTCTCGGAATGTTTGCCGTCCGACAGGTCGGCGTGACCGAGATCACTTTCGTTGCTTTGGTGGTCGGAACTCCGTACCTCGGAGTCGCCACCGTCGCGGTGCTCCTGATCTTCGCCGCCGCCCGCTCACGTATCGGATCGGCGGTCGCAGCCGTAGTCACCGTCGCCGTCGTGGGCGTCCAGGTGCCGATGTTCCTGGCCGACGGACCGGACAACTCCGGACCGGACCTGTCCGTGTTGACGGTCAACGTGGCGCACGGGGACGCCGATGCCGGCGCAATCGTCGACGCGGTCCGTGATCACGACGTCGACGTGCTCGCCGTCCAGGAACTCACGCCCGAGGAAGTGATCGACCTGAGGGGTGCCGGTCTGGACGACCTGCTGCCGTTCTCCTTCACCGCCGCACTGCCCGTGGCCGACGGCACCGGATTGTGGAGCCGAACACCCTTGACCGACGGCACCCGGCTGAACGACTTCGGCTTCGTTCCGGTGCAGGCGAACACCGTCGTCGACGGCACGACGCTGACCCTCGTCTCGTTCCACTCGATGTCTCCCGCGACGCCGCGCCACACCACCCAGTGGGACGCAGACCTGGCGAGGATGCGGGCCATCATGGATACCTACGACAACACTGCCATCGTCGCCGGCGACTTCAATGCCACCAACGATCACCGGCAATTCCGCAGGTTGGCATCGGCTCCGTTCTCCGACGCGGCCGACACTGCGGGGGCAGGACTGTTCCGCACCTTCCCGTCCGAACGTCCGTTGGCACGGTTGGACCACGTCGTGACCAGTGACAGCGTCCGCGCGCGGTCGGTGCAGCCGTTACCGATCCCGGAGAGCGATCATCTGGCGGTGCTCGCAACGGTGCAGTTGCCGTGACCGTCCCCGGCTAGAAGCGCGGAAGCTGAATGACCGGAGGCGGCGGCAGCTGAATCTGTGGGAGCTGGATCTGCGGCAGACCGGGAATCAGCGGTGCCGGGGCAGGCGCAGGAGCCGGTGCCGCGGGCGGCACGTACTCGGGCTCGGAATACGTCTGAGCCGGAGCCTGAACGGGCTCGGACGTAGGCGGCGGTGTTGTGGTCGGCGGTGGCGTCGTCGGCGTCGGGGTGACCCGGGTCGTCGTGGGACCTGCGGTGATCGGCACCGGTGAATCTGCCGGTGCACTGGTCGGGGCCGGCGACCCACCCCCGTATCCGAGGGACAGGCCGAGGGCGGCGACCGCGACGAGACCACCCGCGACCAGCACGGCACCGCGCACCTTGCGCTTCGAATCCGCAGGCTTGTCGGAGTGGGGTTCCGGAGTCAACCAATCGGGTGCACCGGTCAGCGACGCCGGGTCGGCCGCGGACTGCCGCCCGCCCGACTGCGGATTCGAGTGGGGATTGGACTGGGGAACCGGCTGGTGCGGTGCCTCGACGACCGGTGTGGCGAGCAGTGCCGCTCCTCGGGCCGCAACCGATTCGGGGTCTGCCGGAGTGACGACGGGTAACCCGACCCAAGCATCGAGTATGGCTCCGACCAGCGGTATTCGGGCGCCGCCGCCGATCAGGAACAGCGCGTCGACATGTTTGGGAGAACGCCCGATGACGTCTCGAACCAGGCGAGCGGAGTACTCGATCGGGACGGTCACCAGTGACTCGAATGCCTCGCGGGAGATCAGGATGACACCGCCGTCGCCCGGAAGACATACAGCGCCGCTGGTCGACAATTGTTCCTTGGCGACCCGGCACCGCGCGGTGAACGCGCTCAGTTCTTGGTTGTCGGCAATGTCGACGCCCTGCTTGGCCAACTGGTTGTCGGCGATCAGGCGATCGAAGTCGTCGCCGCTGATGTCGATGGTGCGTTCTGCCAGCAGAACTTGGCCTGTACCGCGGTCGATCACGCTGATCGTCAGACCCGAACTGCCCAGGTCGTACAACGCGATGGTGCCGAAATGCCCCAGCTCGCCCGACGCTTCGAGGTACTGCAGCGCAGCCCGAGCTTCGGGAACGAGTCGATAGTTGTACAGCCGCTGACCGGCCATGGCTTGCTGGATCTCACCGAACTGCTGCTGGTCGCGATACGCCACGCCAGTTGCCTGCACTGGGCCGCCGTTGCCCGGTTGCGAGAGCACCACGCCGATGGACTCGGCGGCCAGTTCCTCGGCCCGGTCCCAGTAGGCGTCGACGGTGTCGTGGTGGAAGTCGAGGCGTCCCGAATCCTGAGGGCGCAGGTCGGGTCGAGCCATGCGCACCGCGCTGGCCCCCACCGACACACCGAGAACTTCGGTCATTACCTGCCTCTTGTCGATTTCCCCGTCAACACACGCCGAGACTTCATGTCACGAACCAGTCTCGATCCCCCCAATTGATCACTGTAGCGCGTCGGTGCGGCTGCGCCGCAGTGGTGCGTTCAGGTGCCCCCTGGGGCACCCATCCACACCACTACAGTTGCGGCATGCGAGTTCTGTTCGTCTGCACCGGCAACATCTGCCGATCTCCGACTGCCGAGCGCCTTGCGGTCGCCTTCGCCCGTGAGGGTGGATTCGAGCTGACCGCCGGCAGCGCCGGGACACAGGGACTGACCGGGCACGCGATGGACCCGACGGCCGCGTTGGTGTTGTCGCAACTCGGCGGCGATCCCGAGGGCTTCGTGGCTCGACGCCTCACTCCGGCGATCACCGCCGACGCCGAACTCGTTCTGACGATGACCGCGTCGCATCGCGACGCCGTGCTCGCGCTGTCGCCGAGGCACATGCGTCGCACCTTCACCTTGCTCGAGGCGTCGAGCCTGGCCGCGGCGTCGGGCGCACGATCGGTTGCTGCCCTCGCCGACGCGCGGGCCGTCCACAGCGTCGAGACGCTGGATATCGGCGACCCGTACCGGCGCGACCCGTCCGTGTACGAGGAAGCCGGCGAGCTGATCGCAGCATCGTTGCCGAATGTTCTCCGACTGGCGCAGCCGTAACCTTCGACCCACCACGAATTCGCACGCTGCGGTAACGTTCTCGCATCATTGCCGACCACCCGGGTGCGGCCACGGCGTTAGGGTCTGTTCATGCGCGACAAGGTCATCGCGTTGGCAGCAGTGGCGAGTGCCGGAGTCGCCGTCACCGTGGGTCTGGTCATCGGTGCCCTCGGTGGCGCGTTCGACGATTCGAGCCAGGACGTCAGGCCGCCTGCGCTGAGGTCGGACTCCCTCAGTTCGGTCCAGGCGTCTCCGACGTCCGCGATCGTCGTGGTTCCGCCGTCGCCCACCTGGCAGGTCGCGGTACCCACCACCGCCAAGCCGCCGACGACGACGCCGGAGCGGCCTCAGACGACGACGCGGACGCCCCGAACAACCACCAAGCGGTCGGACCGAACTACCACGACCACCACCGACGAGGACTCGACCGACGAGCCCACGACCGACGAGCCGACGACCACCGAGTCGGGCCGGTAGATCTCACGGACGGCCCGCTGTCAGATCGGGCGCGCTGTCTCCGATTCTCAACGCGGCCACCAGTTCTCGATACAGCTCGTCCGACGCCATGAGCTCCGCATGCGTTCCACGTGCGCGCACCACCCCATCGTCCATCACCAGGATTGTGTCGGCGTCGAGCACGGTGGACAACCGATGCGCGATGGTGACGACGGCAGCATCCTCGGCGATGGAACGGATCACCTCGTGGATCGCCGCCTCGGTGCGTCCGTCGACCTGAGCCGTCGCCTCGTCGAGCAGCAGGATCTGTGGGCGTCGAACGATGGCTCGCGCCAACGCGATTCGTTGCCGCTGCCCACCGGACACCGTCGAGCCGATCAGGTCGGTGTCCAATCCCTCGTCCAGAGCGCGGATGGTCGAATCCAGGTGCACCGACTCGAGCGCCGCCCAGATGTCACCCTCACTGGCGTCCGGGTGACTGAACAACAGGTTCTCCCGCACAGAACCGGGGATCACCGGCGTCTCCTGCTCCACGTAGGACAGTCGAGAGCGCACCTCGTCGATCGTGAGCTCGCTGTACGGCGTTCCGCCGAGCCGTATCTCGCCGCTTTCGGGCGTCAGGAACCGCAGGATCAGCGAGAACACGCTGGTCTTGCCTGCACCGGAGGGACCGACGATCGCTGTGTGACCACGCGCGGGGACGTCCAGGTCGATTCCTCGCACGGCCGGCTCTCGTCCCGGACCGTAACGTGCTGTCACACTGCGGAATTCGAGCGCCGGAGCAGCGTCGACAACGGAACGGGTCGGCGCGGGGGTACCTTCCTCTCCCACTTCGACGACGAGGTCGTCGATCTGACGTATTCGCGCCGCCGCGGCCATACCCGCCTGCAGCGCGGTGATGTTGGTGGCGAGGGTGGAGACCGGGCTCATGACCTGAAATGCGTAGAGCAGAAACGCGATCAGGCTGGATACCGCCAGATCCCCGGTGCTGACGCGGTAGCCACCGAGGCCGAGAATGCCGATGATGGCCAATTGCACGCCGCCGCCCGCGAAGGTCCACGCCAAAGCCGAGATCTTGACGGCGTGCACGCTGTGCCGAGCAGAGGTCCGCGCCTCCGCGATGACGCGTTCGGATTCGCGAGTCTCGGCTCTGCTGGACTTCACTGTTCGGATGGCCCGCAGGGTGCCGTCGAGAATGCCGCCGAGTCGTCCGATCGCTTCCTGTGATTGCCTCTGCGCGATGGCGATCGGAGGCATCAGCCGGGCGAACAACACTGCGATCGCCACGATGGCCACCGCGATCGCGCCCAGCAACACCAGATCCAGAACCGCCATCAGGATCAACGCACCCACCAGACCCACGACGCTGTTGACTATGGCCACCAGCGCATTCGACGTCGCCTCACGCAGCAGCACGGTGTCCGAGGTGACACGGGTGACCAACTCACCGGTGGGCCGAGTGTTCAGGCTGCCGACCGTGGCACCGAAATACTTCCGCACGATCGACTTGCGTGCGTCGAGCACAATCCGCTCGGCCAACACCCCGAGGACGATCCATTGCAGATACAGAACGGCCGAGCCGACGACCAACAGGGCCACCAGAACGACGACGGGAACGATCAGCGACGCGTCGGTGCCGAGTCCGTCGAGCACACCCTTGGCAACCATCGGCGTAGCCAACGCCGTTCCGGTACCGACCAGGCCGAGCATCATGCCCAGAATCAAGGTGCGACGATGAGGCCGCACGAACTGCCACAACACCCGTAGGTTGGGTACCGTTATTTTCTTCTTCTCGGCTGTCGCGATCTGCACATCGACCATGTAGTCAGTGTGCAGCAACGATCAGCTGGTACCGATCGCGTCCCAGATCATGTGGACCGTGGTGCCGTTCTGATCCGACGTCACCGCCGCGGTATCGGCCAGCGCCCGCATCAGTGGGACGCCTCGACCTCGGTTGGGATCGGAATTGCGCGTCGCCCAATCGCCGCGGTCGGTCACCTTCACATCGATCCGGCCCTGGGCACCGCACAACACTCGAATATCGAGGGTTCCTCGGTCGGTGTGATCGCGATACGCATGTTCGACACTGTTCGCTATCGCCTCGTACGTTGCCAACACGACGTCGTACGCGCGATCCGGGTCGACGCCCAACTCGTTCAACCAGTCACCGAGTTCACGCCGAAGCTCCGACGCTCGATCCGCATCGGCAGGCTCGTCGGTGAACAGCAGTTCTTCCATTCGCGCACCTGCCGTCGAGATCGAACTGTCGGTACGTGAGTCGTCACCTCCGAAGAGAGTCGCCATCATGAATCCCGTCTACCCAAAACTTCAGGATCTACCCGCATGAATCGCAACGAGCGCCTCGTCGACCGTCGCATAGATGCCGAACACCTCGTCGAGCCCGACCAAAGTCAATGGACGCCCCGTCGCCGGACCGTCCGCCACCACGGCAAACCCGGCAGTACCGCCCAGTTGCTGATGCGTCGACGCCAGCAGCGACATGCCTGCCGATGCGAGGAAACCCACATCACTGAGATCGATGACCACAGCCGACGGCGACTTCTCGAGCACCAGAGCCACGGACTCGGACAGATCAGGAGCCGTCACCAAATCCAACTCACCCGACACCGACAGAACGACATCCTGATCACGCCATTCAACAATCACATCGAAATGCTGGGGTCCGAGCCCCGATTCGTCCGCAGTCACACGAAGACTTTACCTCGCTCCCCCGCCCCGCCACCGCCGCCAAAGTCCACTCAATGTGACATCGACCCCCCGCAGGTCCACTCAACGTGACATTGACCCCCGAAAAGTCCACCGAACGTGACATTGAGTCCCCGGGGGGTGGCCTTCGGGTTGGTTTGCCGCCGTCGGCTCACTCAGCCGAGGGGTATCGATCGCATTAGGCTCGTCCAGGTGATCGAGGGCCTGCACTCCATGGACGGTCGCGGTCTGCCTCGTCGCTCGCTCGGGGAGTACGTCGCGGTCGTTGTGGGCGGCGCGGTCGGTGCGGCGCTTCGGTACGAGGTGTGGACGTGGCGGGCGACGCCGCGGTGGCAGTTGTTGTCCACGTTCGGCGTGAATGTGTTCGGCTGTCTGCTCGTCGGCGCTGCGTTGGGGTATCTGTCCGGTCGTCGGGCTCCGGTGACTCGGGCCGGGCTGTTCGGTCTTGCGTGCGGTCTGACGACGTTCGGTCTCTATGCGTTTCAGGCGGTCACCCATCGCGGGGCGTGGAATTCGGTGATCTATCTGGTGGCGACGCCGGTGTTCGCGTTGATCGCGATGGCCGTCGGGGCTGCGATCACGAGACCGGCACGAACGAGCCCGACGCTGTGACGACGTTGATCCTGGTGGCGGCCGGCGGCGGACTCGCGGCTCTGTGCCAGTTCGTGTTCTCGTTCGCCCTCCGGTCGAGGCGACGGGCGACGGCACTGAATCTGGTGGCGTGTGCCGCGCTGGGGTTGGTGTTCGCACTCGATCCGCCGAATGCTGTTCGCTCCGTGGTGGCGGTCGGGTTTCTGGCGTCGGTGGCTCCGCTGGCGGGGACGACGCTGGCGACGATCGGGCTTGCGCGAGATCGTCGGTACCGCTCGGCAGCACTGTTCTTCGGCGCGAACGTGGTGGGTGGAATTGCCGCGGTGATGTTCGGGTTCCTGGCGTGGAAGTCCGGTGTGACGCTCTATCACAAGATTCTGTGACCGAATCCGGTCAGTCGCTTTCCGAATCCTGGCAGGAGCCCTGCACTCCGGCCTTGACGAACCCTGCGATTTGGTACAGGTACGTGAACTCCCATTCGACGAGTGAGAAGTCGTACGCGCGAGGCGTCGGACGCATCGTGACGGTTCCGTCGAAGCACTGATCGAAGATGTAGCGAGCCCGCGGGAGGTGGTATCGCCACGTCACGACGATGACGTGGTTCCAGCCGCGTTCGCGGGCAAGGGTTTCGGTGAACATGGCTTCGCCACGGGTGGTCGAGGGCGACGGCGGAATGCACAACACCTCGAACTGCGACGTGGACGCCGCGCAGGCCTTCTTCATCGTCGGATCGCTGGATCCGTAGGGATCGGACAGCACCACTGTCGTGGCCAGGCCTTGTTGGGCGAGCGAAATGCCGTAGGCCTCACGTCCGTCGTGTTCGCCGCCGAGCACCACGATTGCGTCGGCGGCAACGAGCGGATCCACCCGAGCTTTGGTGAACGCGAGGTAGCCGCCGACACCTACCGACGACACCAGGACAACTGGGAACGCCAGGGCGAGAAACAGCAACCAGCGTCCGCGGAACACCTCACCAGGTTAGGGAAGGCGCTCCGCGAGCGCGCGGTCAGCGACTCATATCACTCGCTGGGCTGCGGCACGGTGACGTTGCAGTCCGTGACCTCGGGGTTGATTCCGAAGTAGTTGAGCGGACCGGCAACGACGGTGAGGGCGATTGTGCCCGCACCTGCACAGTTCTCGGGCGCATTCTCGAAGTCTCCGCGCTGGTACGACGCGAATGCGCCGATGATCAGCCAAACCAGAACGATCAACGTTACGAACCTCATTGGTGCCCCCTTAGGCGGTCAGCCGCCGTTCGGCTGTCGAAGGGCAGGTATGTCCGATTGTGGCAGGCTTCAAACCACGTCACGTGCGCTTCGACAGAGTCTCCGACAGATAATCGTCGAGGGCGCGTTCCTGTACCCGGTCCAGTGCGCGCGCCAGTTCTGCCTGTGCCGATTTCATGGCAAGGCTGCGCATCTTCTCGAACATCTCGGTGGTCTCGGCTACCTCTCCGGACTTGGGCAGCCAACCTGGACCGTGTTTCGCGGCCAGATGGTCGGTCACGCTCCCGACCATCGACTCGGCGATTTCGTTCATTTTCGACGCGGTCCGCTCGTGCTGGTCGAGCAGACGTTCCAATGTGAAGCCGTACTGACTCAGGTCGACGAACACCTCGAGGAGAGTCGGATCGAGAATCTCGCACTGGTCACCGTCGATTCTGATCAGTTTCGCTTCGATCAGTCGGGCAACGATGTCGTCGTTGTCCTCACCGAGAAATTGCGCAATCAGTTCGACGGGAATGACCGTGGTCTCGGCCGACGACCACTTGCGAGTCACGATTTCCTGCAGGCCCAGGATTTCTTCCAGGTCTTTGCCCTGCTCCCAGCCCGACAGGAAATCGGCTATGTGCGCCGAGGTGAACCCCCGCTGAAGCAGCGAGTCGATCACCTTCAATCGAGTCAGGTGATCGTCGTTGTAAATACCTACTCGTCCTCGGAGCGTGGGCGGCGGCAGCAGCCCGCGTTCCTGGTACGCCCGCACGTTGCGAGTGGTCGTCTTGGCCTCTCGGGCCAAGTCGTCGATTCGATACTCCACCGAGCTCCCTACCTCCGCCGCGCGTCGACCCTCAGGATATACGTCGACCACGCGGCGGAAGGAATAGCCGAATCCGACCGTCATCGAAACGACAAGCGTGCTCTCGATGCGATTCAGGAGTGGGCGACCGCCCGTACCGGTTCCCGCGGCAGGTCGACGCGGCGCGGGACCATGGTGAAGTCGCCCTGTTCGACACCTCTGAGTTGGTTGACGTACTGGGTGGCGAAACCCGGGAACATGGTGGCATTGAAGCCGTCCTCGGTGAGATACCAACTGCTGCAACCGGAATTCCAGGTCGTCTTCGCCAGTTTGCGCTGCATGTCCTCGTTGTAGGCATCCTGGACGTCCTGGCGCACATCGGCACTGTGCAGATCTCCGTCGAGTACCAGAGAGATCGCCTCTACGATGTAGTCGATCTGCGCCTCCATGTACACCAGCGCCGAGCTGTGTCCAGGGCCGGAGTTGGGACCGAAGGTGAAGTACATGTTCGGATAGCCCGATACCGCAATACTCTTGTACGCCTTGGCTCCCGCGCTCCATTCGTCGGCCAGCACGCGGCTGTCGCGTCCGGTGATCGGAATAGGGGTCCCGGTGTTGGACACGTCGAACCCGGTAGCGAAGACGATGGCGTCGAACTGATGCTCGATGCCTTCCACGGTTCGAATACCTCTGGGCGAGAGCGTCGCAATCGGCCAGGTCACCAACGTGCAGTTGGGCTTCTGCAGGGCCGGGTAGTAGTCGCTGGTCATCAGCAGCCGCTTGCAGCCGGCCCGGAACCGAGGTGTCAGCTGTCGACGCAGCCACGGATCGCGAACCTGCTGACGCAGATGCGCGCGTCCGACCAGTTCGACGATGCGCGTCAACGGGGTCTTCCACACGACACCGAGGGCAACGGATTCGTGCCCCCAGAACCACAGCGACCGCGCCAGGGTCTGCGTCTGCGGATACCGGGCGTATCGACGCTTGGTGCCTGCCTGCACCTTTCGATTGATTCTGGGCAGCGTCCAACCCGGGGTGCGTTGGAACACCTTGACCGTATCGGCGATCTTCACCAGTTCGGGCACGATCTGCACCGCACTCGCCCCGGTTCCCACGACCGCGACCTTCTTACCCTCGAAGTCGTAGTCGTGATCCCACCGAGCACTGTGAATCTTGTGCCCCTCGTAGGTGTCGATGCCGCGAATGTTCGGCAGGCTCGCATTGGCAAGTGGACCCGATGCCATCACCACCGTGCGCGCCCGAACATCGGCGCACCCGTCGATGCTCACGTGCCAATGCCCGGCCGCCTCGTTCCAGATGATGTCGACTACGTTGTGTCCGAAACGAATACGCGATCCTATGTCGAACTCACCCACCATCGTGTGGATGTAGTCGAGAATTTCACTGCTACCGGAGTAGGTGTGCGACCAGTTGGGATTGGGCGCGAAACTGTACGAATACAACCGCGACGGTATGTCGCAGGCTGCGCCCGGGTATGTGTTGTCGCGCCAGGTTCCGCCGACGGCGCTGCCGCGTTCGAGGATGGCGAAGTTCTCGATTCCACTGTTGCGCAGTCGAATAGCGGTACCGATTCCGGCGAATCCCGCACCGACGATCACGGCGTCGAGTACACCTTCGCGCACGTCGAACTCGCTCATGCGACGGGCTCGTAGGTCAGTTCCTTGGCCCAGGTGGGCTCGGAATTGAGAGTCTTGGTCGGGTACCGGCGAGTGAGCTTCACCAGGCCATCCGCAACGCGGTGGTATGGATGCTTGCGGTTGATGACAATGCTGCTGTGCCACTGCACGAATCGATACATCGGCACGCGGAGCGCCTCGGGGCTACGCTCCCCCACACTGCGGAATCGCTTCATCGCGGTGTAGAGCCGCTCCTCGTCGACACCCATCTCGACGATGTTGTCGCGCATCTTGTTCAGCAGTGGGATGTAGCGCAGCAATCCGACGATGAGGGCCGGGTTCATCCAAGCACCCATGGTCTCGACCACCAGCTTGCGCATCCGGGAATGCCCGAGCAATTCGATGACCGCGAAATCGACCGCCAGATGCCGAGATTCGTCGGAGTTGATCTTCTTGAACACGGCCTGACACACCGGATCGTCGATCTCGTCCATGATGAACTTCACCAGCGCGCCGTCCAGGGCCACCTCGAGCATCGGTATGACGGTGCCCAGCACGGTCAGAGACAGCCCGTCGGAATGCTTGTCGAGCCAGTCGATGACGAGCTTGACGTTGACGTTCGGCTCGGGCATCCGGTCACCGTCGAGCATGCCCCAACGACGCATGAGAGCGAGCTCGGCGTTGGCGTGCTTCTGCTCTTCCGCGTGGAAGTAGCGATAGATCTCCGCGAGAGTCTCGTTCGGTGCCTTGAGCGCCATCGCCGCGAAGCCGCGAGCGCCCACGTTCTCGATCCACATCAGATCGGACATGAAGGGCTTGAGTTTGGCGTGCAGTTCGGGGCTGATGGTCTCGGCTCCCGGGCCGTCCCAGTCGATGTCCGCCAATGCCCACTGACGGTCCTTGATCTTGGTCAACATGTCTTCGAAGTCCATTGCCATGTCAGGCTCCTGTGGTTGTCGAGGTGAGGGATTCGTTCTTCGCCGGCTGCTGCTCGGCGGGCAGCACACGATTGAGCAAGCCGAGAAAGCGCACGTACACGGCGGGCAGCAATCTCTTGAACCGCCAGACGGCTTTGGCGTCGAACTGGGGCACGACGTAGAGCCGGCCCCGGTCGAATGCATCGAGCGTTCTGGCAGCGATCTTGTCGGGAGACCGTCCGGTCCAGCGCATCGCGAACTCGGCCAGTCGGGACGAACTCGCGGTAATCCGGCCGTCGACGGCAACGTTGGTCTTGACGAAGGTGGGACACAGAACCGACACCCGCACACCGGTACCCGAGAATTCCGCCGCCATCGTTTCCGACAGGCTCATCACTGCGGCCTTGCCGACGTTGTACGGACCCATCAGCGGCGCAGCGGCGAAGCCGGCGGCGGACGCGACGTTGATGATCCCGCCCTCACCCGCGGCCCGAAGCCCGGGCGTGAACACCTCGCAGCCGTGGATCACGCCCCAGAGGTTGATTCCCAAGGCCCAGTTCCAGTCCTCGAAACCGATGTTGCCGACGGGCTTTCCGCCGATTCCGACGCCTGCGTTGTTGATGAGCACCGTGGTGGGTCCGTCGAACTCGATACTTGCACGCAGGGCCAGTTCCTCGACGTTCTCGCGGATCGACACATCGCACTCGACGGCGTATCCGGTGCCGCCGAGGGCGTTCACCATCGCGACGGCCTCCTGCGCTCGCGGCAACGAGATGTCGGCGCACATGACGGCTCCTCCACGTCGAGCCAGTTCCAATGCGAACGCCCGGCCGATGCCGCTGCCTGCGCCGGTCACTACCGCTCTCGACCCGTACGAGGGTCTTCCGGTCTTGCTTCTCATCGACATACCTGTTCCTTCGAATCATGTTGTAGGGCTTGATTATCGAGCGCATACGCGATGAATTCGGATGCATGCTCTAGTGCTCGGTCGGCCTCGGGGATCAACCTCGGGAGAGCTTGGAACACGTGCATCTGATCGGGCCAGATTTCGAGTTCGCTCTCTCCGCCGGCCGCGTCGATCATGGAGTGCAGGTGTCGCGCATCGCCCCTGAGCATCTCGGCTCCGCCCACCTGGATCAGCGTCGGTGGCAGCTCTCGCACACGTCCGAGATCGAGCCGGAGACGCGGGAGATCCGCATCGTGGCCGTCGGTGTACAGCGCCACGAGTCCTCGCGCTGCCTTCGCCGAAATCATCGGGTCCTTGCGCGTGCGTTCCATGCGCGCCGATAGCTCGAAGTCGAGATCGATCAACGGCGAGAACAACACCAATGCTCCCGGCTGCGGCGTCCCGGTTCGGTCGTTCTCGATGATCAGGTCAGCGGCCAGGTGTCCGCCGGCAGAGTCCCCGGCGATGACGATGTTCGATGCGTCGTACCCCTGGCCCAGCAGCCAGCGGTACGCGGCTTCGAGGTCGTCGGCTGCGGCGGGAAATGGGTGTTCCGGGGCGAGCCGGTAGTCGACCGTGAACACCGGCAGGCTCGTCGCCCTGGACAATCGTGCGGTGAGACCACGGTGCGTCCGCGCCGAGCAGATGACGTATGCACTGCCGTGGATGTAGAGGATCACGCGTGGCCCCGGCGACAGGCCGGGTGCTCGCACCCACTCACCGCGAACCGGGCCTTCGGCCACGAGGTCCACTGCCGTTCCTTTCGGGACCGGACCGCACAGGTTCATCGAGGTGGCGACGAGGCGTCGAGAGAACTCGATGCCGCCGCGTGAGGTCGGCAGCAGGTTCGTCATCGGACGCAGAATCAGCCGAGTCATCAAGGCAGCCAGACGGGTTCGCCGAGACCCGGCCCTGAAAGCGCCGCGAGGCAGGTAGTCGTCGTCGGTGGTCGGAGTCACGTCATCACCCTCACCCGCTATTCGCCATTTGTCAATGGCCTATTATTTAGTGGCGAAGTGTGCGACAGTGGCGTCCAACACCGAAAGCGCAAGGGAGCGAGCACACGTGACGATGTTCAGGAGTAATCCACCGGCGGAACTGGATGCGTCTGCCATCGGTCCCGAGGACAGGGTCTTCGAGTTGGAGATCGCCGAGGTGACCCGCGAGACCGAAGATGCGATCTCCCTCGGCTTTCTGGTTCCCGAGCATCGGGAAGCGCAGTTTCGGTACGAGCCGGGACAATTCCTCACCCTCGAGATTCCCTGCACGGACGGCGGCTCGGTGGCCCGCTGTTACTCCTTCTCCAGCTCTCCGGTGCGCAACCCATTCCCCACCGTGACCGTCAAGCGCATCCGGGACGGACTGGCATCACACTGGTTGCACGACAACGCTGTTCGTGGGATGCAACTCAAGGCGCTGAAGCCGTCGGGCATGTTCGGACCCAAGAGCTGGGACGACCATTTCGTCCTGCTGGCCGCCGGCAGCGGCATCACCCCGATCATGTCGATCCTCGAGACCGCCCTGCTGCAGCACGAGAATCGGATCACCCTCGTCTACGCCAACCAGAATCGCGACTCGGTGATCTTCGCAGAGCGACTGACCGAACTGCGGTCTCGCTTTCCCGAACGACTGAACGTTCACCATTGGTACACCTCGGAATCGGGGTTGCCCACCGCTGCGGGACTGGCTTCGCTGGGTGCGAACATTCCGGCCGATTGCGAGGTCTTCCTCTGCGGCCCAGCGCAGTACATGAACGTCGCCGAGGAGTGGCTTGCCCGGACCGGCACGGTGGCGCACAGAACCCATCGCGAGGTGTTCTCCTCCTTCGACTCGAATCCGTTTCGGCCCGGCGACGCGACGATTTCCGACGAACCGGGCGCGAACTCCGTCACCGCTCAGGTCGAGATCGACGGAATGGAGAACGAGTTCGCTTGGAATGCGGACACCAAGCTTCTCGACCGACTCCTCGAGTTGGGTCTCGACCCGCCGTACGTATGCCGCGAAGGAACCTGCGGCGGTTGTGCGTACACCCTCACCGAGGGCACGGTGAACATGCTCGCCAACGAGACGCTCGACGAACACGAACTGCAGCACGGTGTCCGATTGGCCTGCCAGTCCGTGCCCGATTCCACAAGCGTTCGTGCGGTGTTCGACCGCTGATGTCGAGGAGGGCGCTCAGCTATCGAGCGTCAACGTGTGCGGCTCCGAGGTGAAGATAGCGGCCGATCCCGCAGCGCGCGCTATGCCCGCGATACCGCCCCAGACCATCATGGTGAGGTAGTCGATGAGCTCGTCGACCGTCATGGTCCGGTCGAACATCCACCAGTGCGACGCCAACCGCACCGCGCCGATCATGGCAAAGGCGATGGGCATCGAACCGCCCGTGGAGAACTCCCGCTCTCGGAATCGGTCGGCGATGACGGAGGACAGTAACTCCGCGATCAGTCCCTCGGACACGGTGATGATGTCCTGGTTGCCGCTGACTGCATTGTTGGAATGGACGTAGATGTAGATTTCGGGATCTGTGGCAACCGTCGTGACGTAGGCGGAAATCACTGCGCGAGTGAGGTGATACTCATCGAGGTCCTCGGACATCGCGTCCTGGATCCGCGGCACCAGTGCAGTCTCGACGTATCGAGCCATCGCAGCGTCGGCGAGACCCTTTTTGTCCGCGAAGTGTTTGTACAGAACGGTTTTCGAGACACCGTTCGCTGCGGCGATGGCATCCATACCCACGTCGTGTCCATGCTCACGAATCGCTGCCAGTGTTCGATCGAGCAGTTCACGTCGCCGGGTGATTCTGTGGTCGCGCCACCGGTCGCTTCGCCCGTCCACCTTGACCACCGCGCTCATGCCGACTGCGGTACCGCTCGTGATCCCCTCAGCAGAATCGACGCCACCAGCTCCGGATCGTCCGACATCGGAACGTGCCCGAGACCCGGGTACGTCGTCACTTCGGCCTGCGGAAAGGTTCGACGCACGAGCGGTGCCTGATAGACCGGCAGAACCAAGTCACGACGGCCCCACGCGACGGTGACGGGAACGGTCTCGTCGACCGGAATGCTAAAGCGCGGCACTGCATTTCCGGCTGCGTCGATCGCACGGTTGGTGGTGATGCTGAGTGCGTCGATCGTGGCCGTCGCTGCGGGAACTCGCCACGGCTTGGCGTAGAACACGCCGTTGGCGATCGTGCGGCCGACGACCGAACGCATGACGGTAGGTGCGATCGGGCTGATCACTCGAGACAACGCTCGCAACAGTCGGAACACGAGGAGCGCCCGGGTCTGATCCCAGTGTCCGCGAAAGAATCCGGCCGGTGACAGGGCGGTCGCCGAGGCGACCGACCCGCGGGCAGCCAGTTCGAGCGCAAAGTAACCGCCCAGCGAATTTCCGGCCACGTGCGGCTTCTCGCCGTCCACCGCCACGTGCTCGAGGAATCGCTCCAGCTCGGCAACGATCCACGGCCCCAGATCGAATTCCTCGGTGGGCAAGTCCGGTGAGGCGCCGTGACCGGGCAGGTCCACCGTCACCACTCGTCGGTGCCGCGCCAATATCTCGACGACACTGTCCCACGCATGTTGTCGGTGCACGATGCCGTGAATGAGCACCAATGTAGGGCCCTCACCCCGGATCGTGTGCGCAAGGGTCAGACCGTCGATGTCGGAAGTCACTGCGTGCCGACCTTTCTCGGCCAGATGCGGTATACGGGCGCGATATCCGCCCCCGCCACACGTGCGTTGTCGGCTCGGCCGAATGTCATCGATTCCGTCAGATCGTCGAATCGTGCGTCGATCCTGTCGAGAATGTAGTTCTGCCGCACCGACCAGGGACGTTCGGTCCCTGATTTGGGTAGCTCGTTCAGGGAACGCGTGACGTATCCGGAGGCGAGGTCGACGACCGGACGAGAGTCGACGGCCTTGCCCTGCCGGTCCGGGATTGCATGGGTGTAGCCGTGAGACCGCATGTACACCAACAGTTTTGCTACTGCCTGCGCCGTCATGTCGGCCTTGAGCGTCCACGATGCATTCGTGTACCCGATGGACCATGCAACGTTGGGTACGTCCTCGAGCATGTGACCCTTGTAGACGAACTTGTCGTGCACTTCGAGCCGCTCACCGTCCAGAGACAATTCGATACCCCCGAACGCCTGGAGCTTCAATCCGGTTGCGGTGACGATGATGTCGGCGGGGATCTCGTCACCGGATTCCAACCGGATCCCGTCGGCGGTGATCTCGGCTATCCGGTCGGTCACCACGGTCGCGCGGCCGGAGCGAATGGCCTTGAAGAGATCGCCGTCCGGCACGACGCACAGCCGCTGGTCCCACGGGGCATACGTCGGCTTGAAGTGCTTGTCGACATCGTATCCACGCGGAAGCTGCGCCTTCGTCATCGCTCGGAACACCCTGCGGGCCGTCTTCGGCGCACGTCGACACAGCTGATACGAGCCGACCATCAACAGCGCATTGCGCCACCGCAGTGCAGTGTGCGCGAGGGAGTCCGGCAGCACACGCTGAGCGAGTGTAGTGAACGGATCGGTCATCGGCAGGGACGCAATGTACGTGGGTGAACGCTGCAGCATCGTCACCGACGCAGCATCGACCGCAAGCGAAGGCACCAAAGTAATTGCGGTCGCGCCACTTCCGATCACGACGACGCGCTTGCCGGTGTGGTCGAGATCTTCCGGCCACTGCTGGGGGTGCACCACCTGCCCGGTGAACTTCTCCATCCCGGGAAGGTCAGGGGTGTACCCACCCGAGTAGTCGAAGTAGCCGGTACACAAGAACACGAATCGACTTCGATACGTCCGCGGAACGCCGTCGGACAGCGTGTCGACGGTCCACAGGTCGGTCGACGAATCCCAGTTCGCCGCAACGACGGAGGTCGAGAAGTGCGTGTGCTCGTCTATGCCGTTGGTGTGAGCGGTATCGACGATGTAGTTGCGAATGTCTTCGCCATGGGCAAGCAGGGTGTTTCCCTGCCACGGCGTGTGCGGAAACGAGAACGTGAAGATGTCGCTGTCCGAACGAATTCCCGGGTACCGGAACAGGTCCCAGGTACCGCCTGCTCGCTCGCGCCCTTCGAGGATCGCGTAGCTGAGCTCCGGTGCCATCTCCTGCAGTCGATACGCGGCTCCGACTCCCGAGATTCCCGCACCGATGATGAGCACGTCCCTGAAGTTGTCGTGGGTCGAACCGTCGACCTCGGGCCAGGTATCTGCATTCATCGACGCGCCTCGCTGTCTCACCGAACACCATCGCCCGGACGCCGACCGAGCAGCGACACCGCGACTAACATCAAATAATGTGCCATTGACTGGTGGCGGTGTCAATGGCAGCCTTCGTGACAACACAGACAGGAGCTGTCATGGACCGCACTCTCTTCGCTGGGTGTACACCCAACGCAACCGGAACCAGTAGCCGATGACTCCCGTGGCGGTCGGGGCTGCGGGAGTCATCGCGCTGATCCTGCTCACGTCGAGAGGATCGGGACTGGACTTCGACCGGCGCTCGTTGTCGACGGCCTACTCAGCGCGTGCGGCGCGCGCACGCCGTAGAACGTGGTGGCCGCGTTCGACGAAGTAGTCGCAGCCCGCCGAGCAGCACAAATACGGCTACTCGTCGTAGTGACCCGAAACACCGTAGTCGGACGTATGTTTCGGACCGTCGAGTTCGACTCATACTTACCGGCGTCGTCCGCGACGTCACCGCTCCGGATTCCGGAGACGACCTACACGAAAGAGGGATACCGATGGCCGACTTCATCGACAAGGCTCAGCACAAGGCAGAAGAACTGGCCGGGACTGCGAAGGAGAAGGCCGGTGAGGCCACCGGTGACGACAGCCTTCGCGCCGAAGGGGCCACCGACCAGGCCAAGGCCAACACTCAGCAGGCTGCCGACAAGGTTTCCGACGCCGCCGAGAGCGTTGCCGACTCCGCGGCCGGCGCTGCCAAGCAGGCCAAGCACGCAGCTGCAGACGTTGCCGACAAGGCAGCCGACACCGCCGCAGACGTCAAGAGCGCCGTCCAGGACAAGGTCGAGAACGTCGACGTCGACGACGTGAAGGAGAAGGCCTCCCAGGTCGCCGACAAGGCAGCCGAGAAGGCCGCCGCCGTCGCCGACGACGTGAAGACCACGGTCCGCAACATCGACAGCGAGGATGTGGCCGAGGCCGCGAAGGTCGGCACTCCGATCATCGCCGCCATCGCAGCCGCCGCCGGTGCCGTCGCATTCGTGCTGATCCGTCGCCGCAACCGTCGACGCAGCGCTGCACACCTGTTCGTTCCGTCGAAGCGCACCACCCGCAAGCTCGCCAAGAAGGCGCGTAAGCACAGCTTCTGAAGGTGATCACCCGAAAGCCCCGCCTCGTTTTCAGGCGGGGCTTTCGCTCGTTCTACAGCGGTTTCAGCGCCCGGCTGGGCACCCAGTGTGTGACGGTTTCGCTCCGGTCTCGCGACATCAGTTCGTACGTGACGCGACCCAACCAATCGCCGTCGACGGTGATGGACCATTCGACCAGATCCCCCGGGACCACGCGTCGAACATCGAAGCCTTCCGGATTGAACTTCGACGCGTGATGTGGCGGTAGCGGATAC
The DNA here is from genome assembly GCF_002258475.1 of Rhodococcus sp. 06-1460-1B. Lineage (NCBI taxonomy): Bacteria > Bacillati > Actinomycetota > Actinomycetes > Mycobacteriales > Nocardiaceae > Rhodococcus > Rhodococcus sp. 06-1460-1B. Next base: position 129,679 of record NZ_NOYS01000019.1, read on the forward strand.
AGGACGTTCAGATCGATCCACACCTTGAGTGGTGGTCTGAGCATCTTGAACGGACGCACGGCAGACGCGGGTCGAGGTTGAGCGCGTCGTGCCATCGTTCGATCATACGTTCGATTCGAATGCAGTCCTACCCATCCCCGCAACGAGAAACGGCCACCCGCACACGAGGTGCGGATGGCCGTCTTCGATCAGGATGAATCAGATGCCGAGCGATCCTGCCAGGAACGGCCAGGACTTGTGCAAGTCGTCCTGCCAGTAGCCCCAGGAGTGGTTGCCGACCGGACGGAAGTCGACAGTTGCCGGGATTCCCAGCTGGTCGAGACGCTTGGCCAGGTTGGACGTGCAGAAGTTGGTGGCCAGCTCGATGCCGCCGCCGACGATGACCTGGTTGGCGAGCGTCGCCGGGTCGTTCTTCAGGCGCGGGTTGGCGAAGGTGTCGTTCGGGATGCCGGGCAGTCCGCTGCCGGTGCTCATGTAGATCTGGGTGCCGCGCAGCTTCTCGGCGTTGAGCAGCGGATCGTTCTCGCGCCACACGGGGCCGTCGAGCGGGCCCCACATGTTCTCGACGTTTCCGCCGCCGTACGTCTCGACGACGAGCTTGACGAACTGCTGACCGATGGGGTCCGAGGTCTGCGCGCAACCGCTGTAGGCCGCGACGCCGGTGAACTTGCCCGGGTACTTGATCGCGATGTTGAGGACCGATGTGCCCGTCATGGACAACGCTGCCAGCGACTGGCGACCGTTGGTGTCGAACTGGGCGTCGATCAGCGGAGGCAGTTCTTCACCGAGGAAGGTGCTCCACTTGTTGCTGCCGAGCTTCGGATCGTCCTGCAGCCAGTCGGTGTAGTAGGACCACTTGCCCTTCTGCGGAGTCACGATGTAGGCGTTCTTGTCCGACAGGAAGGCCTCGGCATCGGTCTGCGACTGCCACGATGCGGCATCCTCGCCGCCACCTGCACCGTTGAGCAGGTACAGCACCGGACGCGACACGCTCTCGTCGGCGGGGCGCTGCACCGTGACCGGAATGGTGCGGTTCATCGACGCGGAGTACACCTGGAGCTGAACCTGTCGACCGTCGAGGGTGTTCACCGATTCGATTCGCGAGCCGTTGCTCGACTGAGTCGTTGCGGCGGGCAGTTCGTCCGCGGACGCGACGGGCGTCATCAGCGCGGTCGGAAGAATCGCCACTGCGAGGGCGACGGCCGCAGCCGAACCGAATCGCTGGAAGCCGTGTCGTCGAGATCGTGGCACGCTGTTTCACCTTTTCGTCGAGTTACACCGGTCGAGTTTCTACATCGGCCGAAGATGAGGTGACGTTACCTCGAGCAAACGTCCCGAGCGTTATGGACCGGACGAATCCGAGACGCGATCGTGATGCTCGCGCTCGGCCCTCGAACCGAGGACGAGACACACCAGGATGACGATCACCGCCACGACAACGCCGACGGGAAGTGGCGAATTCAACCAGACAATGGGCGGCACATAGACGTCGGATGTCCCGTCCACCCAACCGAACACCCGCGGCGGCACGGGCGCCGACACCGAGAACAGCGTCAGCGCGAACGGCACGAGCGGACCGATGGTCGACGCCACCGTGCGCGTCGCTCGTGCCGATCCGAGAAGCAATCCGACAGCGATGGGGTGCAGCACGCAATAGAACACAGTCCCAACGGTATTGATCGAGTCGTCTCCGATGGGCAGTAGAGGGCTTCCCAATCGACGGCCATGTGTGGTCTATTCGACGCGAACCCAACGTCAGGAGTGCGCCATGTTTCGTCGTATCGCCGTCACGGTTGCTGTCGTCGCAGGTGCCGCCGCACTCGGAGTCGGTACCGCCGACGCCGACGAATGGCCCGTCGCGCCGCCGTACCCGAGCCCGACGGCTCCACAGGACGTCACCGGAGTGTTCCTCACTCCTCAGGACCCGGACTACTGGAATCCCTTCGTCAGCGAGAATCGACTGACCTCGCCCTACGGCAACAGCACTCGCATCGTCTGCACCGGATTCCATGGCGTACTGCTGGAGTGCTGGCAGGCCGACTCGAACGGCAACCCGCACAAGCTCATTCCGCTGAGTATGGACTACCCGGGTTCGACGGGCCACTTGCTCCCGGGCGGCGGTCCACGGCACTTCGTCTACCCCGGCTACATCCCCGGCATCGGCTGACCCTGTCGACACCGCCGGCAACTGATCTGAGTGTCCACAATTCGCCCTCGAAAGCGGGATTCCGTACGAGGGTGAAAATAGTGGGCGCTCAGGTCAGTTGTACGGTTTGCGCGCCGTTTCCGGGTCGCCGTAGGTGATTGCCCGTTCACGTCGTGTTCCGCTGAGAAGTGTTGCACCCCAGTTGATCAGCGTCCCGGCTCGGTTGCGTTTACCGGCCAGGAATGCGATGTGGATGACGCCCCACGACACCCAGCCCAGGAATCCCGACATCTTCAGCGGCCCGGCCTGCACCAGTGCGTGCCCGCGGGCGATGTAGGCGGCAGTGCCCAGGTCTCGATACTTGAAATCCGAACGCGCAGAACCGGATACATCTGCTGCGATTGCTGCGCCCGCTGCACGTCCACCCTGCATCGCCACTTCGGCGACACCGGCCAGACCGTTCAACGCCATGATGTCGCCGACGACGAACACGTTGCGGTGACCCGGCACGGACAGGTCGGGCTGCACGGCGATCCGTCCGGACCTGTCGTGCTCGACGCCCAGGGCGTCGGCCAGATTCTTCACGAACGGAACCGCTTCGACGCCTGCGGTCCACAGCACGGTGCGAGTGTCGTGGCGTGTGACGGTCTTCGGTTCGGCCTTGGCCGTCACCTCGACGTCGGTGGCCGTGACGTCGGTGACGTGAACGCCGAGATGCGTTTCGACTCCGACCGTGTCGAGGGTGCGCTGAGCCTTCTTCGTCAGGGAGTCGGGGAACGATTCGAGCACTCGGTCACCGCCGTGGAACAGCAGAACGCGCGCTTCGGACGGGTGGATCGAATCGAATTCCTTCGCCAGCGCCCGGGTGGCGAGTTCCCGTATCTGCCCGGCCAATTCGACTCCGGTGGGCCCTCCACCGGCGACGGCGAAGGTGAGCCAGGGGCGACGCTCTTCGGGGGTGGGCAGGGACTCGGCCATCTCGAATGCCGAGATCAGTTTTCGCCTGATCGCCAAGGCGTCGTCGAGGGTCTTCATGCCCGGTGCCCACTGCACGTATTCGTCGTGGCCGTGATACGCCTGCTGCATTCCGACGGCAACCACGAGGTAGTCGTACGGCAACTCGAACGTCGACCCGTCGAAGCGGCTCGCCGTCACCACTCCGCCATCGCCCACGGTTGTCACCGAGGTCGCTTCACCGAGAGCCACCTTCACGTTCTTCTGCTTGCGCAACAGGTGACGCAACGGGCTGGCGATCGAGCCTTCGGAGAGAAGGCCGGTTGCGCACTGATAGAGCAGCGGCTGAAAGACATGAGAGGTGCCTCGTTCGAGAACGGTGATGTCGACATCCGAACCGTGCAGCCGGCGGGTTGCATACAACCCGCCGAAGCCGCCGCCGAGGACCAGGACCCGTGGACGTGACATCGTCGATACTCTCCCTCGATCCGACCCGCAGAACACAATTCCTCGCGCGTCACAGCGTACTCGAGGGCAACGGCGTGTAGTCGTCCCCCGCCGGGCCGCGCCCCGGTCTGGGGTGCGGCCCGGCAACGTACCGACAACGGATCAGCCGAGCATCCGCTGCATCGTGTCGATTTCCTGCTGTTGCGTGGCCACGATCGTGCGAGCCATCTCCTGCGCGTCGGGGTTCGAGCCGTCCGCAATCTCGTTGTTCGCCATCTCGATCGCGCCCTCGTGATGCTCGATCATCATCGTCAGCCACTGACGGTCGAACTCCGGACCCGACAGACCGTTCAGGGCGTCCATGTCCTGCTGGGACATCATGCCCATACCCGAGCTGTGGTCCATTCCGCTCATCTCGCCCATGTCCGACGGGGGTGCGGGCTGACCCCATTCGGCGAGCCAGGCCGTCATCCGGTCCATTTCCGGTTGCTGCGCGGCTTGGATCGCCGACGCCAATGCCACGACGTCCGGATTGTCGGTGCGATCTCGGACCATGTCAGCCATGTCGACCGCCTGCGCGTGGTGCGGGTACATCATCCGCGCGAACATGACGTCGGCGTCGTTGAACTCCGCCGATGCCGATGCCGATGCCGATGCCGAATCCTGAACGGAAGCCGATGAGGTAGTCGTCGTCGACGAATCCGACGTGGTGTCACTGCTGCAGCCGGCGACGAGGAATGCGCTCACGGTGGCGGCAGCCAGCGAAGCGACGAGTGTTGTACGCATGTGAATCTCCTTGAACGAGTGTGCAATACAGGGATCTAGGTATGTCGATCCGCCGGTGGTCGTGCGTCCACCGGGCTCCCCGTCACACTCGCAAGGTCACCGATCTGTCCAACTCCCACAGAGTCCACGGCGGCGCACGCTCCGATATGGAATGGACGCGCCCACCGATGCCGTCCTCCGACATGACCGGGTGGGCGACATCGACGCTCGTCGCCGGGACCGACAGCGCAGCCCACGACACGGTGGTTCCCGCGCACGGATGCATCATCTGATGTGCCGACGGGCAGTCGTGCTCACCGACTGCCACCTGAACCGGGTCCTCGTGGTGGGTCGCCGACGCCATGGCCGCATGCTCGCTTTGTGCCGACGTGGTCGGTGCCACCGAATGCATCAGCAGTACCCCGAGGATCGTCAGCGCGATCAGCAATCCGGTCGCCGAGGCAAAGCCCGGACGACGGCGTCGGATCACTGAATGCATGTCACCGACGATAGCAAGACATACCCCCCAGGGGTAGCGGTCAGGGCATTCCGGCTCGAGCCGAGTGACTTCCGACTCTGTCTGCACTCCAGCGAACCGGCCATGCTCGAGGTGTACCTGAACACGACAGTCAACGAACGGGAATACAACATGAATGCATCGAGTCGGGTCGTCGTCGGAGTCGACGGATCTGCCACATCGCTCGACGCGGTCCGTTGGGCAACGCGCGAGGCGATACGACGCCACGCCCCGCTCGAGTTGGTCACGTCGTCACTGTTCGCACCGGGAACCTACGGCGATGCCATCAGCCTCCGGATCGGCGCGTTCGCAGATCCGGACGTCGAGGCCAAGCGGGTCCTGACCGCTGCGGTCGACGTTGCGCACAAGACCGCGGCAGGCAATTCGCTGATTCTCGACACTCGTCTCGAACATGGCTCGGCTGCAAGCAATCTGACGCACTTCGACGTCGCACCCGCCTTGATCGTCGTCGGTTCGAGGGGCCTCGGTGAGTTCACTGGCGGATTGGTCGGGTCGGTCAGTACCGCTGTCGTGTCACACGCCAAGTGCCCTGTTGCAGTGATCAAGTCGAACACGGTCAGCGACGGGCCGGTGGTCGTGGGTGTGGATTGCACGTCCAACAGCCAGCCGGCCATCGGATTCGCGTTGCGCGAGGCGTCGATGCGAGGTGTCGACCTCGTTGCCGTACACGCGTGGAGCGACCTCGAGCTCGGGAGCGTGCTGACCCGCGACGAAGAAGGTCCGTGGGCCGACTCCGAACTGGCAGAGAAGACTTCGCTGGCCGAGAGCCTGGCCGGGTGGTCGGAGGACTACCCCGACGTCACCATCCGCCGGGTGGTGGTTCAGGACAGACCCGTTCGCGAACTGGTCCGCGCCTCCGAGAGCGCGCAGCTGATCGTGGTCGGCAGCCGCGGCCGGGGCGGCTTCGCCTCGATGCTGCTCGGATCGACCTCCCGCGCAGTGCTGCATTCGGTCGATGTCCCCGTCGTTGTCGTACCCACGAACCGATGACCGCGTCCACCACCGAGACCGCCTACAGCTCCGATGAACTCGACGCCGATCTGCGCTACTGGGCTGCCGCGAACTACCTGACGGTTGCCCAGATCTACCTGCAGGACAACGTATTGCTACGGCAACCACTGACGGTGGAACACATCAAGCCCCGATTGCTCGGGCACTGGGGCACCAGCCCCGGTCTGTCGATGATCTACACGCTGCTCAATCGCCTCATCTGCCGAACCGGTTCGGATTGGCTGTATGTCACCGGTCCCGGTCATGGTGGCCCGGCGTTGGTCGCGAACACCTATCTCGAAGGCACGTACAGCGAGATCTATCCCGACATCTCGCTCGACAGCGACGGTGTGCGTCGTCTGTGTCGCCAATTCTCCACTCCCGGTGGCATTCCGAGCCATGTGAGCGTGCAGACCCCCGGCAGTATCCACGAGGGTGGCGAGCTGGGGTATGCCCTGATCCACGCAGCGGGCACGGCGTTCGACAACCCCGATCTGGTGGTCGCCTGTGTCGTCGGCGACGGGGAGGCCGAAACCGGCCCGCTGTCGGGTTCATGGAAGATCCCGGCGTTCCTGAACCCGGTTCGTGACGGCGCAGTGCTGCCCATTCTTCATCTCAACGACGCCAAGATCTCCGGCCCGACAGTGCTCGGGCGCAGCACCGATCAAGCGATTGCCGACTACCTCGGCGGTCAGGGTTGGGCACCGATCTTCGTCGAGGGCGACGATCCGCGAGAGGTGTTCCCGGCCTTGCAGTTCGCTCTAATCCGCGCCCACGACGATATTAGGAGAATCCAGCGTGCGGCCCGCGGCGGCGAGTCGCACCACGGAAGTGCATGGCCTGCAATCGTCTTGCGTACCCCGAAGGGCTGGACCGGGCCACACGAGGTCGACGGCAAGCTGATCGAGGGAACGCACTGGGCCCACCAGGTCCCGCTGTCCGGCGTCCGCGAGAACCCGTCGCATCTGGCGCAGCTCGAGCAGTGGTTGCTCTCCTACGATCCAGGATCACTCTTCGACGACAACGGCGTACCCGCGGCGCACATCCGTGAACTCACTCCGACGGGCGACAAGAGGCTCGGGGCCACTCCCCACGCCAACGGCGGTGTGCTGTTGCAGCCCTTGGTCATTCGTGCGCTCGAGAACTACGCTCTGACGATCGACTCCCCGGGACGCATCTCGCACGAGACGACCACCGTACTCGGGGAGATGATGCGGGATATCTACCTCGACAACGCACGACCCGACGGCGGTGGCACGTTCCGCCTGTTCTGCCCCGACGAGACCGCCAGCAACCGTCTGCAGGCCGTGTTCGAGGCCACCGACCGATGCTGGCAGCTGCCGACCACCGAGTTCGACGACAACCTGGCCGCCGACGGCCGCGTCATGGAGGTGCTCAGTGAGCATCTGTGTGAGGGCTGGCTCGAGGCGTACCTGTTGTCGGGCCGACACGGATTGTTCGCGAGCTACGAGGCTTTCGCGATGGTGAGCGTGTCGATGCTGATTCAGCACACCAAGTGGCTGCAGCATGCGGCCACTCTGGCCTGGCGAGCACCCGTCGCCTCGTTGAACGTGCTGCTCACCAGTACGTGCTGGCGCAACGACCACAACGGGTTCAGTCATCAGGGGCCCGGACTGATCGACGCGGTGATTCCTCTGGCACCGGATGTGGTGCGTGTGTGGCTGCCACCGGACTCCAATACTCTTCTCGCCGTTGCCGACCACTGCTTTCGCAGCCGCGGACACGTCAACGTGCTGGTGGTCGACAAACAGAGCCATCCCCAGTATCTGACGCTCACCGAGGCTCGCGCACACGCAGCAGCCGGTGCCTCACGGTGGGACTGGGCCGGTACCGAGAACACCGACACACCAGGCGACCCCGAGATAGTCCTGGCCTGCGCCGGCGACGTTCCGACCGAGGAGACTCTCGCTGCAGCGGACCTGTTGCGTAACTGGACTCCCGAGCTGAAGGTGCGCGTGGTCAACGTCATCGACCTGATGGCGCTGCTACCCGTCGCCGATCATCCACACGGGTTCTCGGAGGATCAGTTCGCCGATCTGTTCACCGACTCGGTCGATGTCGTCTTCGCTTTCCACGGCTACCCCCGGGCGGTACACCAGCTGCTGCACGGCCGTCCGAACGCGCAGAGATTCCACGTCCGCGGCTTCATCGAACAAGGCACTACCACAACACCGTTCGACATGGTGGTGCTCAACAAGATCAGTCGCTACCACCTGGCGATCGAAGCACTCGACCGAGCACACACGGCGCCGGCCGGTGCCGAGGAACTGCGGCAGCACTGCCGGGACCAACTGACCCGGCACGACGCCTACATCCGGAAACATTTCGAGGATCTACCCGAGATTCGCGAATGGCGGTGGTCGTGACGGATCGGGTGCTATCCGCGAGCGATGATCAGCGGACAGTCGACGCGGTGGGCCAGTGACCGGACGGTGGATCCGAGCAGCTGGCCACTGAAACCGGTGCGTCCGCTCGAACCGACCACCACGGCCTCTGCGCGCACCGCCGCGCCGAGGATGCGTTCGACGACGTCGCCGCGCAGCACTGTCTGCTTCACCACCACGTCGGGATACAGCTCGCTCCACCCGGACAGGTTTTCGGCCAACACGGTTCGGCCATTGGACACGATCGCCCCGGACTTGTCCGACGTCGACGCGTCGGGTGACGAGACGAGTCGGTCCGTCGACACGTGGACTGCAACAAGGCCAGTGCCCCGAAGCGAGGCCTCCTCGAAGGCCAGCCGGACGGCCTCCTGGTTGTGCGCCGAGGCGTCGACCCCGAGGACGACCGGTCCCCGTGCCGAATGCAACTCCACGCTGCGCGGCACGATGACTACCGGACAGCGCGCCTGCACAGCCACCGCCGTGCTCACAGAGCCGAGCAGCTCGGCGAAGTACTCGCCGTTGCCGCGTGAGCCGACCACCATCATCGACGCGGTGGCGGACTCATCGATCAGCGCCTGAACAGTCGGTCCGACAATCGGTTCGATCATGATCGTCAGCGCGTCGGGTTTCTCGACCGACCGCCGCGCGACGAGGGATGCCGACGTCAGAATCGAATCCGCACGTGCATTCTCCTCGGAGCCGAGGTGCGACGGGAGTGCGACGAAACTGGTGTAGAGGGCCCTGATTTGGTACGCGGACACCAGCTTCAACGGTGCTCCGCGTAATTCGGCTTCGCGTGCGGCCCAGCCGACCGCGTCGAGTGACGAACCGGATCCGTCGACACCGACGACGATCGCCCTCGAGTTCACGGCACTCATGCGTGCGGCACAACGAGGACGGGGCATTCGGCGTGCCGCAGGACTTTCGTCAACGTGCTTCCCGGCACGCGATCGCGCTCGTGCCCCACCACCAGCAGCTGTGCAGTGTCGGACACCGCGATCAGTTCCGAACCCGCATCGGCCTCGGCGTAGACCGACGCGACCCGCACCGAAGGATAGTCGGCGCTGAAGGGTTCCAACCGGACGTCCATTGCTGACTCGGGGTGCAGATGGTCGACCGGACCACCGATGGCGCTGGCCAGAATGGTCGAGACAGTCTGAGTGTGCACGGCCAACACGGTGGCCCCGCGCATCGACGCTTCGTGGAATGCCTGCGCCACAACGAGGTCCGATGCCGAAACCTTCGCGTCTCCCAGAGCGGCGACGACCGCGCCGTCGCGCTCGGAATCGAAGGTGTGCACAACGGCCACGGGGTTCGGTGAGCATTCGACCACCGTGCGCACCATGGATCCGAGAACCCGTGCAGCGATCGAATTCTCGGTCTTGGCACCCAATACGATCAGGCACGCAGACGCTGCTTCGGACGGCATCACCGTTTCCGGGACACCCTGTAGAACAACAGCTTCCACGATGACGGTCGGGTCGCTCGCCCTCGCTATGATCGCGGCCTGGTCCAAGACGGTGCGCGCATAGTCACCGTCCACGTCGGGTGCCCCGTATACCGTTTCACGCTGAATCTGGGGTTCGATCACATGTACCAGTCGCAGTGATGTTCCTCGGCCTCGCGCCTCACGCACTGCGAAGCGCACTGCATCGAGCGCGGCCGTCGATCCGTCGATTCCGACCAGAACGGGTCCGGTGGTGTGTGAGATGTTCATCGGGTTCCTCTCGGTGGTGCGACGCAGGATCAGCACCGTCACCGAAAACGCTACGAGCTCATCGCCACTCGCGGTAACGGCCGGAGGTCATCGAAAGAGGTGACCAACGACTGGAGCCGTCAGGGCAGCGGTACCGCCCACGTCACATCGGTGCCGCTGCCGGAGGCACCGGGGCAGACGGTCATGGTTCCGCCGCACTCGGCCGCGCGGGTCCCCAGGTTGGACAACCCACTGGTGGTGGTGTTGTCGGGCATACCGATTCCGTTGTCGGACACCACGATTTCGAGCTCGTTCCCCACCGACAGAGTAACGGTCACAGTGTCGCCCTGGGCGTGATGAACGACGTTGCTGACAGTCTCGCGGACAACGGCAACGGCATGATCGGCGAGTTTGGTGTCGACGACCGACAGTGGTCCGAACATCCGCACGACGGCACGGATATCGACGTTCTCGGTGAGTTCGAGTACCGCGCTGTTGATACGTTGCCGCAACCGTGTTGCGGAGTGGGATGTGCTCTGCAGGTCGAAAATGGTCGTCCTGATGTCCTGCACCGTGTCCTGCAGGTCGTCGATCGTTCTGGACAGACGCTGCCGTAGGTCCGGGGACTCGGTGCGCTGCAAAGTGCTCTGCAGCGCCAATCCTGCAGCGAAGATCCTCTGAATCACGTGATCGTGCAGGTCACGGGCAATACGATCCCGGTCGGACAACACGTCGAGTTGATGCATTCGCCGGCTGGCGTCCGCGATCTGCATCACCAGCGCGGCCTGGTTGGCGAAGTTCGAGACCAGTTCGAGTTGGGTCTCGTCGAACGGTCCCCGCCCCGCGGCGCGCAGAACCACCAGGACTCCACTGACGCCCTCTGCCACGCGGAAGGGTGAAATCATTGCGGGTCCGAAAGCAGAGCCCAGTTCCTTGACCCCGTAGTCGAGTCGCTCCTTCCGCAACGCTGTTCGACGCCGAAAGGCTACTCCCGAGCTCGAGCCCTCGATCGGAACGACTGCCCCGATCATTCGATCGGCCCCGAGTCCCTCACTGACCGTGACGACGAGTTGCGTGACATCCCCGAAGGCTTGGTCTGCGTCCTCGGGTACCGCGATGTACGCCGCATCGGACCCGGTCAGGTGCAACGACTTACGCGCCACCATCTGCAGTACTTCGTCGATGTCCGTCCCGGAAAGGAGCTCGGTGCCGATGTCCCGCGTTGCCTCCATCCACGCCTGACGCACCCGCGAATCCTCGTACAGTCTCGAGTTGTCGATGGCGATGCCGGCGGCGGACGCCAACGCCTTGGTGACGACTTCGTCGTCCTCGGTGAACTGCTTGCCGCCCTTCTTCTCGGTGAGATAGAGATTGCCGAAGATCTCGTCGCGAACCCGAATCGGCACTCCGAGAAAGGTTTTCATCGGAGGATGGTTGGGCGGGAACCCCACCGATTCCGGGTGCGATGTCAGATCGTCCAGACGTAGCACTTTCGGTCGGTCGATCAACAGTCCGAGTACCCCGCGTCCGGTGGGGAGCGGGCCGATGGCCACCCGGGTGTCCTCGTCCATGCCGTAGTTGATGAACGCACTCAATCCGTGGCCTTCTCCGCGCACGCCGAGCGCACCGTACTGGGCGTCGACGAGCTTGACGGCCGATTCCACGATCGAACGCAGCGTCACCTCCAGATCGAGTCCCGAGGTGATGACGAGCATCGCGTCGAGCAGACCGTCGGCTTGAATCCTCGCATCGGCGATGCGACCGATACGATCCTGCACCTCGGCAAGCAGCTCCCCGAGCCGGAGTTGCGGTAGCGAAGACCGGGTTTCCCCGTGCTGGTCATCCATCCCGGGACCCCGGTTTCCGGTGGGCAGGCGGATCGCCGTCGGCGAGCTTCGACGCATACACCGCAGCTTGGGTGCGGCGTTCCATCCCGAGCTTGGCGAGCAGCCGAGACACGTAGTTCTTCACCGTCTTCTCCGCCAGGAACATCCTGGCCGCGATCTGTCTGTTGGTCAGGCCCTCTCCCAGCAGATCCAGCAGGGTGCGCTCTTGGGGCGTGAGGTGATCGATAGGGCCCGATGACGCCGTCCCGGCTCGCAATTTGTCCATCAACGCCGCGGCTGCACGGTTGTCGAGCAGCGACCGGCCGGAACCGACGTCCTTGATCGCTCGGGTCAGTTCCATGCCGGTGATGTCCTTGACGACATAGCCGCTCGCGCCCGCGAGTATCGCGTCGAGCATGGCCTGGTCCTCGGTGAACGAGGTCAGCATCATGGTCTTGAGGTTCGGCAGTCGATCGAGAAGCTCACGGCACAGTTCGATGCCGTTGCCGTCGGGTAGCCGCACGTCGAGCACCGCGACGTCGGGCTGCAGGGCCGGAATTCGGGCCAGCGCTTGCGCGCAACTGCCTGCCTCGCCGATGACCTCGAGATCGGGATCGGAGTCGATGAGGTCGATCAGACCGCGCCGCACGATTTCGTGATCGTCCACCAAGAACACCGTGACCACGTCGACACCCCTCTACCTGCGTCCATGTCGGACGCCTCGACCTGTGAGCCTACGGGGGACGGGCGGCGGTGGTCCGACCTTTCGTCACGGAAACAGAGGACCAAAGTCCTCGGTCCAGGTGTTGTTGTCCTGCCGCGCCCGAGGCTGTGCGCGGCGTCTGATGGATGTTCGACACCACGACCGAGGAGGAAATCGATGGGTCCACTTCCGACCATCGTCGGGGTCGACGGTTCGGCGGCGGCTCTGGACGCTGTGCGCTGGGCCGCTCTCGACGCACGATTGCACCTGTCCGATCTCCTTGTCGTCTCGGCGATGTCGCTGCCCAAGGTCTTGACCGGGTTGGGCGTCCTTCCCGATACCGTGGTGCACCAGGCCAGATCGGAAACCGACCGAATTCTCAACGAGGCCCGGGAGACTGCGACTCGTGGGACGGCGACGGTCACCGTCGATACCGTCTCGTCCGAAGCCTCTGCGGTGTCCACATTGCTCGAACTGTCGGAGACAGCTCGCATGGTGGTCATTGCCACGCGAGGGCTCGGTGGCACCGAGCAGCGGTCACTCGGCTCGATCGGGTTCGCCGTCACCACTCATGCTCGATGCCCGGTCACCGTGGTGCGTGGCTGGACCGACGGCAGTATCGACCACGCGATCCAACCGGTGGTCGTGGGCGTGGAGGCACCAAGGCGAGCGCTGCCGCAATGACGTCGGCGTTCGAGGAGGCGGATGTTCGATCGGCACCATTGACTGCGGTGCACTCCTGGTCGGACACGGATCTGTCGATCGGCTTCCCGATTCGAGGCATGGAGTGGCCAGACAACCGACGCGCGGCTGCAGATCACTTGGCGCGGCTGCTCGAGCCGCACACTCGACTCCATCCGACGGTGTCGGTGCGGTCCGTGGTGGTCAAGGACAAACCGGTGCAGGCACTTCTCGATCACGCCCAAGGCGCTCAGCTGGTGGTGATCGGTAGTCACGGACGCGGCGGCTACGCGGAGATGATGCTCGGCTCGACCAGCCGGTCGGTGCTGACGCGAGCGCACTGCCCGGTCACCGTCGTGCCGTCGCCCGGTCGCCTCGCCGCTGTCACCCACCGGCCCATCATGTGACTGTCCCCGACCGGACAATGCCGTTCGTCGACCTACGAGGGTCCTAATGCACTACGAAGGCCGAGCCGAGCCGAGCACGCTGTGTCCATGAGCCGACCGGACACCGCCGCCTACGCGATCGAAGTACGCGCACTGAGCAAGAGCTACGGCGGGAAGCTCGTTATCGACGACCTGTCGTTCGTCGTCGAACCCGGCACCGTCACAGGCTTTCTCGGCCCCAACGGATCGGGTAAGTCCACCACGATGCGATTGATCGTCGGATTGGATCGCTCCAGCGCGGGCACCGCACTGATCGGGGGCGTCGAGTACGCGCAGCTGTACCGCCCACTACTCACGGTCGGCACCTTGCTGGATTCCGAGGCCGTCCACCCGGGCCGGACCGCATACGACCACTTGTTGTATCTGGCTCAGACTCAACGTATCCCGGTCACACGCATCATCGACGTACTGAAGCTGGTCGGTCTACGCGACGTCAGTGGCGGCGCGCATTCTGCACCTGAATCGCTGCATTCATCACTGCTCGATTCCTTGTGAGCACACGCGCTGGTCCAGCGCGTGTCTGCCCTCGAGCAACCCTACGGCGAATCGAGCCCATGGGGAACACTCGTCGAGATCGGAGAGCCCCTCAGAACTCGAAAACCTGACGAGCGGTGACGCGTCCGGCCATCAGGTCGTCGAAGCAGTCGTTGACCTCGTCGAGTTTGCGCGACACCGCCGATACCGTCGTTCGTCCGGCCTCGTGCAGTGCGAACACTTCACGCAGATCTGTCCTGGTGCCGACGATCGAGCCGAGTACCGAGATTCCGCCGACCACCGTCTCGAAGATCGGGATCGGGAACACGCCGTGCGCCGGCATCGACACGCACACCAGACGTCCACCGCGGCGTAGCGACCGGAAGGCCTGATCGAACACACTCGGGATGACGGCCAGGACGATCGCGACATCGGCTCCACCGAGCGCCTGAATTGCCTCCACCGGATCGGTCGTCGCCGAGTTGACGGTGTGGTCTGCGCCGAGTTCTTGTGCGAGGTCGAGTTTTTCGTCCTCGATATCGACCGCGGTGACGAAGCCGCCGGCGATCTTGGCGTACTGCACCGCCATATGACCGAGCCCGCCGACACCGAAGATGGCCACGCGCTGCGCCGGGGTGACGCCACCGACCTTGACAGCCTTGTACGTGGTCACGCCGGCACAGGTCAGTGGGGCAGCGTCGAACGAGGAGATCCCGTCGGGAACATGGACGACATACTTCGCATGGGCGACAGCGTATTCGGCGTACGCACCGTCGATCGAGTAGCCGCTATTCTGTTGCGTCTCGCACAGCGTCTCCCAACCCGAGACACAGTGATCGCATTCGCCACATGCCGAACCGAGCCACGCGATGGCGACTCGCTCACCGATTCTGTCCTTCGACACCTGCGACCCGACCGCCTCGATCACTCCGATGCCCTCGTGCCCGGGGACGAAGGGCAAGGTCGGCTTGGCCGGCCAATCCCCCTGCGCAGCATGGATATCGGTGTGACACACACCGCACGTCTCCATCTTCACCAGCACCTGTTCGGGCGCGGGCTGCGGTATCGGGATGTCCTTGACTATTAGGGGCCCGCCGAACTCGGTGACAACAGCTGCTTTCATCGTGAACTTCCTCCAACATCAGAAACCGGTGCCGTTCTCGACCGTCGAGCAATGCACACCGTCGATGATCGGCGCTGCGGCGGTCGGCGCGTAGGGCCGGAAGTCATCGACCGGTCGGGACGTCTCCCGAGGTGCGCGTGGGGAGGCAAAAGGCACAGCAGTCATGGACTTTCGCCCCTGGTGACTCTGGCGATCAGGGGCCACACTAGGCACCATGGACACTTCTGCACCCTCCGATTCGAAGACTTGCGAACGATGAACCTGTGGAGAAGACATCCGGGCGTCCGAACCGGTGATGCACTGACCACGGGTGAGCGTGCGGCGGATTACGTCCGAAACGGAATGGGCTCCTGGCCGTTCGTCTTCCTGTTCCTGGGCGTGATGGCGCTGTGGGCCGCGTACAACCAGAACGACGGGTTCGATCCGTACCCTTTCATCCTGCTCAACCTGTTCCTGTCGATGATGGCAGGACTGCAGGGTGCCATTCTGCTGATCTCGGCCAAGCGCGCGGACTCGGTGAGCAGTGAGGTTGCCGTACATACACTTTCGAATACCGCACTGCTGCAGGACATGATCGAAGCGAATACCGTCTTGACCGAATCGGTGGCACAGTTGGCGGCAGAGATTCACGAGCACGTCTGCCCGTCCGCTCGGCGCGTCGGTGCAGGCACGTTCACGAAGGTTACGAGCCCGGTGTCCCAGCCGTGAGACAGGCAAGGATCTCTCGGGCCCAATTGCACACACGAACCCAGTCTCGGAAGTCTCCGGCAACCGCGCCGGAGTTGTCGAAGATCTGACGTTCGCCCACCGAGAGCCGTTCCGCGTCGAGCCGACCGGGAAATGTTCGATGCGAGGACGCATCCAACATCGATACCGCGCGTGCGGCGTCGGCGGTGTCGTTGACCGGTCGGTCGCTCGAATGCAATGGCCCGCAGGAGAACAGCCACACGGGTGGGTGCGCAGACCCGGAGACCCGCTCGACGAGCCGCTTGGCGGTGGGGACCCACCGATCGGAATAGACAGCACTTCCGATGACCAGGGCGTCGTAGCCACTGATGTCGACGACGGAATCCGGAGCGCAGACATCGACCTCGGCTCCCCCGTGCCGGAACACGCGGGCCATCTCCTGCCCGAGCGAGTTCGTCGCTCCGTGCCGTCCGGCGGTCGAGACCAGGATTCTCATGCGGTGCGACTTGCGAGGCGGTTCGTGTACGCCGTGATCCGCCACCCTCGGAGGGCCACGAGAACTCCCAGTACGCCGAACATGCCCTGCAGCCAACTCGTTTCGCCGATCACAAGCGGTTGGACCACTATCCAGGCAGCGAGCAGTACGCCCGCCGTGTGGGCGATGGGGCCGGTCTTGCCGCCACCCGCCAGAGCCGATGCCGCCGCCAGTCCCATCGGCACTCCGACGACCAGAACCAACGCGAGGCCGGCGAGCGCCGTATTCGACAGCGGCAGGCGTGCGTGCGCCTCGGTGCCCAGATCGATGGCACCCGAGGCCAACCCGATCGCGCCACCGAAGGCGTTGATGGAAATTCCGGCGCACACTGCGCCCAGCCACGGCCATCGTCGGTCCCTCGTGGTGAGTGCTCGTGTTGTCGACATCATGAGCTCAGCGTGGCTGCCGAACAATCCGGGAGCTAGGGCACAAGGTCCGCCGCCACGAGGACTTCTCTCCACTTCGCGATGAAACCACGCCCGAACATCACGCGCTTGCGCGCTACCCACGGTCGCATTCACGGGCCACCGCCCTCGCCGTATCGGGACCTTGTGCCCTTACTTACGAGTGCACGGCGTCGGAGACTCGTAATCGACGCCGAACACACGGCGGTGAGGGGTAGGTGACCGCATGCTCGCAGAACTCGCGCACCGGTGGTGGCGTCGAACTCCTTGGTGTTCCAATCCGCTGATGCGACTGCCCGACAGGATCGAACGAACGGCGTACGTCGTCGGTGTCGCGGTCCTTCTGTTGCTGATACCCGTCGCCGCGACGATCGGTTCGGTGACCTACAGCGACCTGTCGACGCGGTCGCGTCAGCAACGGGCACAATACGTTCAGGTCGACGCCCGAGTGATCGACACCGTGCAGTCCACGAGTACCGGCAGCGACAGCACCACGCTCGCCACCGGTGTCGCAACGGTGCAATGGAGTGCACCGGACGGGTCGATTCGCTCGGAATCGACCGAGGTTCCCTCGGACGTCCACATCGGTGAGACCACTCCGATTTGGTGCGACGCGAACGGAACCCTCGCGCGTGCGCCCGTCAGCGAAGTCGGTGCCGTCGTCAACGGGGCCTCTACAGCCGTGTTCGTGTGGGTTCTCGGCGCGGTCGTGGTCGGATTCCTGGTCTATCTCACCACCGTGGCCGGTGATCGAGTTCGCATGCGGCGTTGGGACAGCGACTGGAAAGACTTCCTGCAGGCGCGAAACCACCCCTCGCGGTAAAGCCGTCGAGCATCCGCCGTTCGAGGAGACGATGACATGAGCGATCTCGACACCGAATATCGGTCCGCCCGCATCGACTACGACCGCAAACTCATGCGCAGCCCTCTGGCGGCGCAGCTGCGTGTTGTCGAGCAGCTGATGAGACTGATGATGGCCGAGCAAGGCGTGCTGCACCCTCGTGATCTCGTTGCGTCGGCGCTGCCGCCGAACATGCACCCGACGCTGAACTCTGCCTGACGTCGGCGGGGTCGTATGACCTTCGAGACGCTCGCCCTGTGTGCCGCGGTGGGTTTGTTCGGCCCACTTCTGGCGCTTCCGCGTGGGCTTCGGATACCGGTTGTCATCGGAGAACTCGTCGCTGGAATTGTCATCGGTCACACAGGCTTCGGCGTCATCGATCCGAGTGAGCAGACACTGAGCTTTCTGGCGCAGGTCGGGTTCGCGCTCGTGATGTTCGTGGCGGGCAGTCAGGTACCGATTCGCGATCCTCGACTGCGGGTCGGCCTCCGGGTGGGCGCTGCGCGGGCTGTGGCCATCGGGCTGCTGGCTACCGCACTCGGCTGGGCCGTCTCCACTGCGTTCGATCCACCGCACCCCGGTCTCTACGCGGTGTTGATGGCATCGTCCTCGGCCGCGGTCATCATGCCGATAGTCGAATCCAGCAAGACGGCCACATCCGGCGACACTTCGACCTCACCGGACTGCGCCGCCGAATCCACCATGTGTCTGCCCAGCGTAAGTTCGCTCTCGAATTGCGACTCAACCTGGTTCTGCTGTTCGGCCTCGCGGCCCTCGCGGTCCACACTCACGCGTCGGTGATGCTGGCCGGCTTCGGCTTCGGACTGGCCATCGCTGCGATCGGAGAACCGCGACGTCTGGCGAAACAGCTGTTCGCCATCACCGAAGGTTTCCTGGGTCCGCTGTACTTCGTCTGGCTCGGCGCGTCACTCGACCTGCGTGCACTGGGTGGCCACCCGAGCATGATCGTGCTGGGGCTCGTGTTGGGTCTGGGTGCAATCGCGGTGCACGGTGCGATGCGCGCGACAGGCCAGCCCGTCGGGCTTGGGATACTCGCGGCCGCCCAACTGGGCGTTCCGGTTTCGGCCGTGACTCTCGGGGAGCAGAGCAGCGTGCTGGCACCCGGTGAAGGCCCCGCCATCGTGCTCGGCGCACTGGTGACCATCGCGGCGGCGGCCGTCATATCTCGGTCTGCTGCTCGTCGTCCTGCCTGAGCGGTGGGCCAGAACTGCGGGGCCCAACGGCGGGTCTTCGGCGCCGCAAGGCATTTGGTTGTTTCGAGTCTCCAGGGATGGGGAATAAGCGTTGTGGAACGATCGGCACGACGCGAAACGGATCACGACGATGACGGATGACCAGGTCTGGCGCCTCAAGGGTGCGTGCATCGAAGACATGGATGCATACGACTCGCAACAACTTCCTCGGCACGGACGCAAACGCGCAGAGAAGGCATGGCGGCTGTGCGCCGACTGCCCGGTGTTGCGGAACTGCGCCGAGCAAACGGCTCGCGATATCGAGTCGGGTCGAATTCCGGTCGGCGTGGTCGTCGCCGGCGCGGCGTACCACGACAATGCCAGCAACGGTCGGCGTACGGATGCCTACCGCACCCTCGAACTTCTGATCGGGAGACCTCTGGCCAACCCGGCTGCCTGATAACGAGGCGGTTACGGAACGCTACGCCGCCGGTAACGGCTGCGGCACGGTCTGCTACAAATCGCGCGTGTCGTTCGGTCTCTGACCTGCGTCGACGCAATGTGCGCGACAATATCCTCATGAGCGCTGCGCACGTGACAAGGATCGAGGGCCCACTCGATCCGCAGGACGCGTTGGCGCGTCGCGCGCCGATCGAACAGGCAAAGGGAATCCTTATGGCGGTTCATCGCATCACCGCCGACGAGGCGTTCGCTTTACTGGTCGCAAGGTCGCAACGCGACAATCGTAAAGTGCACGACATCGCTCGGGAGTTCGTGCACGAGATGTCCCACCTACCCTGACCGACAAGGCGACCCCGCACGCTGTGTTTTCAACGTACGGGGTCTGAGCAATGCGGCAGTCCGGACTACTTCATCACCTGTTGTGCTGTATGCCCTGCCGCAGCTGCCCGAAACATGCGCTACGGCACACCACCGGCTCGACGGTCAGAAACGCGCGAGAATTGCTCGGGCGCAACGGACTACGGTGGCGCGGTCGTACGACATCACATAGTCGAATTCACGATCCGCATCGGCTTCGCCCCGGTGTAGATCGATGGCGGCGAGCACTCCGCAGAAATGCGGGCCGAGAACTACCACGTTCCACTCCTCGACGAGTGAGTCCGTCGGGTCGAGCGGGGCGTGCACGATGCCGCCTTCTTGCACGTAGCCCATCCCCACGCCGTAGACGCCGGCGTACGAGATCTGCTCCGCCATCGACACCCACCGCGCACGACTGGTCGGTGTGAAATGCTCGGCCCGCTGAAAGGTGCCGAGTACCAATGTTTCCGGGCCCGACGCCGACGCCTGCATCTCCAGGGACGTGCTCATGGCCACCAACAGACGCTTGGTGCTCCGCGTCGCGACCTTACCTGCGGCGGCAATCGCGTAGGGCGACTCGAGCGCGGTGGCGGGGGTGCTCCAGGTGGGGAACGGCGGCATGATCTCCGCGGCGTCGGCCGGCAACTCTTCGGTCGTCTGAGCAGCCGGGTACAGCTCGCCCACTCCGTAGGTGGCACCGAGACCGAGTGCCCGGCTGCGGTGCACGGCGGTGTCGACTCCGCTGGCCACGACCACGGCCCCGGTTCGCTCAACCTGAGCCGACACCGCGTGCGCCGTACGGGCGGTGGCCAGATCGGGCCTGGTGGAGACCATGGAGGAAGACAGAATGATGACATCGGGTTCGATGAGCGGCAGCAGCGTCAGGGACTGCGGTCGGCGACCGACGTCGTCGACGGCAACCACTTTTCCGTCGCGACGTGCTTTGTCGATCGCGGCCAGTGTGCGCGCCGGGCTGTCCACGAGTGCCGCCTCGGTGACGACGACGATGTCGCGGCGCAACTGTTCTTCGGTGGCTTCGTCGAGTGCTGCGAGCGAGTCGACATCCATCGAGACCAGCATCGGTAGCCGAACGGCGCTTTCGAGCCGGGCCACTCCCCATGCGAGAACATCGAGTTCACGCTTGGCGTCCATGGCGCGAGCGGCGCGCTTGAGTGCATCGGCGGAGGCGAGTGGACCGTCCATCGGGCCGCGCAGTTGTACTTCGATTGCTGCGAGCGCGCCGTTGTCCAGTCGACAGACCGGGGCGAAATACGGCTGCACCGTCAACTCTCCCGTGTCCGTGTCGACTGTTGAACCAACTTCGGCCAGCGCGAACGTCACACCACAGTTTGACATGAAAAAGCCACCCCCGTCACGCAGGGGTTGCTGTCTGTTTCAAACCTCTTCGGGTCGTCTTTTCTCGCTGACGCCAGCTTGAACGACTCAGGTATCACCGAAGCAATACGGCGCGTCTCGTTTCGGTAACGAACCATAACGGTTCGATAACGCCACAGGATGAGTGTCCTACGCGCCCATCATGCCGACTCCCCCAGGAAAAACGGGCCGAAAACCCATGAAGCACATACCTTCCGAGGTGCCGACCAAAATCAATACCAAGACTTACAACAAACATACCGACCGGATTGTGACTTGTCACTGTCTTGCAAAAGAACATATCCGACATCCATTTCGTCGTCCTAATGTTCGTTTCGGCTGCCGGAGAATCGGAGCCACCGGATGCCCGTCTGGGAGCCGGAAGCTGCTCGGACTTGGAGGATCGATGACGCTCAACCTGCCGTCCCGTACCCGAACGTTCACCACTGTCGCTGCTGCAGTCGCGATTGCCGGGGCCACCCTCGGTGCCGGAAGTGCCGCTGCCGCCACCATCTCACCGGCGAATACCGCCTTCACCGCACCCGGCACGATCGTCGTCACCACACCGGCCTCGTTCGGGGTGCCCGTCAGCTGCTCGATCACCCTGTCCGGATCCACCAGCGCGGACGGCTCGTCGGCGTCGATCACCGACGCGAAGATCAGCGGATCGAACCGCCTCTGCGGCCTGCCGCAGCTGAAGAACCTGCCCTGGACCCTCACTCCCACCAGCTCCACCACCGGTGAGGTCTCGAACGTCGGCTTCTCGCTTCTGGGCTACAACTGCGGGCCCGCAACGCTCGCAGGTTCGTTCGACAACATGACCAACACTCTGACGTCGAGCAACCAGCCGATGTCGGGCAACTGCACGGTGAACAGCCTGTCGGTGCAGCCGAACCCGGCATTCACCTTGTCCTGATCGCCAATTCCTTTCCAGCACAACAACAATATTCAGGAGAGCACGTGAAGATCCGTAACAAAGCCGTCGTCACCGCGACGGCCTTGGCGTCGAGTGTCGCTCTGGCGACCTTGGTCGCCGGCCCGGCCAACGCTGCCGACACCCTTCCCATCACGTTCCAGGCCGACACCACGACCGTGATCGCCAAGACCGGCCAGCCGGTGGTCTTCCCGACCACCGCTCTGGCCACCGACGTCGACCTCGTCGGCGGAACGGTGACCGGCACTCTTGCCTTGCCGCAGGCGTCGGCCGATCTCAAGCTCGGTCCGGCGACGCTCGCCAACTTCACCATCTCGATCGTCGACGCCACTCCGGTCTCCGGCACCATTGCAGCCGGCGGTCCCGCCGAGGCACCGCAGCTGGAGCTGAATGTCGCGCAGAGCTTCAAGATTCGCATCGACTCCGTCAAGCCCCTCGGCATCGGCGGCACCGGATCGTCCGGGTCGGCGGCACTCGACCTGATTCCCCCGGGTAGCAACTGCGTCACCAGCGAGACCACCGCCAATCTGACCGGTGCCCTCGACGCGATCGATCTGATTCAGAACAACGAGGCCGACACCCATGTGAAGGGCACGTACACGATTCCGCAGTTCCAGAACTGCGGCACGTACACCTCGTTGCTCAACGGTCTCATCGCCGGCCCCAACAACACCCTCGACGTGCACCTGACCAACCCGGTCTTCGACGTCGGAACGCAGCAGGCCATCGCGTCCAAGGTTGCTCTGTAGCAACATATTTCGACTTCGTTGACGGCGTCGACCGGTTCCAGTAGCGGGATCGGTCGACGCCGTCGCTCGTCAGTGCGGCTCGCCGGCCGGCCGCGGCGATCGAGGCTCGCCCTCCGACAGGGCGACGCGGTCGCCGCCGAGCCCCTTGGCCCGGTACATCGCCCGGTCCGCGCGACCCAGCAACTCTTCCACTGCGGTACCGATCTCTCGCGCGTCGACAACCGCATGCGCGACGCCTATCGAGGCGGTCAGCGGGGACCGATCGGTGGCGTTGCACAGTCGGATTCGTAGTACCTCAGCGCTGGCGACAACCGAGTCACGGTCATCGAGGGCAACAATGGCGAACTCTTCGCCGCCGAGCCGGACGGTGATGGCGGGTGCCGGAAACACGTCGAGGATGCGGGAGGCCGCCAGCCGGATCACGGCGTCTCCCTGCAGATGGCCGTATCGGTCGTTGACGGCCTTGAAGTTGTCGATGTCCATCACCACGGCCGTCATTCCGGTTGCCGATCCCGGCCGTAGTCGCAGGTTCCCGATCGCAGCGTCGAATCCCCGCCTGTTCTGCAATCCGGTGAGGGGGTCGTAGAACGCGCCGGTGGCATCGCGTCGCAGCATCATCATGAACGTGTGCACGATCAGCGGCGCCGAGAACATCACCAGTATCAAGATCACCAGGTAGACCGTGGCCAGTAACCGTAGTTCGGGTTCGGCCACCAAGGCCGAGCCGTACAGCACCGCGGTCGTGACCAAGGCGAAACCGTAGTGGGCAGTGAGCAGCTTGGGACCGTGGAACCCCACGACGTAACTGCCGATGACGGTGAACAGGGCGGCGGTCGGCAGAACCGTCGTGGGAACACCGATGGTGAGCACCACGGCCGCGAGGACGACGTCGGCGTAGAAGACGAAGGCGATCGACATCTGCCAGCTCGGCCAGCCACCGACCCACCAGGCGACCCCGACCGGGATTGTCGTAGCGACGGTGAACCACAGTGCAGCCGTACCCAAAGTGCCTTCGGCGAGGCCCGGCACCACCAACCCGATGGCCGCCGCCGCGCCGAACAGCCAACACCAGAGGCCGATGAGGATCTTCGTGATCTCGAGCGCCTGCTGCGAGCGCGCGAAGGCAACGTTCCATCCGTAGTCGACTGGAAGTGCCCACCATTCGCGCAGACTGTTCACGTATCTCGAGCGGCTTTCCTCGTGTCCCGACTTGGATGAACCAGTGAACCACAGAAGATACCGCCTGGTACGCGAACGGCAGATGTCTTCGGCAGGCGTCAGCCGCGCATGCCGTCCGCCAATTCGAGCACTCGGCCGGCATAGGTGCCGACGAACGCGTCGAGTGCCTGCTGCGACAACTCGGGGCAACCAGCTCGGCGAAAGTAATGTTCGAGATCGACCAGCCGGTCACCCATCCCGACGCGTTGACGGTCGAGCGCCTCGAGCTCGGTGACCAGTGCTTTGAGCTCCGCTACCTTGCGCAACACGTCGTCCATCGCCGTCACCGTCCACTCGCTCGGGTGTCATATGTAGGAGCGGTGGAGCAAGGCTTCCCTCCTCGCTCCACCGACTCGAACTCTACTCCTGATCGAACAGGTGTGCGAATCATATCGGCACATTCGCCGGTTTGTACCATCCAACTTGTGCACAAACCCGAGAAGTGACCTACAGTCTGTGCCATGCTCCAGAAAAGGGGTCCGAACGGCGTTCGGCCGCCAGGCTCGACCAGCCCAATCCAGTTGGCACTCCTAGCAATACTCATTATCGCGGCGATCGCTCTCGTCGTACTCGCCATCGCCGAGGGCCGCTTCTAGCCGTTCGCCATCGAGCGTGTGCGGCGATGCCCCGCGTTCACTCCTACCGCTTCGCCACTGACGCTCCGCGGGCTGCGCCGGCATTCTCGCCGACGCAGCCGTTTCGGGTCAGGATCCGAGGATTGCGCTCACTGCGGTACTGCCGCTCTCGGCACTTCCGCTGCCGATGAGCCCGAGGATGACGTCGACGATGATCTTGGCGATGAATGCGTCCATAACTACTCCTGATGTGAAGTACCCCCGACGGGATACAGACGGACCTGCGAGTGCCGTGACCATTCGTGACCGATCACAACGAGTCGGAAGGTAGCAGGCCGATTCGACCAAACGGTGACGCTGTGACTGCCGCAACAATCCATCCGCCTGATGTACAAATATCTTGATTTGTACACACGGGATACAAATTGCGCGTATTGTCCACAGCACAGTGATCCGCCCTACACGAGGAGTGACGATGACGGCATCGAATGTCGACGATCAGGCACAGGCGCCCGTCGACGAGTGGCACGACCGCAAGCGATACCTCTGGCTCATGGGCCTGATCCCGCCGACGGCGGTGTTTCTGGCAACCGGCCTGGTGTGGGCTTTCAACCAGCTCGGCTGGAACGCCGTGGCACCGGTCTGGTGGTGGATCGGTGCGCTGCTCGTCTACGGGTTGCTCCCGATCCTCGATCGGTTCTTCGGACCGGACGGCGACAACCCGCCCGACGAGGTGATGAAGGCGCTCGAGGAAGACAAGTACTACCGCTACTGCACGTACGCCTACATTCCGTTCCAGCTCGCCAGCCTGGTGTTCGCCTGCTACCTCTGGTCCGCCGACAACCTCTCGTGGCTCGGCATCGACGGCGGCCTGGGGCTGCTCTCGAAGATCGGCCTGGCCATCAGCATCGGTGTCATGGGCGGCGTGGGCATCAACACCGCGCACGAGCTCGGTCACAAGAAGGACGACCTCGAGCGCTGGCTGTCGAAAATCACACTGGCACAGACGTTCTACGGCCACTTCTACATCGAACACAACCGCGGTCACCATGTGCGCGTCGCTACTCCCGAGGATCCGGCGAGTTCGAAGTTCGGTGAGAGCTTCTGGGCCTTCCTCCCCCGCAGCGTGTGGGGAAGCCTGCGGTCGTCCTGGGAACTCGAGAAGACTCGCATGGAGCGACTGAGCAAGAGCACGTGGAGTATTCACAACGATGTACTCAACGCGTGGCTGATGTCCGTCGTCCTCTACACGGTCCTTGCCGTTGTGTTCGGCCCGATCGTGTTGCCGTTCTTGGTCGTTCAGGCAATCTACGGCTTTTCGCTGCTCGAAACGGTCAACTACCTCGAGCACTACGGCCTGCAGCGCCAGAAGAAGGACAACGGCCGTTACGAGCGATGCACCCCCGAGCACAGCTGGAACTCCGATCACATCGTGACCAACATCTTCCTGTATCACCTTCAGCGACACAGTGATCACCATGCCAACCCCACCCGGCGCTACCAGACTCTGCGCAGCATGGACGGAGCACCCAACCTGCCGAGCGGTTACGCAAGCATGATCTCGCTGGCCTACTTCCCGCCCGTGTGGCGCAAGGTGATGGATCATCGCGTTCTCGATCACTACGACGGCGACATCACTCGCGTCAACATCCAGCCGTCCAAGCGGGAGAAGGTCCTCGCCGCATACGGAGCGAAGTGATGGCTGCCTACGAGTGCCCGGTGTGCGAGTTCGTCTACGACGAGACCGCGGGCGCACCACGCGAGGGCTTCCCGGCCGGAACTCCGTGGTCCGAGGTACCCGACGAGTGGCCGTGCCCCGACTGCGGCGTCCGAGAGAAAATCGACTTCAGGAGCAAGCAATGAAGCTTTACCGCTGTGTGCAATGCGGATTCGAGTACGACGAAGAGCTCGGCTGGCCCGAGGACGGCATCGAACCCGGCACGCGTTGGGACGACATTCCCGACGACTGGTCGTGCCCCGACTGCGGTGCGGCCAAGGCCGATTTCGAGATGGTCGAGGTCGAGCGCGGGTGACCGCTCGCCAACCCGGCAACGTCGTGATCGTCGGCACCGGGGCCGCCGGATACACCGCCGCCACAGTGCTTCGCGCCGAGGGTTTCACCGGATCCATCACGATCGTCGGTAGCGAACCGGAGACCACGTACCGTCGACCGACTGTCTCCAAGGAACTGCTGCTGGGTACGAAATCGGTCGATCAGGTTCAGCTCGGTGCAGCCATCGACGGGGTCGATGTACGCACAGGCGTCACGGCTACCGCCGTCACCGATTCCGAGGTGCACCTGGACGAGGGAGCTCCGGTCCCGTACGACGCCATGCTGCTGGCAACGGGTTCTCGTGCACGGCAACTCGACCTACCGGGTGCCGAGCATGTGTTCACCCTTCGCACCGCAGCCGATGTCGCCCCGCTGCAGGCCGAGATCGTCCGAACGAGATCACTGCTGGTGATCGGCGGCGGCCTGATCGGGTGCGAGGCGGCGGCAGCGGCACGATCGCTCGGCGCCGAGGTCACGGTGTTGGAGGCGGCATCGGCTCCGCTGAACCGGATCGCACCGGCCGCGATCTCGCAGATGTACCGAGACCTGCATTCCGACAACGGCGTCACGATGCACACCGACGTCGCTGTGACCGGCCTGGAGAAGCTGGCCGACGGCACCGTTCTCGCAACCTCCGCGGACGGTCGTTCATGGTCCGCCGGCACCGTGCTGGTGTCCGTCGGCTCGGTCGCGAACACCGAGCTCGGGGCAGACCTGGGCCTCGAGACCGCGTCGGGAATCCTGGTGGACGCCGGCATGCGCACGTCGAGACCGAACATCTACGCCGCGGGCGACGTCGCCGAAGTTCCCAACTCGGTACTCGGCGGGACGTATCGGAGTGAGCACTGGAACGGAGCCGTCGATCAAGCCACCCGGGCGGCCCGATCCATCCTCGGTCTCGACGTCGGTGCTCTCGATGTCCCGTGGGGATGGTCCATACAGCACGGCGTCAACCTGCAATTCGCGGGGTGGACCGATGCACACGACGAGTATTTCGTGGTGCGCGGCTCCATCGAAAGCCGTCGGTTCACGGCCTGCGCGGTGCGCGACGACAGGCTCGTCGGGGCAATCGGGGTAGGTCATCCCAAGGACATCCGGCAGGTCCGCACCCTCATCGCGAGCGCGGACCCCGTCGATCGGAACAATCTCGAAGAAGGTTGGCTGGACAGGCCACATGCGGTCGTTCGATAGAGTCGTGTTCATGCCCGCCGCCGAACAGACGTCGACTCCCGGTCGATACCGTGAAGCCGCGTCCACTCTGGCGCGCGATGTGGCGCTCGATGCGCTGCGCGAGTTGTTGCAGGAGCGCAACTGGCGCAACGTCACGATGAGCCACATCGCCAAGGCCGCGGGGTTGAGCAGGCAGAGTCTGTACAACGAGTTCGGTTCGCGACGCGGCGTCGCACAGGGGTATGCCATCAGATTGACGGACGCATTCGTCGCGATGTGCGAGACCGCGCTGTACCAACACGAGAACGATGCGTCCGCCGCTCTGAGACAAGGCTTTTCGTCGTTCTTCGAGCTCAGCGGTCTGGATCCACTCGTCCGATCTCTGCACAGCGGCGACGCGCCGGAGGATCTTCTGCGCCTGATCACCACCGACAGTGAGGTGCTGATCGACCGTGCGGGCGAGCGTCTGGCGGAGACATTTCAGCGTGGATGGGTGGGCGCAAGTCCACGACAGGCCGACGTCATCAGCAAGTCCATCGTGCGCCTGGCCCTGAGCTACATTCCCGAGCCGCCCGACGATGTCGCCTCTGCCGCAGACGATCTCGCCCTGCTGCTGACGCCGTTCATCGACTCCATCGCCGACGGCAACTGACCTCAGCGCCCATAGTTCGTACCCACCCCCAGTTCTCGCACCACCCCCGCTGATCTCGCACCCACCCCCGCTGATCTCGCAAACGCGCGCGCGTTTGCCAGGTGCGAGCGAAATAGGCCCCGAATCGGTAGCGAACTCGGACGCGTCTGACGAATGCGCGCGCGTTTGCTGCAGCACAGCCACGTCAGTCGACGTTCACACGACTGCGCGGCGGACCAGTAGGCGCGCTTCTCCCTCCCTCCCGCAGGGCGACCACGGTCCAGCCCGCGCCGACCAATGACAAGGCCAATACAGCTCCAATTGCGATCATGCGACAACAATGGACTGGTTTTACCGTGAATAGTTCAGTCCAGTGTGCGACAGTGGACTGCATGGACTCGTTCGACGCCACCGCGATCTCGGCCCCGGAGCTGGCAGCACGTATCGGCCCGTCGACGCTGCGCAACAGATCCGGTGGTCCGCTCTACCTCGAGATCGCCGACGAGTTGCGGCGGCTGATCGAGAACGGCGAGGTGTCGGCTCAGACGCGGCTACCCGCCGAGCGGGCACTCTCGATCAGTCTGGACGTCAGTCGGGTCACGGTGGCGTCGGCCTATCGCCACCTCCGCGAAGGTGGCTGGATCAGCGCCCAACGGGGCTCGGGCACATACGTTTCCCCGACGGGGTCGATGCCGGCCTGGAGTTCCCTCGCCGGCGACCGCGACACTGCGACACTGGAATTCGTCAACGCGTCACCGTCGGCTTCTCCTCTGCTGGCCGATGCGTACAGAACCGCGGCCGAAAGGATTCAGGGCCGATTCGCGTCCGGCGGCTATACCCCGTCCGGGCTGTTCGAGCTCCGCGAATCGATCGCCGCCTACTACCGTGGGCGCGGAGTGCCGACCACGGCCGAGAACATCCTCGTCACCTCCGGTGCCACCGACGCCATCCATGCCGTGTTGGCGACATTCACCGAGCCGGGCGCCCGCGTGTTGGTCGAGCACCCGACGTATCCGGGTGTCGTCGAACTCGTCCACTCACTCGGCGGCCGATGCATCCCGGTGCCCATCGACCCGGACGAGACCGAGCCGTTCGTGCCGGCCGCAGACCGTGCCGCACGTCAAAGCGCACCGACCCTGGCCTATTTCATGCCCGATTTCTCCAATCCATCGGGAGCTCGACTCCCCCTCGGCACCCGCCGACAGCTGTCCGCGACGATGCACCGCCACGCAGTACTGACCATCGTCGACGAGGTAGCAGCGGACCTGTCCCTCGACGGGTCGCCCGACATCGAACCCTTCGGGGCGGCAACGCCGGATAGTGCGACGGTGACGATCGGGTCGACGAGCAAGACGGTGTGGGGTGGGCTGCGAGTCGGGTGGGTTCGCGCCGAGGCAGGGCTACTGGCGAGGATCGCCGCCACCTATGCGCGACGCCAACTTTCGACGTCCATTCTCGATCAACTCGCTGCGGTCGAGTTGATGGGCAAATACGACGAGGTACGCCGAGTGCGCGCCGACATATCGAGAGTCGCACGTGATCACACCGTTGCTCTGATGCGAGATCGACTGCCTGATTGGCACTTTCGCGTTCCAGACGGCGGCCTGGCATTGTGGTGTTCCCTGCCCGACGGTCTTCGATCCAGTGCCCTTGTCGCCGAAGCTCAGACTCACGGCGTGCTGCTGGCACCCGGACTACGATTCGGGACGGGATATGCCTTCGACGACCGACAACGCATTCCCTTCACTCGTTCACTTCCCGACATCACCTCGGCTGTAGATATTCTCGCGCGCCTGTCTGCGGCGGGCAGGTCGACGGAAGTCGTCGCATCGAACAGGCCCGCGACAGTGGTCTGATCGACGCTGACACCCGCGCCCCCATGCCGGGTCGTACGTCAGGGCCGAAGAGCCGCGACGATCGACGCGATGCGACGGTCACGGGTGTCGGCGCGCTTGGCGTCGGCGACCGATCGTGCGTGCTCTTTTCTCTTCGACGGAGACAGTGCGTCGAATGCTGCGCGCACCGCAGGTTCGGCGTCGAGTGCAGTGGCGAGCTCGGCCGGTAGCTCGACGGTGCGCGGTTCGGCATCGAGTTCGATGGTCACGTCGACGGTGTCGCCGGCCTCGACTCCGAGCGTGGTGCGCACACTCTTGTTCAGGCCCAGCAGGTTCTCCCCGCCCATGCGCCCGATGCGTCCTGCCACCGTCTGCCCACCGATCGTGAACCGCACCGGCGGCGTCTTGGTGCTGCCGAGTGAGGCGACCTGGGCGTCGGTCAGCACGATCGCAGCCGCTGGGCCGCGAGGCTCGAGGACCGCGGTCAGTTGAAGAACCGTCGACGTCATCGGCACAGAATAGGCGCGACTACAGGGCTGAGTGTCCACAATTCGTGTCTGCAGGCGGAATCGCGCGCCGACGCGAAAAGTGGACAGCCAGCGCACCTACCTGTCAGGACTCCGATTCGATGATGCGCTTGATGGCCGCCAGGGTGCGCGGAATGCCGTCGAGCGCGGCCTTGCTGCGGGTGTCGATCTGCTCCTGCGCGGAGTCTCCGAATTTGCGGTGGAAGAAAGCGATGCCGTCGGGCAGGAAGTTCCAGTTCTCGGTCAGTCGGGTACCGCCGTCCACCGCTTCGAGTGTGTATCCCCAGCGAACGAAGTTGTCGCCGACGACCCACGCGAATTCGCGTCCGGGCTCGGCCGCTGCGACGGTCGAGACCGTTTCCCAGGTGCGGTCGGGAGTGGCGTTGCGTCCGGTGAACGTCGATCCCACACCACCGCCGTCGGGTTCGTTCCACCAGCACGCCTGGCAGATCGGGCTCCATTCACCTGTTCGAGTGACGTCGGATACGACGGCGTAGACGTCCTCGGGCGATGCGGCGACGACGACGGAATCGGAGAATTCGAGTGTGGTCATGGCTCCATTGTCCCTCGAGCGTCGCGCAGCTCTGAGCAGCGTCGCTGCCGACAGCAGAATCGTTGGCAGACAGCGCTATTGGAGTTCACACTCGAATCATGAGCGAGACACCCCGAATGTTCCCACCCGAACTCCGCGACCGACTCCTACGTCATCGAATCCTCGTGCTCGACGGCGCACTCGACGACGACAACGGCACCGTCCTCACCACCCACCTGTTGACGATGGCGGCCGAGAACCCGTCGGCCGATATCGCCCTGTGGATTCACTCCCCTGGCGGATCGGTGCCTGCCATGCTCGCGATCCGTGACGTGATGCACCTGATTCCCTGCGACGTCTCGACGTTGGTACTCGGATTGGCCTGCAGCGCCGGTCAATTCCTGCTGTCGTCGGGAACACACGGAAAGCGCTACGCACTACCGCATTCGCGGATTCTGATGCACCAGGGCTCGTCCGGCATCGGTGGTTCTGCTGTCGAAGTGGAGGTGCAGGCCAACGATCTTCGTCATACCCGCGATACGGTGCTCGGCCTCATCGCCGACGACACCGGGCAGACACGAGAACAAATATTCGACGACTCCTTGCACGATCGTTGGTTCACCGCGGACGCCGCGCGTGACTACGGGTTCGTCGACGCCATCGTCAGTTCGTTCGATCAGGTCATGCCTGCGCGTCGCGTGTCGTTCGGGATGGAGATGGCCCGATGAGTACGTACACCATTCCCAATGTCGTCACCCGTGATTCGCGCGGCGAACGCGTCGTCGACGTCTATTCGCATCTGCTCAGCGAACGCATCGTGTACCTCGGCACCGCACTGGATGCCGGTGTTGCGAATGCGATGATCGCGCAGCTGTTGCATCTGGAGGCCGACTCCCCCGATCAGGAAATCTCCATGTACATCAACTGCGAGGGCGGCGATACTGCGGCCATGCTGGCGATCTACGACACGATGCAGTTCATCGGATCCCCTGTCGCCACAACATGTGTGGGGCAGGCAGTGGCGGCCGGCGCGGTGCTGCTCGCCGCAGGTGCGCCGGGTCGACGTTCGGCGTTGACGCACAGCCGGGTGGTGTTGCATCAGCCTGCGGGGCAGGGGCGAGGCACCATTCCCGATCTCATTCTCGCTGCCGACGAAATCGTCAGGGTGCGCGCCGAAATGGAGATGATTCTGGCGAAACACACCGGACGCGATGCCGCGAAGATTCGGCACGACACCGACCGTGACCTGGTGTTGACGGCTCCGTCGGCGCTGCAGTACGGCCTGGTCGACCAAGTCCTCGAAGGACGACGTCAGGCAGCCATCAACGTCGCGTCTCCTCGCGACAGGTCGTGATGCGCCAGACCTGAAATTTCGGCCATCGACGTGCCGAGTGCCCCGACGACAGCCGCAAGGATCTCACTCGACGGGTCCTTGCGGCCGCGTTCGAGCTCCGAAAGATACTGCGGTGCAATCCCTGCGCGCGCCGCCGTGTCGGCGAGCGTGTCGCCGCGGGAGTGTCTGCGCTCGCGCAGCCGGCGACCGACCACCTCACGCCACAGCGGTTCCACTGCGCGTGCTGCTCGGCGCTCATCGATTCGTATGACCTCGCCCATGATCGGAGCCTAAGCCTCGATGCCAAGGAGGGTCGGCGATTCTGCTCAGAGCAGAGAACCTTCCGGTCACTCAGGCTTCGTCCATTCGATGGTGTGCCTGAATCCGACGCGATGTCGCATCGTTGCCCCGGGCAGTATCGCGTCGACCGACCGCTTCACTTCGTCGAAACTGAGCACCGGGTCCTTGACCGGGAAGGGTGCCGGCTGCTTTCCCGCTGAGCTCGGCCAGGGATGGCCGACGAAGCCGATCAGCGGGTTGGTCACGATGGATACGGCGTCCCACAGCAGATCCCGAGGACTTCGTGGCGCAGCCATACCCACGACGAGCAGCCGGCCGTTCGGCGCGAGAACACGCTCGACCTGGCGAAGCGTGTCGTCGATGTCGAGGTGGTGGAGAACGGCGATCATCGTGATCAGGTCGACGGATTCGTCCGCCCACGAGTCGAGTTGGCGTTCGGAGACAGTCACATTGGTGACGTCGGAGCACGCAAGACCTGTGCGGCGGCGCATGTCGGAGTCGATGTCGACTCCGGTGACGTGATCGAAATACGTTGCGAGAGAGTGCACGAGACCGCCACGGCCACAACCCACGTCGAGTGCCTCGCGTCGCCGGCTCGGCAGGTTGGCGAGAATCCAACTGTGGAAGTAGTCGTTGTGACTCCACGGATGCCGCGCATTCAGCGCTTGCACCCATTGAGCCCCCTTGCCTCCGATCAGCGAGGTTCCCATTCGTCTGAGCATGCGTCGAGTATCCAGGCCAGTGCCCGGCCATTGCGCTTGAACATGTTCAAAAATGGGTCTACCGTCCTTTTTGAACACGTTCAGAAAACGAGGTGACCGCATGGCCCGCACATCCGAGACGCGCGACAAGCTGGTCGAAGTGGCTCTTCGGCTGTTTCGCGAAGAGGGGTTCCAGGCCACGACCATGCGCCGGATAGCCGACGAGGCCGGCGTGTCGCTCGGCAATGCGTACTACTACTTCGCCGGCAAGGACGAACTGGTCAACGAGTTGTATGTGGTGATCCAGCGCGATCACCGCGAACGTGCGGAGCAGGTCATCACCCAGGGCGGGTCGCTGTCGGAGAACCTGGCCGCGGTTCTGCATTCCGGCTTGGACGTCCTGACGCCCTATCACGCGTTCGGCGGCGCTTTCCTCCAGCTGGCGCTGCCGACGAGGTCCAGCTCCAGTCCGTTCTCCGAGGAATCCTCCGACGCCAGAGCCATGGCCATCGATCTGATGCGCACGACGTTGGATGCATCGAAGCAGAAGGTACCCACGTCGCTGAACGATGCACTCCCGCTGCTGCTCTGGATGATCTACATGGGCGTCACGCTGCATTGGGTCACCGATTCGTCCGACAACCAGGCTCGCACCCGCACTCTGGTCGACGGGCTCGTGCCCGTCGTATCCAAGGCGGTTCGTCTCGCCCGACTCCCGGTTGCGCGCGGCCTGGTAGCCGATGTCGCCGGTCTCCTGAAACGAATGACCTCACCAGAAGGGTTGAGCCAATGACCGATTCACCATCGACCGTCGTCCTGTGCGGTGCCTCCGGCTACATCGGCGGGTATCTGCGCAGCTACTACGAGGACCGCGGCATCGACGTCAGGACGGTCGGACGCGGATCGTCCAGCGATGCAACATGGTCCGACCATCGCGGCCTCGTCGAGGTCCTGAACGGGTCCGATCTGGTGGTCAACCTCGCCGGCCGCTCGGTGAGCTGTCGCTACAACAAGACCAACGCCGATGCGATCATGTCGTCGCGAATTCAGACGACAGCCCAGCTCGGGCGTGCCTTGGCACAAGCGCACAATCCGCCGGCGCTGTGGGTCAACGCGAGCACCGGAACCATCTATCGCGATGCCCGCGACAGGTCGATGAGCGAACGGGACGGCGAACTGGGATCGGGCTTCTCGGTCGAGGTGGCCAGGTCGTGGGAGCGCGAACTGTTCGACGCCGACGTGTCGATTCGCAGAGTGGCACTGCGGTTGTCGATCGTGTTGGGCGCAGGCGGTGGGGCGATCAACCCCATCATCGATCTGGCGCGAGTGGGTTTGGGTGGCCGCATGGGCGATGGCAGCCAGATGTTCAGCTGGGTTCACGTCGATGATGTCGCTCGGACTCTCGACCATCTGTACGCCACCTCGGACATCGTCGGACCTGTCAACGTGGCGACACCGTTCCCGGTGACCAACGAGGTTCTCATGCACCAGGTTCGATCTGCTCTCGGTCGCGATCACGGACTGGCGACGCCGGCATGGCTGCTGAAGCTGGGCGCGCGGGTGATCCGAACCGAACCCGAGCTGGTCCTCAAGAGTCGGTGGGTCGAGCCGCAGGTGTTGACCGACAGCGGGTTCGACTTCCGATACCCGACGCTGGAGGGTGCGTTGGCCGACATCGCATCTCGGACTCGACCCGGCCTGCTCCCCGTCGCCCTCGGCTGACGGGGAGCTCCGAGCGCTACACCAGGGACGCCGAGAGGCCGCCGTCCAGAATGTAGTGACTGCCCGTGATCCATGTTGCGCGGTCCGAGGCCAGGAACAGCGTCACTTCTGCGATGTCCTCGGGTGTTCCCAGTCGGCCTTGCTTGGCGGCAACGAGATCGCCGAACGGGACCTGCGTTGCCGCCTCGAAGTCCGGAACGAGTCGTTCGACCATGGCGGTATCGGCAAACCCGGGGCATACCGCATTCACGCGTACTCCTGCGGCACGCATCTCGATGGCCGCGACACGTGTCAGCTGAATGACGGCTGCCTTTGTGGCGCAGTACGACCCGAGCAGCGCGGTGCCGCCGACACCAGCCAGCGATGCAATGTTGACGATGTTGCCCTTCGACTCGACAAGCGCACCGATCGCGGCTTTCATAACCAAGAATGTGCCCCGCACATTGACGGCGTAGATCTTGTCGAAACTCTCCGTGGACTGCTGCAGCAAAGGAGACGAAACCTCGATGCCCGCGTTGTTGACGACGATGTCCAGTCCGCCCAGAATCTCGACCGCGCCGGCGACGGCTCGCTGTACTTGGCTCTCGTCGGAGACGTCGCAGTTGGCGGTACCCTCGGCACCGATTTCCTGGGCCGTCGTCGCTGCAACACCTTCGTCGATGTCACTGACCACGACGCGTGCGCCCCGCTCGATGAACATCCGGGAGATGGCTTTTCCGATTCCGGCACCGGACCCGGTGACGAAGACTCGTTTGCCCTCGAACTCGCTCATACTGTGCTTCCCTTCGCTGGTGACGGTGCAGACATCGTGCTGCGTACTTCGGTCTTGAGGATCTTTCCCACCTTCGAGCGGGGCAGATCGGTCCAGATCTGAATCTCTTTGGGAGCTTTTACACTCCCGATCCGCGCCTTGACGTGTGCGATCAGATCGTCGGGGGACGCGTCGCGACCGGGGCGCAGAAGCACTGCAGCCGTAACTCGTTCACCCCACTTGTCGTCGGGAAGGCCGACGACTGCGCATTCCTTCACCGAGGAATGCGACAGCAGGGCCTGTTCCACCTCGGCCGAGTACACGTTGAATCCTCCGGTGATGATCATGTCCTTGGCACGATCGACGACGTAGAGGTAACCGGCCCGATCGAGGTACCCGATGTCTCCGGTGTGGTGCCAGCCGTGAGCGCCGACTTCGGCTGTGGCGTCGGGATTCTCGTGATATCCCTGCATCACGAGAGGTCCTCGGACCACGATCTCGCCGCGCTCCCCTCGATCGAGCAGACCGCCGTCCTCGTTCATGATCGCCACCGTCGTCAGTGGCGTCGGCTTGCCCGCCGAGGTGAACCGTTCGACCGCGATGGAACCGTCACTCCGGAAGTGATCGGCCGGTGCGAGCGTCGCGATCATGTTCGGTGCCTCGGTCTGCCCGAAGAGCTGCCCCAGCACCGGCCCGATTCGGGTCAGCGCCTCCTCCAACCGTGTCGGTGACATCGGCGCAGCCCCGTACCAGAGGCATCGGAGCGACAACAGATCCCGCGTGTCGAGGTCGGGATGGTCGAGTACCCCGTAGATGACCGTCGGCGGCAAGAATGCGTGTGTGATCCGGTGCTGCTCGATGAGTGAGAGAAACTCTCTGATGTCCGGAGCCGGCATCACGACGACGTGGCCACCCAGGCTCAGGATGGGGAATGTCAGTACCCCCGCCGAATGGGTCAACGGTGCCAGTGCGAGGTATCGGGGCCGGTCCCCGAACGGATAGCTCATCAGTGCCGTAGCCGTCGAGGTCATCATGTTCTCTTCGGTGAGTCTGACGCCCTTCGGTTTTCCCGTCGTTCCGCCGGTTCCGGCGATCATGGCGAGCCCGTCGGCCGGTCGCCTGTCGACGACCGAGTCCGAGCGGTGTTCGACGAGCCATCGGTCGTACGACAGTGCTCCCGGCACGTCGCCGTCCAGGCAGACGAGCCACTCCAGTTGCGGCAGGTGGTCTCTGATGCGGCCGACCAGATCCGCGAATGCTTTCTGGAAGAACAGGAATCGGCACCCGAACAGATCGAACAGTTGTCGATTCTCGTCGGCCTCGTTTCGCGGATTGATCGGACACCACACTGCGCCTGCGCGGGAGATTGCGAAAACGCACGTCAGGGCGAGTGGATCGTTACCGGAGAGCACCGCAATACGATCCCCGGTCTCGATACCGTTGTGTTGCAACGCTCCGGCGATGGAGACCGTGTCGTCGTACACCTCGCCGTAGCTCTTCGTGGTGTCACCCATCGTGAGGCAGGGGGCGTCTCGGCCCAGGGACATGCCCTTGTCGAGGTAGTCGGATAGCCGCATCGGCCGGGTCCTCAGCTGTGTGCTGTGACGACGGGGTCGAGCACCAGACCGAAGGCGCGGAGCACGCCGAGCAGTTCGCGGTGTCCGAATGCCTGGCAGCTCGAGGCGAATCCGACCTTCTTGGGCGGCCCCTGCAACACGTGTGCCGCTGCGAATGCGTTGAGCAGAGCGGTCTGCTTGTAGTTGCAGTTGCCGTGAATCACCGTGTGCACGCGGCCGAGTGGGCCCGATGCGTAGACCGAGTCGAGGGAGGTGTTGATGCGGGGATTCTCCCGCGGCGGTGTCTCACTGCGCACCGACGCCGACACCGTGTCGATGATGTCGTACTTCTCGGCGTCGGTCTTGCCTTCCATCTGCGCCATTGCGCCGGCGATGATCTGAGGCACGGCGAGCATGAGGGGCTTGTTCATCACCCCGCCGTAGGCGCGGGCGTTCGCGACTCGAGGGTCGTTCTTGAACCACACCGGATGCGACGTACCGCCCCACGGCAGCGCCAATCCCAGATCGTGCTGGCCCGGCACGACCACCTGGAACACCCCGTCGTCGGGCCATTCCACGTACTCGTTCTGTTCGAGGTAGTACGCCTTGGAGAAGGCGGCATTGGTCAGGATGGTGTTGGTCGACGCGACCGTCGGATGCCCCTTCCAGAAGACCTCGATGTCGAGGGTGTCCAGACCCGGGGTCTCGAGGCAGATGTTGGCTGCGATCTCACCGATGCTGTACATCTGCGCCAAACCCGGTGTCAGAACGATGTTTCGGGCGGCGAATTCTGCACCGTACTTCTTCTCGGCATCGATGATCCAGTCCTGCTCACCGGTGGTGTCGGTGTAGTGCGCACCGATCTCGATGCATGCCTGCGCCACCTCGTGTCCGAACCGCGAGAACGGACCGACCGTGTTGAGCACGATCTCGGCTCCTCGAAAC
This sequence comes from Rhodococcus sp. 06-1460-1B, assembly GCF_002258475.1. Classification (NCBI taxonomy): domain Bacteria; kingdom Bacillati; phylum Actinomycetota; class Actinomycetes; order Mycobacteriales; family Nocardiaceae; genus Rhodococcus; species Rhodococcus sp. 06-1460-1B. Next base: position 168,258 of record NZ_NOYS01000019.1, read on the forward strand.
GCTTCTGCCAGTGCGGAAGCCGTGTGCTCGACCTCCACAACGTCGTACTCGACCGTCTCGACGCCGGGGACGGCGTCGACGATGCCCTTGACTCGGCTTTCGTCGCGGCCGGCGGCCAGGAAGGGAATGTTGTACTCGCGCAGGTATTCGCAGATCAGTCGCCCGGTGTATCCCGATGCCCCGTAGACGACGACGCGCTTGTCGGTTGGCATGAAGAGTCCTCTCGTGATCGGCCGTCGTCGGACGGGCCGAGGTTGATCGAGCCGTGAAGCACCGGAGGCAGGTGTGCATCCACCCCTCTGACGTGTGCTGCGGATCACACTAAGTTAGAATTTGTACACACGTCAAGGTTTTTCTTGACGACTGCCCAGAATCCGGTTTTCGACGGCCGGGCATACACTGATCAGCGAAACGCCGCGCGGAAAGGACACCGAACATGACCCAGACGGTCGATCCGCGCGCGCGCATCGAGGAACGTGCCCGCAACAAGTTCGAGTCCAAGCGAACCGAGCTGGCCGAGGCGACGCTCCACACGCTGGCCGAGCTGGGGTACGCCCGCACGTCGTTGCGGGAGATCGCGCAGAACTCCGAGTACTCGCACGGCGTTCTGCACTACTACTTCACCGACAAGCTCGACCTCATCACCCACGCAGTTCGCCAGTACGAGGCCATCTGCGTCACCCGGTACGACGAGGTGGTGGCCAACGCCGTCGACGCCCCCGGCCTGTACGCGGACTTCGAGACGAAGTACTTCGCCACCCTGGTGGCGGACGCCGGAATTCATCGACTCTGGTACGACCTCCGCAACCAAGCCCTGTTCGACGGTTCCTTTCGAGGCGACGTCCTGGACATCGAGGAACGTCGCGAAGACATGATCTGGCGCGTGGTGACGAAGTACTGCGAGCTACGCGGCTCCGAGTCGGCCCTCGACCGCCCCTCTGCCTACATCCTGCTCGACGGGATCTTCCAACGCGCCTTGCTGCACCATCTGGCGGGCAACACATCCGAAGTCGACGCAGCCCGAGCGCAATTGACGGCCGCGTTCGCGTTGTTGGACCATCCCAACGTCACGACTTCTTGATCTTCTCCAACGGGTAACCGCCGACCACCACGATGATGAAGACGTAAGCAGCCAGACCGGCCAGCTCCCAAGTCGTTCTTTCACGGTGAAAGTCGGAGCCGATCCATACGATTGGCACCACAGCCATCACGGAACTGACCGTGCACCAGATTCCGACCGATCGATCGGCTCGTGCACGCAGTCGGGGTGTCGATTTCACCGTGTCCGACACTCGTGCACCGTAGTAGTCGGAATGCGTTGCCCTGCCGCGGAATCCGACGGATGCCGCGTACGCGAACACGACGAACCACAGCATCAGCATCAGCATCAGCACGGTGTTCATGCGCTATGCTGCGGACGCTCGACGTCGACTCTTCAGTTCACGGTAATTCCGAATCGTGTTGGAGCAAGCCCACGCCGCAATGAGGGGCACCAGGAATCCGGCTGATGCGGTAGCGGTCACGAACACCAGAACAACGACGGCGTAGGCAATCAGTGTCACCACTACTGCGTCGACTTTCCGCCCGATCGACGACCCCGGTATGACGACGATTCCTGGGAACCTCGGAGACTCGGCCAGTGCGCGAACTGCCGCAACACATGCAGCGAGACCGCCCACAATCATGAACGAGAACAGCAACACTTCACCGAAGCCCTTGTCGGCCCAGTCTATTCGTGGGTCGAAGATCCCGTGGATCAGCGATGAGAGGGTCGGCACCGACGCGAAGTACCCCAGATACAGCAGCACAATGGGTCCCGCGAGCCCTGCTACTGCTCCCCGATCGGCCATACCGAACGGTATCAAATTGGGGCGACGTCAGCGGGAAGTTATGTTTTTCGTTTCGATCACCGTCGCGAACTCGCCGTGCAGGTTGGTTGCCGCGATGGCAGACAGTGTTGCGGCAGGTACGACTGTCCCGTCGGGCGCGACGCGATCGAAGGTGTGCGTCGCGTCTATGACGAAGTAGGTGTCGTAGCCGAGATTCCCAGCCATCCTCGCGGTGGTCTCACAGCAGTGGTTGGTGGTGATTCCGCAGATGACCACCTGGTCGATGTCCTCGCCGCGTAACCAGGCATCCAGATCGGGAGTTCCGTAGAAGCTCGAATTGACGCGTTTGCGAACGAGCAGATCCGGAGTCCCGTCGAGCATGTCCTTGAAGCGATGCCCGTCCTGCGTCGGCGACAACGGCGACTGCGGATCGTCGGAATCGTGCTGAACGAATACCACGGGCCAAGCCCTGGATTGCCAGAACTGAACGAGCTCAGCAATATTGGCCTCGCACGACGGGTTGTCCCGTGGACCCCAGAATTCCGAATCGTCGAAACCTGCCTGCACGTCGACGACGATCAGCGCAGGTCGTGCGAGGGATATTGATGAAGCCGTCATTCGGACCAGACTAGTCGGGAACAGAGGCTCAGGCCACATGCCGGGTGGCCCCGTACCCACCCTCGTTTCCGTTCGATCAGCACACGGTAATGCACGGTAAGCTGTGCACCGTTCTGCGTGAATTGTACTGAGCTGCACTGTCACCGAGTGAATGCCCGGAACGCTGCTCACCACGCAGGAGAAGGGCCGGAAGACCGCCGACCCGCGGTACGTGCTCGCCTCGACCGAAAACTACCTACTACCCGGCATGTGGCATGCTATTCGACTAGGTCGAACTCCCAATTGACGCGTTGGATCTCCAAGTCCACCAACCGAATCTGCTTGGCAACATCATCTGCGGCAGAACGTAATTCGGCAACCGGAAGAGCTGCGACGTAGACCAATTCCGACCTCAGTTGACGTGGGCCGTATCTGTGCTCCTGGTTGCGTCCCGATGCTGCGTCCGCGGCCGCAGAGATCGCCTTGTGTCGCATACGCAGCACGTCGCGGGACGCGAGCGCATCGGTGATGGTTCCATCCCGCACCGCGGCAGCACTGTTGGTTCGGTTGATCCTACGGATGAGAACTTCGAGACGATCGAGCGCAGAGTTGTACTCGGACAACAAGATCCCTGCATCCTCAGCCGGTGATTCACCGTCTTGGTGGCGAGCGTTCGCCAGAATCCGAACCTTCAGATGTTCGGTGCGCTTGATCAGTTCCCCTCGTTCAGCGAGGGCCTCGGCAAGCTTCATGATCTGCACCTCGGTGTAGTGGAACCGGAGGTGGGATAGCTACGGGCGCTCATGCGCCTTTCGACGTGTCGAATGTGTTCATGACTCAAGAAGTACCACAGTTCTGTGGCCGGCGATAGGCCTGCTTTCAAGATCCGGTTGGGAAATCGGAACGCCCCGGGTGGATGCTCGTCGAGCATCCACCCGGGACTTCAGTCGAATTATCGCGTCGCGAGTTCGTAGATCAGTAGTCCGGAGAGCGAGAGGATGGAGAGGAAGCCGAGCACGCCGAGTGCGTTCTTCCACCACGTGTTTCGGAGATCGCCCATCAGTTGGCGGTTGTTGCTCATCACGTAGATCAGGAAGCCGAGAAATGGTGCCACCAGCACGGTCAGAGCTTGAGCGACGATGATCAGTTGGATCGGCGACGACGTGAACATGATTGTGATCGCAAGACCGAATGCCAGGATGGCGGCGCAGGTCATCTTGGCCGTAGGGGTGCTGGGTGACGCTCCCCGGCCCAGTGCGTCGGAGAGCATCGTGCCACCGGCGGTTGCGTTGGCCACCATCGACGAGAATGCGGCACCGGAGAGTCCGAGAGCGAAGATGGTCGAACCGACCGGGCCGGCAATGGGTTCGAATATTTTGGCGAGGCCGACCAGTGTCGCTGCCTCGGTGTCCTGGCGTCCCAGAACAGCTGCGGCGACCACGATGACGAGCGCGGTCATGATGCCGGGGGCAACGATGCCGGGAACAGTGTCCGCGATCGAGGTCTGACGGTATTCGGCCCGAGTTCGTCCGCGCTCGTGAATGCCGTACGAGGTGAAGAAGGCGGCGTTGAGCGAGAAGTTGGTACCCACGAGTGCGACGATCAGCAACAGGCTGCCCGGTGGAGCGGTGGGGACGACTCCACTGACGGCTGTGTACCAGTCGGGTTTTGCGATGACGGCACTGATGACGAACGCAGCACCGAGAAGCCCGACGATTACCAGAAGTACACGCTCTACAACTCGATACACGTTGCGAAACAACAGAATCAGGGCGACGAACACGGTGCAGGCGATGGTCCATATCAGCGGTGAACCGCCGAACACCATCGAGAGCCCGAGGCCGGAGCCGACGGCGTTACCCACCGAGAAGCACAGCGTGATGATGAAGACGCCGAATCCCGCAGCGACGCCGACCTTCTGGCCGAGGACGTCTTTGACGGAGCTGATCATCGATTTCGGGGTGCGAATTCCGAGCCGGACACTCATGTCCGCGTACACCAGCATGAACACCGTCGAGAGCACGATGACCCAGATCAGGCTGTAGCTGTATTTGCTGCCGGCTTCGACGGCGCTGGCGAGGTTGCCGGGGCCGAATTGCCATGCACCGGCGATGAATGCGGGGCCGGCCATCGCGATGGTGCTCAGGAAGGCTCTCCATTTGCCGGAGCGGGGTGCGGGAGTTTGCGAAGTTCGCACGGCTGCGGACGGTACCACCGGTGTTGCTTGGTGCTGACTCATTGCGAGCCCTTTCTCGAAGCACTTTTCCAGCCGGCGACGTGGCGCACGTCTGCTGTCGGCCTGATGTGGCAAGGGGCGAATACGTGGGGTGGATCTGATGCAGAGCTCGGCAGTCCAACCGAACGGACTCGACCCGGTCCGCGTGTGCGGTGATGCATGCCGAAAGAAGTGGTGCTCGGTGCCCTTCCGGGCCGTAGCGGCTACTACGGAAGGGCACCGAGGGTAGGGAGTGACCGTCGACCGGGTCAGACCAGCGCAGGTACTACCGAGCCGAGGTTCGCGGAATCGAGTGCCGCTGCGATCTCCTCGTGGGCACCCGCAGCGAGCGGAAGCAATGGCGAACGCACGGTGGCGTGTTCGAGGATGCCGCGGTGCACGAGGCCTTCCTTGAGGGCGACGGTGCCTTCCATGTGGGATCCGCGGTGGTAGACGTTCGCGGTGACGGGCAGCAGCCGGTCGTGAATGGCGCGCGCTGCCGGGTAGTCCTTGGCCTTGCCTGCCGCGATGAGCTCGACGAGCGGCTCGGGTGCGAGGCCGCCGTACCCCACCAGCAGGCCGTCGACGTCGAACATGGTGTGCAGCAGGTACTCGTCGTGGCAGCTGAGGATCTGCAGTTCGGGGTTCTCCTTGCGCAGCACCGGAATCTCGCGATCCCAACGACGCATGTTGCGGACACCGTTCTTGGTGGCGAAAACGCCTTCCTGAGCGGCAATTTCGAGCTGGGTGTCGAGGTTGTACGTCGCCTTGGTGACGTCGGGGTACTGGAACAGGATGAGCGGCAGGCCCGAGCCTTCGTACAGTGCCTTGTACCGATCCTGCGGCGCACCGTCCTGGTATCCGAAACGCAGCCATCCGTGCGACGGGTAGACCAGACCGGCGGATGCACCGGCGTCGACTGCACGCTTGGCTTCCTCGACCGATACGGCGGTGCCCTCACCGGTGATGCCGGCGACGATCGGGAGCTTGCCGTCCACCGAATCGCGGAACGCACCGATGACCTTGGCCTGCTCGGCCTGCGTGAGGAACGTGCCCTCGCCTGCATGGCCGAGGACGACCAGGCTCTTGACCCCGTCGACACTGCCGAGCCACGACCCCAGTCGCTGTATCGCGTCGTAGTCGACCTCGCCGTCGCGGGTGAAGGGCGTGATCGGTGCCGGGCTGAGTCCGCGGAGATCGAGTGAATTCATGGTGACGTCCTTTTCGAGAGGCGGTTGGGAACGTTGTCGGGAACGTTTGCATGACGCTAAACCTGCGACCCCGAATGTGTCAACCATCACTTCGCCGACCGAGAGGTGACAGGGCTCGCACACGGCACCGACCCCTCATGCAACACTTCATGCAAACGTTCCTGGGACGTTTGCATGTGCGATCAGCTGGGGATCGGTAAGTTCGGTCCTGTCGTGCGATCGGGCCGATCGATCAAGGAGGTGTGGATGCGTCCCACTCGAACCGGGCTCTCGGCGGAACGGACGGACGTCGTCACGCTCCGCGACGTCGCCAAGGCGGCGGGCGTCAGTGTGTCGACGGTCAGCCGCGTGCTCGACGACCGCGTCGCCCCCTCCCGTACCGCGACGGCCGTCCGGGTGAGAGAGATCGCCGAGCAGCTGGGCTATCGGCGCAACACGTTCGCGTCCAACCTCAGGCGCGGTGCAACGGCGACCATCGGAGTGTTGGTTCCGCGCCTGTCCGACACCGTCATGGCCCTGATGTTCGAGGCGATCGATCGGGCCGCGGGCAAAGACGGCTATCACGCCATCGTCGCGACCAGTGGCGACGACCCCACCGACGAGTGGAACGCCGCGCAGTCCCTGCTCGAACGCAATGTGGACGGCGTCGTTCTCGCCACCAGCCGAACCGACGATCCTCTCCCCAGCCACCTGCGCGACAACGGCATTCCGCACGTTCTCGTCCTACGAACCGACGGCAAGAGTCCGTCGTCCATCGGCGACGACGAGACAGGCGGGTACCTGGCAGTTCGACACCTCATCGATCTGGGCCACACCGACATCGCGGTTCTGACCGGTCCGCTGTTCACCTCAAGCGCCGTCGGACGGCTCGCGGGTGCCCGACGTGCTCTCGACGAGGCCGGCGTGTCACCGAGGTCGGAGTGGACTGTCGAAACCGGTTACGGAATCGAAGCGGGCGCGCGCGCAGGACACGAATTGTTCGACGCCACAGACCGTCCCACCGCGGTCTTCGCGGCCAACGACAATCTGGCCCTCGGCGTGTTGTCCGCAGCTCACCGCCACAATCTGGCCGTCGGCGTGGACCTGTCACTCGTCGGATACAACGACATTCCCCTCGCCCAATTGCTGCCGGTGCCGTTGACGTCGGTGCGTACCGCGTTCGATCAGATCGCCGGCACCGCGATGGATCTGTTGATCAACGGAACCGACGACTCGGCGGCCGTACACAAAGCGCTCCCCACCCTGATACCCAGGCAATCGTCGAGCCGAGCAATCCGCTGACAAAACGTACCGGTCTGTCCGTGTCGGGTTCCTTGTATCAGGTACAACGATCTATCGTGTAGCCATGACGACGTCCAGTTTTCGGCCGCTCTACGCGCGGTCAGACTCGGACGTGCGCGTAGAGAACGACCAGAAGACAGCCATCCGGGAGACGCAACCGGAAGTGCATGCGACGCGCGTTGGCCGGCTCGGTTGGCGCTGGTTCCTTGCGTCGGCCATCGCCGCGTGCGTCGCGGTCGTTGCGCACGCCTACTTCTTGGGATGGACGACCCCCTTCGGTCTGTTCGGCAACGGAATCGACACCATCGTCTATCGACACGGTGCATACGTCGTTCAGCATGGCGAGCCCCTCTACGAGTTCGCATTGTTCGACATCGGCCTACCGTTCACCTACCCGCCCTTCGCGGCGTTGGCCTTCGCCCCGCTCGCCCTCCTCTCGGTCACGAGCGCTGTGACGGTGGTCCAGGCGATCAATCTGTTACTGATCTACGTGGCCGTGGTCGCTAGCTGGCGCGCGCTCGGATATCGAAGCGCAACAATGTATCTCGTCAGTGTCGGATTGGCAGTGGCACTGACGTGGCTCGAGCCCGTCCGCATGACCATCTGGCTCGGCCAGATCAATGTGCTTCTACTGGTTCTCGTTCTGCTCGATCTCACCCGCGGCGAGGGCAGTCGGCTCCGCGGTGTGGGGGTCGGCATCGCTGCAGGACTGAAACTGACGCCCGCATTCTTCGTGCTTCATCTTCTCGCACAGAGACAGTGGCGAGCAGCCGTCACGGCGATCGCTGCGTTCACAGTGACCGTGCTTGCAGGACTGATCGTCATTCCCGCAGATTCGTGGAGATTCTGGACGTCGACGATGATCGACTCGGAACGAATCGGCGCACTGGCCTCACCCGCCAACCAGTCGATTCATGGCGTGTTGGCTCGACTGTGGCCGGGCAACACACCTCCCTTCGCCGTGTGGCTGGCGCTCGCCCTCGTCGTCGCCGCCCTGGCGCTGTGGGTGGCGGCACGCGCACAGGCAGCCGGAAAGACGTTGCTGGCCCTGACGATATGTGGAATAGCGACGCCGATGGTCTCGCCTTTCGCGTGGGGCCATCACTGGGTGTGGTGCATTCCGCTGACCGTCCTCGCTCTCGACTACGCCAACCGACGCCGAACCTGGTGGAGTTGGCTGGCCCCGATCGCCGTGACCATGCCGATGATTGCCTGGTACTTCACCGACTACCGCGGCATCAAGGCCATCGGAATCTTCATGTTCGAGGGCTCCCCCGCCTTCGAGTTCGCCGTCCAATTCACCTATCCCGCGGTGTTTCTGACGACCCTCGTCGTTGTTTTCGTCGGTCTGAGGATCAGGCCCACTGCGGGCCATGACGATGCTCGCCAATAGGTGCACACGCGTCCCACAGATCCGGTGACCGTCCTGCTCACCAGGGATGGGCAGCGATCATCTCTGTACATCTACTGCCCAGGACATTGACGCGACATCCGACCGCGTCCGAGCCCCACCCAGATTTCCAAACCGACTCGTCTGTCGAAATCGCGAGGACAGCGCTACGATCTTCGATACAACGGACCGAGCGGTCTTGGACATGGAGGGACACAATGCCGTATTTCGGTTTGCTGGTCATGCTGCTGTGGGTGTTCTGTCTGATCGACGCGATCACCGCAGACGAGGGTGGCATCCGCTATCTGCCCAAGATCGTCTGGATTCTGCTCATCGTTTTCCTCCCGTTCGCTGGGTCGTTGGCCTGGCTCGTTGCGGGCCGACCCGTCGGTGCTGGGATTTGGGGAGGTGCCGGCGGGTCCGGATACGGTCGCGCGAGCAACTCCGCTTACCCCGAGTACGAGACGCGGCCGGGACGTCAGGCCGCCCAGAATCCGGATGCGGACGCCGAATTCCTCCGGCAATGCCGCGAACGAGCCGAGGAACAGCGACGCATCGAACGCGAGCGTCGTAAGCGCGATCTCGGGTTCTAAGACGCCGCTACTCGACAGGATCGTGGGAATGCGCTCGATCGTTCTGATTCTCACCACCCTCGGCTTCGTGGTGGGGCTGCTTCCCATGGGCGCTCACCTCGTCGAGCTGGCGTTGGCCCCTGACATCGCATCACCTGAGATCTATTACGGCGCGTACACGCCGCTGTCCGGAGTCACGATGAATTCGGACTATGTGAATGCGCTGGATCTGTCCTTCGAGGTGCGTTCACGCACTTGGTTGTGGCTGTGGCTCGCTCCGTTCGCGGGATCGGCGATAGGAGCCGTCCTCGCCGTTGTTCTGTACTGCAATGGTTTTCGAATCACACGCAGGCGCGACGCCGACTAGCGATCAGCGCTGTATCGCAGGCGAGTCGATAACTCCCCATCTCGACGGTGGCAGCACTATGAATCTGGCCTTGCCGATCACATTCTCGATGGGGACCGTTCCACCCAGCTCGTCACGGGAGTGTGCCCTCGAATCGGCTGAGCCGCTTCGATTGTCGCCCATCATCCACAGATTGCCGGACGGTACGTTCACCGGCCCGAAACAGCGACCGGACTGCGGAACTGTTGCGCAGGTGAGTGTGTCCGCGTCGTAGGGGAAGTCGAACGCGACGTAGGGCTCGTCGAGCGGCTGCCCGTCGACCTCGACTCTTCCTTGCACATCGCAACACTGGACGGTTTGCCCGCCTGTTGCGATCACCCGTTTCACGAGGTCGTTCTCGTCGGGCGCGACGAGTCCGGCCCACGATCCCGCGTCCTGCAACGCCTTCACTCCTGCGTTGCTCGATCGGCTCGACGTGTATCCCCTGTTCCACGACTCCGTCGGAGCCTTGAACACCACCACATCACCCGGCTGCGGATCTCCGAATCGAAACGTCATCTTGTCCACCACGATTCGATCGCCGGTACAACCGGGACAGCCGTGCAGCGTGGGTTCCATGGACTGCGACGGGATGAGATAGACACGGCCGACAAAAGTTTGCAGCAGCACACTCAGTAACAATGCGACCACGACCAGAACCGTCAACTCTCGTAACCAGGACGGCACCCGACGACGGGTCGCATCGGAATTCGCAGCGGCAGTCATACCAGCAGCCTAGGGCCACAAGTTTGCGTATCGTACTGAGCATGTTGTTTCTCGGCCTCCTGATCGCCGCCATCAGCGCGGCCACGATGACTGTCGCGACGCTGCAGCTGTCACAGGTGAACGAGGGCCACTATCTGCCGATGACCATAGGCAAATTCGCAGTTCGTTCACCGGGGACAGTGACGGCCCTCCGAGTGGGTGCGCAGGCCATCGCGGCCGTGGGTGCATGGATAGTGGCTGTAGCGGTCCACAACCTGACGACTGCTTCTGCTGCCCTCGTGCTTCCAGCGGCGGCCCTGATCCTGCCGATCGCCGTACCGGTACTGGTGATCACCGCCCAACACAACCGGTGCCTGACGACGTCGGGTATCTGACGCCGATTCACCTACCCACCATGCTGTTTCGGTTCATACTGGGCCGGTGAAACTTGTCGGAGTGAGCGCGGTCGCTGTGGTGTTGCTCGCCTGCGCCTGCTCCCCCGCCGAGGTGGACGAGCCGAAGTCGCCAGTCGCATCGATCAGACCGACGCAATTCGCCTCTCCGCCACCGCCCATCACCGACGATGTGCCGACCGCAGCCCAGTTGACGGCTCTGTTCGCAGCGAGCGTGGACTACTCGATTCGCGAAGAAGACCGAGCTCGATTGTTCGACGGACCGGCCGAGAACAACGTGCGGCTCGCACGCGCCTGGGGCGCTCAGCCGGAACCGCAACACATCGAATTCACAACCGTCGCTTCGACCGGTCCCGATTCGGTGGAGGCCATGGGTGTCGGAACTTTCCGAAGCATGGACAGTTATCCCGTCGGACCGATGTCATTCGTGCGATACGACAATCAGTGGAGAGTTCCGCGTGATATCGCCTGCCGCTTGGTGGGCGCGTTCGACGGCCCTGACGCCTGTCGGTGAGCGTGTCCTCGGCGCGTTCACCGGTTCGGACTGAATCGCTCCAGCCGGAGTCAGTTGACCTCGGGCGCAAGGAAGTACGCGAACACGTAACTGATTGCAGTCAACGCAATTGTCACCATCAGCTGTATCGGCGGCTCCGCGCTGTCCGACGCGACCATCGCCGAGGAAGCGCTCGCCCATGCCGAGAGTCCGGCAACGAATAGTGTCACCACTGCCGCAGTGCACAGGGCGAATCGGTGTCGCCATTGTTTTCGACCGCTAGGCGGCCACGGCACCGCAGTCTTCAGTGCGTACTTTCCGCCGACCACCGCCGCGAATCCCACCAGCAGTCCACCAATTGCACCGAGTACGGCTGGGAGAGTCAGATCCAACCACTTGCCATCGATGACCGGTGCGATGAGTACCGCCGACGTGACTACCCCACTCCCGGCGGCCACGCTCAGCTCCCTGCCGACCCAGTCCATGGGACTCACCCAAACACATGGCCTCACCACCCTCGAATCGGGTGCAGCTGAGCGCGGCTATCTGCACCCGATTCAGGTGGATTGGGAGGCAACGGGTGCCCACGCCGAACTGCTCCGGCCGAGTCACGAAACGGGACTGAACCCCGCCGCAAACGCGCGCGCTTTTGTCGAATGGCCCTCTCTGGCGGTCGAAATTGGCGACGAATCCGCGCGCACCTGACGAATGCGCTCGCGTTTGCGCCGCCACGCCGACCCGACGCCGACCCCCGAGCATCGATCTAAGACCGCATCCGTCCGTCTATGCGGCGGATAGCCTTCCATCCCGCAGGAGTAGCGACGGTGCAGATGATCGCGCCGAACATGATTCCCTGACTCAGGGCCGACCAGTGGCCGGGGCTGTCTCCGAACACCGGCCACTTGTAGATGATCGCGAGTACAGCGAGGAAGACAACAGCGCGCATAACTCGAACCCTACCTAAACCAACTCTCCGGTATCCTGGCTGAACGGGACAAATCAGACCCATACGAGGAGCCTGAGATGCAGAAGCCATTTCGCGAGTGGGTCATGACCGGCGCGTTGAGCAAGAAGTGCGGCGCAACTCGCGCCGACTACATCAACGCTCTGGCACTCACTCCTGCAGTCGGCGTCGGCTTCCTTCTCATGCAGCTACTGGTGAACTCGGAATCCACCGCCCTCGATATCGCAGCAGGATGTCTCGGCGGCACCATTACCGGCTTCCTGTATCTCTATCTCGCGTATCGGGTCGATTCACGCAAGAAGCAAGACCCTGCTCCCGCACCGATACTGGGGGCACGTCCGACACGGCTGTGAGGCACCACCCTCGTAGCCGACTCACACGCCGACCGGAGTACCTAGAGGCCTCCCGCAAGAGTGGCGTCTACATCGTCCTGGCGGAGGTCCACGCTCTCGCAGACCTTCGCAAACGCGCGCGCGTTTGCCGAACGCTCCCATAATTGCCACACCGTTCCGGGCATTTCTGACAAGTGCGCGCGCGTTTGCGAACGATCCGGACCCGCACCTCGCCGCTCACCCCTACCGGCGGATCAATGCGACTTTGTTGCACTCCAAGCGACTGCAAGCCACATTGATCCGCAATGGGGAGCCGCGCGAGGGGTCAGCCGCACGTCGGGGAGCCGCACGAGGGGTCAGCGTCGTTTCGACGAGTACATGCGTTCGTCCGCGATGTGCAGTAACTTCTCGGGGCTGACGGGTTTGTCCCAGCTCCATCCGACGCTGACCGATGCGGGTACCGGAACACCGTCGATGAGGTACGGGCCGGCCAGTAGCAACCGCACTCGTGCGGCGAGGCGTTCGACTCCGTCGGCCGATCGGGAGCTACGCAGCAGAGCGACGAATTCGTCGCCTCCGGTGCGGCAGGCGATGTCTCCGGCGCGGAGGTTGGCGCGGATGCGGGCTCCGATGGCGGCGAGCAGTCGGTCGCCTACTGCGTGGCCGTATCGATCGTTGACGGATTTGAAGGAGTCGACGTCGACGAACAGGATTCCGACCGGGGTTTCGTCGGCGGCTTCCTTGAGGGCCTGAAGTTCTGCCATCAACCGTCGGCGATTGGCCAGGCCGGTCAGGTCGTCGATCAACAGTTGGCGCTCGAGTGCCGCCTCGGCTCCCTTCCGGGCGGTGATGTCCTGGATCTGGGCGATGATGATGTCGTCGCCGTCGTTGTCTCGAACCACGGTGGCGTTCCGCTGGACCCAAATGGTGGCTCCGTCCTTGCGGATGTATCGCTTTTCCGATGCCACGCTGGTGAGGGTCCCGCCGGCCAATTCGGCGAGGTGTTCGTCTGCCATCGCGATGTCGTCGGGATGTGTCAGGTCTCGAAAGGTTTTCTGCAGCAGTTCTTCCGAGGTGTATCCGAGGAGATCGCACAGTGCTTTGTTCACTTGCAGCCATCGGCCGTCGATCGTCAGTAGCGCTTTGCCGATGGGCGCGTATTCCATGGCGATCTGGAAGAGGCGGACGGCACGGTCGCGTTCGCGTTCTGCCTCGGCACGGGCACTGACGTCGACGACCATTGCCGTGAATCCGACGACGACGCCGCCGACGATATCGGGGACGTAGGTGGCCTGGGTGACGCGTACGACGCCGTTGACGTCGATGAGTGTGCGGTCGAACTGTTGCTGCTCGCCGGCGAGCGCTCCCGAGATGTAGGGCTTGTTCAGTTCGTACAGTCCCTCACCGAGGAGCTCGCTGATGTGCATACCGACCAGGCGCGCCGGCTCGATGCCGAAGTAGTCGGCATAGACCTTGTTGGCGAAGACGTTGCGCTCCGAGCTGTCCCAGTAGCCGATCATCGACGGCAGCTGATCGATGGCGCGTGCCAGTTGCCCCACTGGATACGTGCGCTGATCGGCCATTGACCACCCCTGGATATTCGTTGAGCCGACAACCGACAACGCTACCGAAAATAGCCCCTTCGTGGGGCGTTCGTCGGTGCGTCTTCAATAAAACATATGAGTGCGCAAGTGCGCACGCATATGTACAGTGAACGCATGCTTCGGCACAATCACACTTTCCGACGCCTGTTCACCGCACAGGTGGTCGCGCTCGTGGGCACCGGGTTGCTGACGGTGGCGCTCGGGCTCCTGGCCTACGACATCGCCGGCAGCGCCGCCGGAGCCGTCCTCGGCACCGCATTGGCCATCAAGATGATCTCGTATGTGGTTGTTGCGCCCGTCGTTTCGTCACTGACCGGCACCTTGCCGCGCAAGCTCGTCCTCGTCGCCGCGGACCTCGTCCGAGCGCTCACCGCGCTGGCGCTCCCCTTCGTCGATCAGGTGTGGCAGGTCTACGTCCTGATATTCGTGCTGCAGGCGGCGTCGGCCACGTTCACACCCACCTTTCAGGCCGTCATCCCGTCCGTCGTGCCGGACGCACAGCAGTACACCCGCGCGCTCACGCTCTCCCGCCTGGCCTACGACCTCGAATCCCTGGTGAGCCCGCTGATCGCCGCCGCACTGCTGACGGTAGTCACCTTCCACACCCTGTTCGTCGGGACGGCGGTGGGGTTCGTCGCCTCCGCAGCAATGGTGGTCGGCACAGCCCTTCCCAGATACGTTGCACCACAACACAAGAAACCGCTCGACGGCATAGCGACGTTCGTCCGGCAGCGGGAACTCCAGGGTCTGCTGGCGCTGAACATCGTAGTCGCCGCAGCCACGGCTCTCGTACTCGTCAATACCGTTGTGTACGTGCGTGATCTGTTCGGCGGTTCGAGCACCCAATTGGCCGTCGCCCTCGGCTGTTTCGGTGCGGGGTCGATGGCGGCGGCGCTGCTCGTTCCGAGAACCCTCGAGCGGATCTCCGACCATCGCCTCATGCTCGCCGGTGCCGCCGTCGCTGTCGTCGGCACCGCAGCCGCAGCACTCGTCGCCACCCTCGGCGGCGGGCCGACCGCGTGGACCGCTCTGGCGATCACGTGGTCGATCCTGGGTATCGGCACCTCGCTGATCAACACGCCGTCGGCGAGGATCTTGCGACGAGAGTCGGACGAACACAGCCGAACCTCGATCTTCGCTGCTCAGTTCTCCCTGTCCCATGCGGCGTTTCTGCTCACGTATCCGTTGGCCGGTTGGGTCGGGGCGCAGTTCGGACTGCTCGCCGCGGCGACGGTGCTCACGGCCTTGGCTACACTTGCGGCACTGTCCGCAGCACGCCTGTGGAGTCGCTCCCGAATCCCGGTCGCCGCCTCCGCATGAGGAGACGCCGTCCACAAAGGAGACACCTCGATGCCACCGAAGAAGGAACAGCGCATCAGTCTCCATCACGAGGCACAACCCGACTCCGCGCGACTGGCGACGGCAACCGACACGTTCCGGATGCTGTCCGATCCCACTCGGCTGCACATACTCTGGCTACTCGATCGCGGCCCCGCCGACGTCAGCGAGCTCACCGCGGCCACCGGCACGTCCCGCACTGCCGTCAGCCAACATCTGGCCAAGCTCCGGTTCACCGGTCTGGTCGAGACTCGCCGCGACGGTCGCAACGTCATCTACAACCTCGCCGACGGGCACCTCGCTCGACTGGTGCGTGAGGGCCTCAATTTTGCCGACCACAAGGTGACCGGTGAACCCCCGCACGAGTGACCTCCGAACCCCAACGCGCCCACAGCAGCCCGTCGAACATGAGACCATGCAGCATGAGTGACGGTGGCGCACGACCGAAGGCCGACGGCCGCAAGCGGCGGTGGGAACAGCACAACACCGATCGTCGACGCCACATCATCGAGGCCGCGATGACGGTACTGGCCCGTGACATCGCTCCCGGGGAGCGGCTGACCACTGCACAGATCTCGGCCGAGGCGGGCGTTCATCGCACCGGCCTCTACCGGCATTTCAACGATCGCACCGATCTCGACACCGCGATTCAGCGTGCCATCTGCAAGCAGTTGAGCGCTGCGCTGGTCGCCTCGTTCGCGTTGACCGGCACTCCACGCGATGTGGTGCATCGGGTGGTGAGTACGTACGTCCGCTGGGTCGCCGAGCATCCCGCGTGGACGCGGTTCGTCGAGCAGGACGTCAGTGCCGAGTCGCCCAGTCCGCTCGAGGAGACCAACGCACTGCTCGCCGAGCAGCTGGAGGTCAGCGTCGCGGCGTTCCTCGCGTTGGTGAATGCGGATCTGTCACCGGAGGATTGGTCGCTGGTGCGCCCGTGGGTCGCGGGCCTGGTCTCCGGATGCATGGGCGCGGTGCGCAGCTGGAGCGCGCAAACCGAATCACGCACCGGCCTGGATCATTTCGCGACGTTCCTGGCCGACACCATCTGGCTGCAGGTCAAAGGACTTGGGGCATCCCGCGGAATCGTGATACCCCAAGTCCCTCTCGAATCTGTCACCGGCCCCCAGACAGCTCAGCCGAACGAGGGCTCACTGCGGTAGCGCGACGGACGTCCGTCGATTCCGAGGGCGCGCCACACGCGCTTGGAGACGCGGTTCATCAGTCCCAGTTCGCCGGCGAGCATGCGGACGTCACCGAATGTGTCGCGCAATGCCTTTCGTGACGATTCGCTGTTCCACCACACGGCGTCCACTACCTCGTCGGGGATGTCGAGTTCGCGTCGCATCTGCTTGCTCGGCTTCATGATGACGTCGCACAGCAACCGCATGATGACGGGCGTGAGAATCGAGATCGACGCCTTCTCGAAGGGACCGAGGCGTGGAGCCTTGTACCGAAGGTACTGATGCGCGAAGCCGATGTGGCGCGCTTCCTCGGCGATGTGGATCTGCATGACGCGCTGGACCAACGGGTGGCCGACTGAGCCTCCGCGCAGAACGCCCTTCTGCATGTGGTCGATCGGCTCTTCGCCCGCGAGGACGCCGACGAAGAATCCGAACGGTGCCGAGCGGCTGGCGAACACCGTGAGCATCGGCACGATCTTGCGGAACCATCCGGGTCCACCCGGCACGTCGATGCCGATGCGGTTCACCAGCTCCTGGAACATCTGGGTGTGGTGGCACTCTTCGGTGGCCTCGTGCGTCGAGTACCGGAATTCCGGTGAGTCGTTGGGCAGCGTCAGGGCGTACTGCATGAGGCCGCTGATGAGGATCTGCTCGAACTGCAGGCCTACCTTGACCATGCTGGCCTGGCGATACATGCCGATGTGGATCTGCCGATCCAGGGGAAGCGACTTGTACCAATCGGTGTGACCGAGAGGATCCTCGTCCGGGAGTACCCACCGGGGATCGTTGGGAACGATCGCGTATTCGGGCTCGTCCCAGGGAATGTCGAGGAAGGCGTCGAAGTGCTGATGCACCGATGCCGTCGACAAGGAGTGCAAGGTGTCTCGGTAGTGCGTTCGTGCGTCGTCGACTGCAGTCATGGTGGTCCTTCCGCCTGCGTCCCGAACAATCTTTACGCTACAGAGCGTCACATATAAATCCCGTTAGTGCAACGGACCGTCGCAGATACTTACCGAAATGTTGCCGAAGACGACGAAAGCCGGCCGACGCGGCGTCGACCGGCTCTCGCCACGAACCCTTACCTCACCAGTGCGGCAGCACCATCAACAGGAAGCCGAGACCGATGAGCACGCCGACCGCTCCGGTGCCGATGGCGAGCGCCGTATCGCTGCGTTCGGCACGCGCCCCGGAGAGATCCGGGCTTCGATCCGCCCACAGCGCGGACGCGATGGCGATCAGGCCGGCTGCGATGCCGAGACCGGCGGCCCAGAACGACACGATCGACAGAGCGCCGAACATCACGGCGATCTCGGTCACCTGCGTTCGGGTGCGAATATGTCGATTCCACCACCGCGGCGGCACGTCGTCCATGTCGTGAGCGTCGAAATCGGGGGATGTCACTGTCACTGTTCTCTCCTTCCTCAGGCTCGCTGAGCTGGGGTTTGTTGCACGAAAGTATGCCTCTCCATTTTGGCACCCGACGCCCGAGAGTGCTAATCCCAAATTAGTTGCATACGCGCTATAACGGCGTAGGCTCACTACGAACACAACAAGGAGGATCCATGCACATCGATCTCGACGGACGTACCGCCCTGGTGTCCGGCTCCACGCAGGGAATCGGGCTGGCGATCGCTACAGCGCTTGCACAGTCGGGTGCCCGCGTGGTGATCAACGGGCGCTCGCAGGCCACCGTGGACACAGCCGAGCAGCAGATACTCGACACCGTTCCGGGCGCGCGCGTCATCGGCGTCGCCGCCGACCTCGCCACCGTCGAGGGCGTCGAGCAACTCACCGCGCGCGTCCCCGCGGTCGACATCCTCGTCAACAACCTCGGCATCTTCGGATCCAAGCCCGCCCTCGAGATCGACGACGACGAATGGCGTCGCTATTTCGAGGTCAACGTGCTCTCGGCCGTCCGCCTGATCCGCACCTACCTGCCCGGGATGATGGAATTCGGTTGGGGCCGAGTGCAGAACATCTGTAGCGACTCCGCCGTGGTCATTCCCGAGGAGATGATCCACTACGGCATGACGAAGACGGCGTTGCTGGCCGTGAGTCGCGGATTCGCCAAAGCTGCTGCCGGGACCGGAGTTACGGTCAATTCCGTCATCGTCGGCCCCACCCATACCGGCGGGGTGGAGGATTTCGTGGCCGAGCTCGTCGGCGACGACCTCCCGTGGGACGAGGCTCAGGCGACCTTCATGAAGAACCATCGCCCGAACTCGTTGATAGGCAGACTGATCGAGCCCGAGGAAGTCGGCAACATGATCGTCTACTTGAGCTCGGATCAGGCGTCGGCCACCACTGGTGGCGCTCTGCGGGTCGACGGCGGTTACGTCGATTCCATCCTGCCCTGACCGAGCACTGTCAGCGGCTGCGGCGCAGCATCTTTCGGCGGTACATGTCGGCGTCGGCAACCTGGGTCAGCGCCTCGAGTACGTCGGGTCCAGGGGAACCGACGGCGATACCGTACGTGACCGAGACGACATGCCCGTCGACGAGTTCCTGCGCGAGAGTGTCGATCTGCGCCGTGTCGAGTCCGGCGACGAGGACGATGAACTCGTCGCCGCCGAGCCGGGCGATCACACTTCCGGCCGGTACTTTCTCGGTCAGTGTGTCGGCGAGCCCGATGAGAATACGGTCGCCCGCAGCGTGGCCGTCCCTGTCGTTGACCGCTTTGAAGTGGTCGACATCGAACACGATCGCGGCGATGTTCTCCGATCGACGAGCCGCTCGGGCAGCGAGATTCGTCGCCGCGTCGACGGCACCGGCGCGGTTGAACACCCCGGTGAGCGGGTCACGGAGAGCGCCGGCGATCAGGGCGGCGCCGAGAGCGCCGAACACCTCGGCGGCAGCGAGAATGCACACGACGTAGAGCGCGCCCCACAGCATCGGTGCCGGTGCGGGCGCGAGCAGCAGCGCCGTGGCCGACAG
Source organism: Rhodococcus sp. 06-1460-1B (assembly GCF_002258475.1). Lineage (NCBI taxonomy): Bacteria > Bacillati > Actinomycetota > Actinomycetes > Mycobacteriales > Nocardiaceae > Rhodococcus > Rhodococcus sp. 06-1460-1B. The sequence continues at coordinate 187,702 of NZ_NOYS01000019.1, forward strand.
CAGAGCCAGCGCCACGCACAGGACCCGTGCCACGACGACGGGATACGTCGCGCGCAGGTAGAGCGCCAGAAACATTGCGGGAATCAACGCCCACACCTGGGCAGCGAGATTCTGATGGGTCAGCATCGTCAGCGCTGGAGCCAGTGCCGCACACGCAATGGCGATCCCCTGCCGCACCGGGCCTGGTCGACGAGACAGGATCGCGACGAATCCCACCGCAGCGACCACTGCGGCCCACATCTCACCCATGGCCCCGGCACCGTTCGTGTCGGCCCAGGATGCGATGAACGCGGCCGAATAGAGCACCAGCTGTACAGCGAGAAGGGACGACAGAACGCGGCGACGCGAGTCGATCACCACCGACCCCGCGCTCGCCGGCTGCCTGTTTCGCCGTGGGGACACAGCTCATCATCGCCGCCTACTCGCTGGCGTTACCGGACCGCCCCGTACTTTTCCTGCACCAGCACACGATCAGCCGAAAAAGCGGGCACGCTGTGGCGGCATTCACCGCCGCCGATGAGCTCGTCCGATGCGAAAGTCGTCGCAGGCAAGGGAACGGCGGGGTCGTGGTCGAGACAGGTGCCGTGCGCCCTGGCAGGGTATTGGCCATGCCCTCGTTCCCTCACGTTCCGCATCCGAGTTCGGTGCACGGTACGGCGGGTCTACGGACGCGGCTGTTGATGTACTTTCTGCTGGCCACAACCGGTCTCTATGCCGTGGGGGTGATCTTGACCTTGCTGCCTCACGGCGACCGGGTGACCTCCGTTGTCACCGGTGGTGTCATGGCTGTCGGTCTGGGAGCGGCCGGCGTCGTGCTGCTGTGGGTTCGACCCGGTACCGCGGTGGCGCTTCGGCTTGCCCTGGCCGCGGCTATGGTGGCGACACCCGCGGTGATGGCGTTCCATCGGCTCGCGGCGGCGCAGAGCCAGTGTCTGATCGCGGCGATGTTTCTGGCGATGTACATCCGTGCGTTCCATCGGGACGGACCCGGCAGAGTGCTGGTCGGCGTGCTCGTGGTGAGTGTGCTGTCTGCGGTGTGGGTTTCTCCTGCTCCGATGTATCCGATTTCGTACCTGATCTTCGGCGTCGCGGTGATTGCCGCAGGCGAGGCGTTCGGTGTGGTGACCAAGGCTCTCATCGCGGCGTCGTGCACCGATCCTCTGACCGGAGTGTTCAACCGGGCGGGATGGGAGATGGCCGCGGCCGAGGTGGCAGGCAGCAGGACTGCGGAGCTTCCGGTCGCGGTGGTGATCGTCGACGTGGACGATTTCAAGGCCGTCAACGATTCGGGCGGACATCGTGCGGGTGACGAACTGCTGATCGATCTGGCGCAGTCCTGGACCCGCGCAGCTCCCTCCGACGCCGTGATCGCACGTCTGGGTGGTGACGAGTTCGCGGCGCTCCTGACAGGGCACAGCCATGACGTGGTCGACGAGTTCGCCCGGATCACCACCGAGTCGTTGCCCTACGCCAGCGTCGGAACAGCTCAGTCCACGGATCCGCAGGAGTCTGTCTCGGACATCCTCGCCCGCGCGGACGAAAATCTGTACGGCGTCAAACATGTTCGCCGAGAACGCCCTTGAGGATCCAGTCGACGGTGCCCTGGAGAAACCACCACGCCGCCAAAGCAAATCCCTACCCGCATCGCTGCCGCGTCAGTTCCCGGCTACCTCGGTAGCCCGAGCGAGTCCGTCGACGAGGGTCGGCAGGAAGTACGGAATCGACAGTGCCGTCGGGCCTACTGCAGCACCGGCTTCCTGCCCGACAAATCCTGCCACTGCTCCCCCGGCGACGGCCGGGATCTGCCGCGTCACCGGTGAACCCGTGAATTCGGCCAGTGCAGCGTCGGTGTCGACCTGAGTGAACACCACATCGGCGTCGATTTTCGAGATGTTCTCCGCCGAGACAGTGGTCGAGAACGTCGAGTCACCGCTCGCCAGGGCCGTCACCGACGGGTCCGAGGTGAAGCCCAGATTCTCGAGCAGCTCCACTCGCGGGTCGGACGGCAGCAGCAGGTAGTAGACATCTGCGGCCTCGGACACGTAAGCGATTGTGCGACCCTCGAATTCGGGGTGCTGCGAACCTGCGTCGGTGACCTGCTTGTCCAGATCGGCGACGAGTTCACGAGCCCGATCCGGCACGCCCAGCACGTCGCCCGTGGTGGTGATGACGTCGCGCCACGGCGTCGACCACAGCTCTTCCGGCGGGGCGATGACGGGGATTCCGGCGTCGGTCACCGCGTCGTACTCGGCCTGGATCAGACCCGAATGCGGGGCGAGCAGAACGTCGGGGTCGGCAGCGAGCAACTTTTCCACCGTCAATGCGTTTGTCACGTTGTCCAGCAACGTCGGAGCGGGGCCACCGCTGGCGTCGATGGCGTCGGAGATCCACGGATAGATCAGGTCGTCGCCGCCGCCGTATTCGGCCGACGGCATGGCCACCGGCACCACACCCAGTGCGAGCACGGCGTCGGTGGTGCCGAAGCCCCACGTGGCAATCCGCTCGGGCACGGCGTCGAGGGTGGTCTCGCCGTACATGTGCTGCACGGTCAACGGAAACGAGTCGGTGGACGACGCGGCGGGGGCGGAAGCGTCGTCGGCATCGGACGAGCCGCAGCTCACCAGGGCGAGCGAGGTGAGCACCGCGGCAGCGAGGCTGGTCAGTACACGATGATTCATGAAAAGTCCTGTATGTCGGGGTAGTGACTAGAGGTTAGCCTTAGCTTGCTTGAACCGCGAATCGGGCTCCCAGGAACCTCCCAGCCGGAGCCCAGGGTTCTCCCCGGATCTCCGCAGAGTATTGGCACTACCGAAACATCCAGTGCCACATCGAAGGAGACACAACGCGATGCCTCGCATTCCCGAACCCACGAACACCCCCGACGGACCCGCGTACGAAGGTCGACTGCTCGACCGTCCCGACGAGGAGGTGGTCGATCAGGGTGCCGCGTTCGACATCACCACCCTGTTGACCCGTCGCCGCGTTCTGAGCATCGTCGGAGCCGGTGCCGGAGCACTCGCCCTCGCGGCGTGCTCGAGCACGTCGAACGCCGGAAGTACCACCACCACAGCTGCATCCACGACGGCGACCACTGCCTCGGCCACGAGCGAGATTCCGCAGGAGACCAACGGCCCGTATCCCGCCGACGGCACCAACGGCGTCAACGTTCTCGAAGAATCGGGAATCGTTCGCCGCGACGTGACGTCGAGCCTCGACGGCGGCACCACGGTCAGCGGTGTCCCACTGTCGTTCACGTTCACCCTCACCGACATGGCGAACGACAACCGCCCCTTCGAGGGGGCAGCGGTGTACCTGTGGCAGTGCGACGCGAACGGCAAGTACTCGATGTACTCCGAGGGTGCCGAGGACGAGACGTACCTGCGCGGTGTGCAGACGGCCGATGCGAGCGGGAGCGCCACCTTCGACACCATCGTGCCCGGCTGCTACTCCGGCCGCTGGACGCACATGCACTTCGAAGTCTACCCCGACGCAGCGTCGGCAACCAACGCGGAGAACGCAATTGCCACGTCGCAGGTCGCCTTTCCGCAGGAGATCCTGAACGACATCTACCAGCTCGACACCTATCCGGGCTCCGCGAGCAACCTCGCCCAGCTCGGCAGTCTCGACAACGACAACGTGTTCGGTGACGGCTACGACCTGGAGATGGGCACCTTCACCGGCGACCCCACGAGCGGCTATGTCGGCTCGCTGGCAGTCGCGATCGACACCACCACCGAGCCCACCATGAGCGCAGCGCCTTCCGGCGGCGGTGCGGGTGGCGGACAACCGCCGATGGGCGGCACACCCCCGGCCGGCGGACCTGCCGGCACCGCTCCCACCAACTGACCCTCCCCGACACTACCCACCGAAGGAAACATCATGTTGCACAACCTCACTGGATGGCACGCCCTCGTCGTTCTCGCCATCGTTCTGCTCGTGTTCGGATCGACCAAACTCCCCTCGCTCGCCAAGGGTGTGGGCCAGTCGATGCGCATCCTCAAAGACGAAGTGCGTGAGGACAAAGCGAAGACATCGGCGACGCCCGACGACGTCTCGGTCCCGGTTCCGTACCGACACGCCTCATGACCGCAGCCACCGCCGTTCGGGGTGCGATGCCCCTTGCCGGGCATATGCGCGAGGCACGTCGCCGTGCGATCCGTGCGGCGGTGTCGCTGCTCGTCGGCGTCGTGATCGGCTTCGCAACCTCCGATCGGATTCTCGACATCCTCCGCGGCCCCGTCGAGGAACTGGCACTGTCCCGCCAGGCCAGCCTCAACTTCGAGACCGTCACGGGCGCATTCGATCTCCAGCTGCGGATCGCACTGTTCACCGGCGTCATCGTGTCGAGTCCGGTGTGGTTGCGAGAGATCTTCGCGTATCTCACTCCAGGATTGACCCGTCGCGAGAAGACGTACGTACTCGGTTTCTCCGCGGCTGCCACCCCACTGTTCGTCGCCGGGTGCGCATTCGGGTTCAGCATCTTTCCTCGTATGGTGAGCGTGCTCGCGGGCTTCTCGTCCGACGAGGACAGCACCATCCTCAACGCGTCGTACTACGTGGATTTCGTCATGAAGATCGTGTTGGCAACCGGTATCGCCTTCGTCCTGCCGGCAGTGTTGGTGATGCTGAACTGCCTCGGCGTCGTCTCCGCGCACACGCTGCGCAGCAGTTGGCGCGTCAACGTGGTGGCGATCGCCCTGTTCAGCGCACTGGTCACCCCCGCGGCAGACGTGCTCTCCATGTTCCTCGTCGCGCTGCCGATGGTCACCCTGTTCGGCGCGGCTCTCGCGATCACCGAGATACACGACAGACGATCGTCCAGACGTGCTACTGCACAGGAGAATTCATCATGTTCGGCCTGACATTCGAGAAATTGTTCCTCGTCGCGATCATTGCGGGGTTCGTCCTCGGCCCGCAACGACTGCCCGGCTACGCCCACCGACTCGGACGGGCGGTGCGCACGCTCCGGCACTTCGTCGACAGCACCCGCAGCACAGCGGAGGCCGAGATGGGCGTCCCGCTGCGCCGCAGCGAGTGGGAGTCGTTGGACCTCAAGCAGTACGACCCACGCCGCATCGTCGCCGACGCACTGCGAGAGAACGATACGGCGCTGCCGACCGATCCAGATCTGGTCGCAGAGGCCGCCCGAGTGCGACCCGGTCAGAAGTATCTGATCACCGGACCGTCCTCGCATCCGCGTCGCGTGCTCATCGAGTCACTGCCCGAGAACGATCCACGCCGGATCGCGGCCGAGGCATCGACGCGCGAGAATGCGTGCTGAGGCGGTAAATTGTCGGCTCAGCAGCCAGGACTCCAGGAGAGTGAACGCCGATGTCCGATCACCGTGCACACGAGTTCGAGATTCCCACGATCGACATCGGCCCCTTCGCCTCGGGCAGTACGGCCGATGCGGCGGCCCGCGCTCATGTGGTGGCCCAGATCGACGATGCCTGCACCCGTTCCGGATTCATGCAGATCACCGGGCACGGCATCGGAGACGATGTGCTCGACGGTCTGGCGCGGTCCATCGACTCGTTCTTCGCTTTGCCGCTTGCGACCAAAAACGAGTACCGGATACCCGACGCGAATCGCGGATACAGCCCGCCCAAGAGCGAATCATTGAGCCTCAGTGTGGGAGTCGAGTCGGCGTCGCGAATGAACGACTTCTTCGAGGCATTCAATGTGGGGGTGGAAGCGCGGTCCTTCGACTCCCTCGATCTGGACGAATCGGATTACGGGATCAACGTGTGGCCCGACGAGCTGCCTGATTTCCGCCGCGATGTCGACACGTATTTCGCCGAGGCGTCTCGGGTCGCCCGCACTCTCACCGGAATCTTCGCTGCGGCACTCGAACTCCCGGCCGACTTCTTCGGCACGCTCACCGACCACTCGATCGACGTGCTGCGGATGAACAACTACGCCCCGCCCGAGGGCATGGTCACCCTCGACGGTGACCTCACCGGGATGGGCGAGCACACCGATTTCGGGATCGTGACGGTGTTGTGGGCCGACCAGGTGGCCGGTCTTCAGGTGCTGGGTACCGACCGCGTGTGGCACGACGTCACTCCTCAGGACGGAGCGCTGTTGGTGAACCTGGGAGATCTCACTGCGCGATTGACCAACGACCGGTGGCTGTCCACTCTGCATCGCGTCAAGCCACCCGTCGTCGACGGCACGATCGTGCGTCGGCGGTCGGCAGCGTTCTTCCACGACGGCAATGTCGACGCGGTGATCTCCGCCTTGCCGTCGCACCTGGACGCGGATTCCGGCCTGGCCTACGAGTCGGTGTCGGTACGCGATCACATCGCCGCCAAGCTCGCCGGATCACGGCAGGGCAAGGCGAATGTCGGCGCGGTCCGCGAGGCCGCACGCGTACGCGCGGCGGAAGGCCGATGACGGACGCGTCGGTCAGTCTTCCGACCTCTTGAGCACGGCGATGCACGTCAGAAAGACGATCTTGATATCGAGCCGGAGGGACCAGTTCTCGATGTAGTAGTTGTCCCATTCCGCCCGATCCGCGATGGGGGTCTGACCGCGTAGTCCGTTCACCTGAGCCCATCCGGTGAGACCCGCTTTGACGCGATGTCGCTCGCCGTAGCGTCTGATCTGCGCTGCGAACAGGTCGACGTACTCCGGCCGCTCGGGACGGGGGCCGACCAGGCTCATGTCGCCGCGCAGCACGTTGATGAGCTGCGGCAGCTCGTCGAGCGAGGTCTGCCGCATGATCTTGCCGATCCGGGTGCGTCGATCCACGCCTTCCACACCGCCGGGTGCCGCTCCCTCGGTCCGGACGAAGTCCGCATCGGAGTCACGTGGTGGCCGCATGGATCGGAACTTCAAGCAGTCGAACGGAACTCCGTCTCGGCCGATTCGTTCTTGCGCGAAAAAGATTGGCCCGGGGGAACTCGCCCGTACCAGCACGGTGAGCACAAGGAACACCGGCGACAGCAGCAGCAGAGCCAGTCCCGCAGTGACGCGGTCCAGCGCGCCCTTGAGGACGAACTGCCACCCCCTCGGGTCGACGTGCCGCAACACCATCAGGGGCAGCCCGCCCAGATGCTCTATGCGCGCGTGCATTCCGACGGTGTCGAACATGCGGGGTACGAGCCAGACGCGGGCACCGGCATGCTGTGCCGCACGGATCGCGTCGACTATTTGTTCGTGCGGAGCCGACGCGAACGCGATCACCACCTCTTCCACCCGATGCGCTCGGAGTATTCGAGTCAGGTCGGTCAGCGGTCCCAGATACGAAAGCCCCTGTTGCACAGAGGGGTCGACGTCGGGCGAGGAGTCGACTGTCCCGACGAGGTCCATCCCGTATTCAGAGGACTGCTTCATTCTGCGCGCCAGTTGCTCTGTGACGGGACCACTACCGACGATGACAGTCGGTGCACTCGCATGGTGTTTCGCGCGAAGCCAGCGCTGCCCCCACGCCCGTGCCAGGCACGCGATCGCGAGCGCAACAGCTGCGCACAGCCACACACGGACCATGACCGCACCTGGGCGATAGGCAGTCTCGATGGCCAGGATCAGGGCGAGCGTGATCAGGGTCGCGAAAGCGACGGCGGATTGAACCGGGCCGATTTCATCGATGAAGTTTCGTCGAAGCCCACGCCGGTAGAGCTTTCTCGACGCGAGCAGCACCAGGACCGTGGGCATGAACAACCATGGGTACCAACCCAACACAGCGACGCTGCCGGAGCTCCAGTGGACACCTTCGGCTACGCCGATGGCGGCGGCGAGCACGTCGAAGAGAACGGTGAGGATCGTACGAACAGGGTTGCTCCGTATTCGATCCGATACGTTCCTCCCGAAGCGGGCTTTCACTGACTGCGGTGTCGATATCGTCATCGTCGATCCGCGCGAGTTCGACTCGATATCCGGTCCTTCCACGTTTCATGTCCTCAGAGCGGTGACGCCGTTCGGCAGTCGACATTTCGTACACCGAAGACATATCACCCTTCACCTTCATCCGGCGTGCAACGCAAGCATTGTCACTGTCGAAACAGGGCCGCTGTCAACGAATTCGCTGCTGAATGAGCCAGGCGATGTCTTCGAGGGTCTTCACGTGGCCCGACGTCCATTTACGTGGTCGGTAGTCCCACACATCCAGCATTCCGACGGTGAACCCAGCGTCGGACTTGATCGGCGCTGCCATATAGGCGATCAGATCCGCAGTCGCGTGATCCCTCAATAGCGCGTGCTCTCGAATGTCCTGCGCCACCAGCGTTTCGCCGGTTTCCACCACGACACGGCACGCCGACCGTTCCACCGCTACGGTCTGTGGCTGCGCTGCCGTTCCCGATGTTCCGACGCTGGCTTTGATGAATTGTGTGTGATCGTCGACGAACGAGATCGACGCACCCTGTGCTCCCATGGCTCGCAATGTCATCCGAGCCAGTTTGTCGAACTGCTCGTCACGAGAACTGCCGATCATGCCGGTAGCTCGTACCGCGGCGAGACGATCGACGTCGCCGATCTGTAAGTACGTCTGCGGAAGTGACGTCGAATCGGGATCGGACAACTCGATGTTCTCGTACTCGAAACTACGGGCGTCCGCGAGCACGGCGGCCACTTCCGGTGAAGACTCTCGTTCGAGTTCGGTGACGAGTCGAGTGATGATTGCCCGACGTGCGTAGGTGTTGAGGGACTCGCCGGCCTTGTCGGCATGGTGCGTCAACAGCCTGTTGATTCGATCTCCGAATCCGGTTTTTCCCAAGTCCACCTATCGGACGGTAGTTCACTATGCGCTGTTGCGCGTACCTACCGGCCTATCGAAATAACGGCATGATCGGTCCGTTGTCGGAGAAATCACTCGTTCTCCAATTTGAGCCACCCGGTCGATCACCGCTGCGAGATGCTCGAAATACCGTCGCACCTGATACTGCGCAAACGGGGTATCCGGGGTTTGGCTACCGAGATACACGCTGTCGTGATCACGATTGATCCAGAGCGACGCATTGCCCGTGCGTCCCTCGCCGGTGAAGATGACGCCACGATCGTACGCGTCGTCACCGCAGCCGGGAAACCATCGGAAATCGATGTAGGACAGCATGTTCGGCGCAGTGACCACTGCCTCGGGTGACGCGCCTGCAGCCATCATGGCTGCCATGGCAGCTCCTACCGGCACCGTCGCGAGCTTCTTGGCGCGTTCGTAGCCGACGTTGGCACGCGGGACGAGTTCGCTGAAGGTCGATGCCCCGGACACGGCGAATTCCACCGGCGCGAACGAGCAGATCCACCCTTGGTCGGCCGCATAGGTGGGAAGCATTGCACGGCAATCGAACACGGTCATGCCGTAGTAGTTGTCGACTCCGCCGAGTTCGTGGTCGGTGATCGCCAGGGCCGCGTAGAGTCCGGCGAGAAACCGGCCGCCCGCAGCTTTGCAGGCGCGATCGAAACCAGCGATCCCTGCCCGGTCGAGCAGTGGCAGCTCGATCGGTTTCACCGGTGCAGTCTCGCCCGGTGCCAGTCCGAGGTCGAGGGCGAACCTGGGCATCTGCAGATCGTTTCGAGTGAACGTGTCTTTCCACGCCGCGAACTCGTCGGTGCCGGCGACATGTGTAACGGCGAGTGTCGCTTCGATCTGCGCGTACTCGGCGAACCCACCCGAAGCGGACTCGGCCACCGGCGTCGACGTGTCCTCCGGGTCGGTAAGAGCTCGGCGATACAGGCCGACGATCTCGGTCAGTGCCAACGCCTGTGACGAGCCGTCGCTCAGGGCGTGGTCAGCACCGAAGAAGATCGAGAAGTCGTCCTCGCGGACGATCGCGCCGAACGCGAAGCCGGGGTACGAGTCGCTACGGGTCTCCGCACCCAACCGGGCACGGATGTGGTCGTGAACGTCCGCGGCATTCGTCAGCCGCGATCCGACGGTGGCCTCGAATTCCACCGCGTCCGCCGGCAGCGAGCGGCTCACCACCGTGCCGCCTTCGACGTCGAACCACATGCGAAGGATCGAATGACGCGCGACGAACTGCGTGAGGGCGCTGGTCATCGCCGCTTCGTTCAGCACCCCGTCGAGAGTGGTTCCCGAACCGATGTACGACAGGTGAGGTCGGCCGTTCAGGGCCGCAGCGTGGGCACCACGAACGTGGTTCTCGGCCAGAAACGTCAGGCCTCCGGATGTCGGCGAGGCATGGGCGGTTCCGGCGACCGAGCCGACGGTCGGATGCCATTCGATCGTGGTGCCGGGAGCCGAGTACCACGAATCGAGCGCGGTGATCTTCACTGTTTCCCTCTCGTCAGGCGATGTGCACGTCGGCCGCACCTACGGAATCGAGACCGACGGAGTCGACACCGACAGGGGCACCGATTCCGGCGTCGATCACCTCGAACATGGTCTCGAACGTGGAGACGACGAGGTCCGTCACGGCCGCTGTCGCGGCGTCGTCCGCCGGATGCCGTGCCGAGACCGTGATGCCCTCGGCGGTCCTGGCCACCCAGATGTAGACCTCGGATTCCGACCTGGCGGCACTGCGCAACGTCTGTGCCCGCCTCGCGGTCCAGTCCGCGGCTCCGGCGACGAAACGAAGATCGAGGTAGGAGACGACGAATTGCGGTTCGGCCACCGTGCCCAGCAGTTCCGCTACGCGGGGAAAAGGAACCCGAGAGAGCTTCTTGGCCGCGGAGATACCGGTGGCAGCGGCGCTCAATGCGTCGGCGAAGGTGCGCGCGTGTCGAACGTCGATTTCGAGCGGCCCGATGCCCACGTACCAGCCCACCGACTCCAGGAATCTGGCCTCGTCACGGGTGTGGAGAGGCATCACCAGTCTTAGAGTCGGCTCCCCGGTCAGTCGGCGATGGGCCAGTGCCATCGCCGCCATCACCGCGGTCTGCGTCGTGTGGCCGGCAGCGCGGCATACCGAGTTCACCGCTGCGACTTGTTCCCCGCCGGCCACTTGCAACGCCCACCCCCGCTGGACTGCGTCCGCCGGGGGCGAGAAGCTGATCCGCGAACGCGTCGCGGCGACCGACGACAGTGCGGGGAACCCTCCGGTCGCGGCGAGGAATTGCCGCCACCGCTCGACCGTGTCGTGCACTACCGTCACTTCGTTACCCATGGTGCGGCTTCGCACGCTGAAGTCGACGTGGCTGCCGATATCGGACATCTCGACGGACTGGCTGCGCAACTCGGCGTCGTACAGCCTGGACAGCTCACCGATCGACAACAGCATCGAGTACGCGTCCATGACCGAGTGATCTGCAGCGAACAGAAGCAGGAAACGGTCCTCATCGGCATCGGGCGCGTCCGAGATGGTGACGACCATGCAATGTGGCCATCGCAACGGCGACAGTTCGCCGTCGAACATGTCGGTCAGTGTGGTCCCGACGGCGTCCGCTTCGATCCAGCCGAGGTCGGTCGAACCGAAACGTAGGCGGTCGGGTTCGCACGTCCTTCGGACGAGATGTTGATTTCCTGCGCCGTCTTCCGCGATCGTTGCAGTTGTACGGAACACTTCGTGGCGGCGGTGCCACGCCAACAGAGCTCGGTTCATCGCCGCCGTGTCGAGATGACCGGTTACGTCGAATACAGCTCCGAGCCATGAGCTTTCCGCTCTTCCGGAGGCAGCTCGACGTACATACGTTTCGTGGTCGTACGCGAGAGGACGATCGTCGGGATCCCAGCGGAACGTGCCGGAGTCGGCCTGCGGAGAGAACTTGGTAACTCTCCCACCAGGGAGTTGATAATCAGCGATTTCGGTGAATTTCACTGCTCGACACCTGCTTTCCGGCGACGCGCTGTCCGTTGGGAAAGCGTCGGAGTATCACTTCGTCAATAGAGTTGCGCGCGTGCGGATCCGATGACTTCGTTGTGGACACTACAGGCCTCACACGATGGTTCTGTACCGCGCATTCGGACCCTGTGGTCCGAATCCTGCTTATTGTCAACAGCATCGACGACATCAGCAGAGGCGGTGCACACATCGAGCATCGACCCCAGGAGCTGCCACGTCCAGTGGAGTACGAGTGGACTTCGTCACTGCCGGAGGTACGGTCCGATCATGTCACAATCGGGCGATCACCGCTGTCCGGCGAGGGACGCGATTCCCCGCGGATATCGCGATTTCTCAACGTAACCAGCATGTTTCGGAGATGTAAAGCCCCCGATGGGGCCACGTCCGAACAGCGGTTCCTCTGCCGGACGACCCCACCTCACCGCCGGTAGTCGAGCAATCAACCGTTACGAACGATGCACGGATGCAACACTTCTCCCCGTGCAGCGCCGATGCCGATCTCTTGCACCGCCTCGTTCGCGCCTATAACGTTCGACCGACAAAGCCACAGGTGCCAACACCGAACCGAGGTGCGACGACCACAACCACATCACTGCCCGCCGGAAGACGAGGTACCACCACTCGTCCACCGTCGGTCACAGCACGGGAGTAGGCGAATGACGGATTCCGAATTAGCCATCGCTGCATCAGGTTTGACTCGTCGTTACGGGTCGACCGTCGCCGTGGACCGCGTCGACCTCGAGGTTCCTGTCGGCGGAGTGTTCGCCGTGCTCGGTACCAATGGTGCGGGTAAGACGACCACAGTGCGGATGCTCGCTACACTGGAGCGACCCAACTCCGGCTCGGCCACAGTATTCGGCCACGACGTGCGCACCTCGGCTGGAATCGTGCGGTCGATGATCGGTGTCACAGGGCAGTACGCATCGGTCGACGAAGATCTCACTGCCGAGGAGAACCTCCTCATCTTCGCCCGACTCGTCGGCGCATCACGGCGTCGCGCCCGTGCCCGCGCGGCCGAATTGTTGGACGAGTTCGGACTGGGCTATGCCGCACGTAGACAGGTTCGTGGGTTCTCCGGTGGGATGCGCAGACGCCTCGACCTCGCCGCCTCGATGATCACGCGCCCACGCCTGCTCTTTCTCGACGAGCCGACCACCGGGCTCGACCCCCGCACCCGCGCACAGATGTGGGACACCGTCCGAGCGATGGTGGCAGCCGGGTCGACAGTGCTGCTGACCACTCAATATCTGGACGAGGCCGACGCGTTGGCAGACCGTGTCGCGGTCATGGATCGCGGCAAGGTGGTTGCGAACGGGACTGTGGACGAACTCAAGGCCAAGGTGGGCGGCAGCTCTGTGAAACTCACGCTGGTCGATTCGACGCAGGCGATTGCCGCGGCACGAACGTGCGCGGCCTTCTCGCCGCTCGAGGTCACCGTCGAAGACGACGGGAACATCGTGTCCGTGCCCATGCCGGACATCGAGCGTCTCCCGGAGATGCTCCTGGCGCTGCGGTCCATGCAGATCTCGGCGAGCGCGGTCAACGTCGCTCGGCCGACGCTCGACGACGTGTTCTTCGAGTTGACCGACGCATCACCCCGCGTTCTGGACAGTGTCCCGAGCATCACCGGCGCGAGAACGACGAGCAAGGAGCCCGCCGCGTGAACACGACGACGTCGACGGACGGGCTCGCCCGTCGAGAGCGCGGTATCACCCACACCGCGACCCCGGTCAGCGATACTCCTCGCAACGCGCAACCATTTTCTGCCGCACTCGCACAGTCGATGACCATGACGTTTCGGGGACTGCTGAAGATCAAGCACAATCCCCAGCAGATGTTCGACGTCATCGTCCTACCGATCGTCTTCACGGTGATGTTCTCGACCATCTTCGGCGGGGCCATCGTCGGCGATGTCGACAACTACTTGCCGCTGCTGATTCCCGGGGTGCTCGTGCAGGTCGCCGTGGCTGCATCGGTGGTCACCGGCGTGCAGCTTCGAGAAGATCTCGACAAGGGGGTCTTCGACAGGTTCAAATCGCTGCCCATCGCCCGCATCGCGCCTCTCGCAGGCGCGTTGTCGGCCAACGCCTTTCGATACGTCGTGGCAACCGTCATCACTGTCGGAGTTGGAGTCGCGATGGGCTACCGTCCGAACGACCCCGCCGGCCTCGCACTGGCATGTCTGCTGGTCGTTACCGTCGCGTTCACGTTGAGCTGGATCTTCGCTCTGGTGGGAGTGTTGCTGGACAAGGCGTCCACGGTGCAGGGAGTATCGATGCTCGTTCTGATGCCCATCACCTTCGTCTCCAACGCTCTGGTCCCCATCGACACCATGCCCGCGTGGATGCGCACGATCGCAGGTGCCAACCCGGTCTCTCACCTGGTGTCGGCGGTGCGCGGACTCGCCGACGGCACTGACGCGGGGCTTCAGGTGGCGTACACACTCATCGGCGCGGCCGTGGTCCTGGCCGTGTTCGTCCCGGTCACTCTGCGCGTCTACATGGCCAAGACCTGAAGTCGTTCCACACGAGGGGGTTTCACGATGGGGGTTTCACGATGAGGGTTTCACGATGGGCTTAGACAGACCGACCGAAGCGACAGGAGTGATGGTGAGCGAGTCGAGCACGATGGAAGAGGGCACCGAACCGACCATGGATCTCCTCGCCGAGAGCACGGCTCCGACGCTGTCGGTGGTGGTACCGGCATTCGACGAGGAGGACACGATCGCGGCCTGCCTCGAACGCCTGACGGCGCAGGCCGACTGCATCACCGAGATCGTCGTCGTGGACAACAACTCGACCGACCGGACCGCCGAGATAGTGCGGGATCTTGCCCGGCGTGACCCCACGATTCGATTGATACACGAGGTCGAGCAGGGCCTGGTGTTTGCCCGTAACGCCGGAATGGACGCCGCTACCGGTGATCTCATCGCCCGTATCGACTCCGACACCATGGTCGGCGACGACTGGTCGCGGACCATCGTCGACTTTTTCACCGCCGATCTCGACCACAAATGGTCCGCTCTGTGCGGTCGCGGTGAGGCTTACGACGTGCCGATGTCGGGGCGATTCGACAAGTGGAAGATCAAGTTGCATCCGCTCGGAGACCGCGGCCCCTCCGACGAGGTCAAGGAGATCCCCGTCCTGTACGGCTCCAACATGGTCGTGCGGCGAGAGGTGTGGAATCGGATACGTACCCGAGTGAGCATGCGGCGGGACATATTCGAGGACGTCGACATGGGGTTGTGCATCCTGGACGACGGTGGTCGCAACGCCTTCCTCGCGTCGTTGACCGTGGGGGTATCGCCCCGGCGTATGCAGAGCAGCCTGCCGGAGTTCGTGCAGTACATGAGCTTTCTGCCCAGAACCTTTGCCTTGCATCGGAGGTTTTCCTATACAGCGGGTACCGCATTGATCTACGTGCCGGCACTGACGGTGTTGCACACCGGCCGATTGTTGATGCTCCGGCTCTACGATTCCGAGACGGGGCAGCTCGACCCGAGGCGACTGCTGCAGCGCACCTCGACACCGACGCGCGCGCTACCGTGAGCCGCTCGCGACCCGCTCGACCAGATCGACGGCGTGGGATACAGCGATCGACGGGGCAATCAATCTGTCACGCAATTGCGTTGCAGTAACTCGCCTTTGCGGAGACAGGGCATCTCGAAGGACATCGGTGAGGCGCGACGGAGTCACCCGGGACAGAGGAAGTGAGGAACCGACATGTGCGGAGGCAACAGCTCGCCCCCAGATGGGCTGATCCGCACCGATCCAGGTGACGACAGTGGGCAACCCCGCTCGCAGCGAGGCCGCGACCGAGCCGGCACCACCGTGATGGATCGCAGCACGGCATCGAGGCAGAACGGCATCGTGGTCGATGTGCTTCACCACTCGCACTCGACTTCCGAGTTCGCCTGCATTGCCGAGGAAGTCGCTCCACCCACCGGCTACCAGCAACCGCACTCCCAACTGGTCCGCAGCGGCCACGATCGCCTCGCCGAGTCGGTCGGGATTTTTCGGAAGCATGCTCCCGAAGCCGACGTAGACCGGCGCGTCCGCGGCGGCGATCCACTCCGAGAGGTCGTCGTCTGCGCTGACGTCGCCCACCCCCTCCCGAGCCGACGCAGGCAAACCGAGAAAGCCCACCAACGGTCGTCGGTCACCCCATTCGGAGACCAGACCCGGAAACAGAGCGGGGTCGTACGCCTGTATCTCGGGGATCCCGGTCGCGGCGATCGCGGTTGCGAACGGAGTTCGCATGGGCCCCAGTCCCAATTCGGAACGCAGGTCGTTCTCCGCTCGCTTCGACGCCTTCCACAACAGCCACTCCACCACCGTCCAACTTGCCGACGCGAGCGGGCCGGACACATCGACACCCGCCTGCGACAGCAGGGACGTAGTGGAGTTTCGCCGGATCGGGCACAGGTGCAGGGGCACGTGAGGAATTCCTCTCACCTGCGAAACATTATGCGCTCGTTCCTGTCCCGCACTGGTCGAGATGATCGCGTCGGCACCTTCGCTGGCGTCGAGCAGAGCCTGCTGCATCTGTCGGCCACCGCGAACGGTGATCTCGGTGGCGGCAGACAGCCTGGCGCGCGGATCGGCAGACTTCAGCCGGGTGCGGACTGCATCGGACTCGAGCACCGCGCGGGTGCTGTCTCCGTACGCGGACGTGGACAACCCTGCACCGGTGCCGAATTCCTGCATGTTCGGCGGAGCGAGCAGGACTACGTCGTGCCCACGCGAACGCAGCTCGAGACCTACAGCCACTGCCGGTTGAACATCGCCGCGGCTTCCATTGGCTGCCAGAACGAACTTCATGCGCATCCCTTCGTTCCCCGGTGCTCGGTGAGCCCGATCAGTCTAAGCGACAACACCCGATCTGCCCCTGCGAGACGAAAGATGGTGCTGTGTAGTGCAATACCTCGGTACGGCGCAATTCTTGGGGGCGAACAAGTGAAGATAGCGTTCGCCATCAACGGTACTCGCGGCGACGTGCAACCTGCCGTCGTACTTGCCGCAGCCCTGACCGAACGGGGACACGAGGTTTCGGTGGGAGTGCCGCCGAACCTCGTCGAGTTCGCCCGCGGCTGCGGACTGGAGGCAACTGCTCTCGGCCCCGACACGCGAACACACATGAAGATGGTCACCGAGGCGCGGGCCGAGGCGGGCCGAAACCCGTTGCGCCAGATCAGAGCCGTTGCACAGCTGCGTGATCTCGGGTACTCGGAGTTGATCACCGACCTGAACGACATCGTGGCCGGTGCCGATGCCATCGTCACCGGTTTCACCACCGAACAGATCACGCTCGCGTACGCCGAACGTGCCGATATCCCCCTGATCTCGCTGCACCACGCACCCATACGCCGCAACACGGTCCATGGCCCGCTACCGAGTCTGCACTGGGGTGGTACACGCACGGTTCTCGCGCAATGGTGGCTGCTGGACCGGCTTTTCGGTCTCATGACCCGACGTCGCGACGCTCTTCTGCGCGAGCGTCTGGGTTGCGCCCCGGCGCGCCGATCACCAGCGGCTCAGCTCGTCGCGGCACCAGGAATCGAGATCCAGGCATACGATCCGTTGTTCGCGATACGGAACGACCCGGTGTGGGACGCCGACGCAGCCCGCCGACCCCGTCCAGTGGTCGGCTTCCTGGAACTGCCGAGCACGCGTCGACTCGGCCTCGACGAGATGCACTCTACCGAGGAACTGTCGGACTGGTTCGATGCCGGGGATCCCCCCGTCTACGTCGGATTCGGCAGCATGCCGGTCCGCGACCCGGCCAAGATGATCGACGCGGCCGTCACCGCCACACGTCGGCTGGGTCGCCGACTCCTGTTGTGTACCGGTTGGAACGACCTGCCGACGGATTCCTTGGCAGGAGAGGACATCCGCGTCGTGAGGGCCGTCGACCACGACGCGGTGTTCGGTCGGTGTGCGGCAATCGTCCACCACGGCGGGGCGGGCACCACGGCGGCCGCAGTGCGGTCGGGGACGCCGTCGGTGATCTGCTGGTACGGCTCCGACCAACCGTTCTGGGGTCGTGGACTGGAGCGGCTCGGGGTAGGTGCGACGCTACCCGCGCGGCGGCTGGACGCTGCTCGCCTCATCGACGCGCTCACCCACGTGCTCGACCTCCGTGTGAGACACGCAACCGTCAGCGCAGCAACACAATTGACCACGGGCGACGCAGCGCTGGCGCGGGCCGTCGACGAAATCGAGACGTGCATGACATCCGGACGAGTGGGGCAGAGTCGATGATGCACTCCGTACAGAGCAGACTCGCCGACGAGGATGCCACCTACTGGTTCCTGAGGCGGGCATTCGGGTGGTCGGTAGTCCTGCAGTTGGTCTGGACCACCGATGCTCCGGTATCCAAAGAAGTACTCACCGAGGTGAATTCCGCGTTGACGAACGGACGCCTGCACCGACGGCTCGTCCCACCCACAGTGCCGGGGGCGCGTCCACGCTGGGTACGCGCCACCGGCGAACCCGCCTGCCGATTCGACGACGATGCAGTGGAGAGCTCCGATATCGATCGCTGGGCGGCGGAGGAGTTGGCGTCGGTCGAGTTGGACGCGGTCGAGGGCGACTGCTGGCGGCTGCGCACCACCAGCCGCGCGGGGGCGGGCACTGTCATCTCGCTGTGCGCACTGCATCTCGTCGCGGACGGCAAGACCATGGTGACAGCTGCAGCGGCAGCGCTGGCGGCTGTGCAACAGGAAACGCTGTTGCCGAACGCAATTGCCGAGCCTGCACTCGCCTCGGAGACGGGCACCGCGAGCGCGATCATCGCCGACACGATCGACGCGAGCGGCAGAGTTCTGGCCGCCGGGCGAGGCACACTGCGGGCCATCGGAGATATGGTGGCCGAACACGCAGGATTCGGTGGCGCCGACACCGACACCGACACCGGCCCCGTCCCGACGCGTCCGGTCCGGGCACCGATGGCCGACAGATCACCGAAGGCAGTGGGCTCGTGGGCCACAGTGACCGTTCCCAGTGACGCCTGGGATGCAGTGGCCGCACGACACGGAGGCACTGCCAACGTGTTGTTCGTGGCCGTCGTCGCCGGGTTGCTGAGGTCCAGTGGCTACGCCCCGCTCGGAGACACGGTGAAGGTGGGAATTCCCGTCGACCGGCGCGGTGACAGCGATGACGACCGCGCCAATGCGACCGCGGGCGTGTCGGTGATGTTGACCGATCAGCCGGTACCGGGAGGCGACCTACGCAGCATTCGTTCCGCGTGTAAGGCCGCGTACCAACGGCTGGAGTCCGGGCACCGGAGCGCCGTGGCACACCTGTACCCGCTGACGTGGCTGCTCCCGCCGTCGTGGCTCGTCGGCGTGGCTACGTCGGGAACAGGCATGCCCGACGCGATGGTGTCCAATCTGGGCGTCGTCCCCTCGGAAGCAATGCGGTGGGGGGACGTCGATGCGACACGCCTCGCGTTCCGAGGCAACGCACAGGGCGTCGACGCGGCCCAGCCGTACCGATTCGGTGACGGTGCCCAGGCCTGGGCACTACGCACCGACACCACGTTCACGTTCTCGGTGTTGGGGTTCGATGAGAACAGTTTCGGTGGAGCGTCGCGGTTACGCGACCTGCTGGCCGCAGAACTGGCAGCGTGGCAGCTGCCGAACGAGATCTGGTGAGGAGCACGATGAGCACGACTATCGATGAAATCGATTCGGCAACAACGGAACAGGGCGCGGCGGTCGGGCCGAGCCCGCGAGTGACCGGTTCCGACGAGTCCTACCTGCTGGCGGAGGATCTCTTCGGCATGGCGGCTCCGATGCAATTCGCGTGGGTTTTCGACGACGACCCCGGGCAGGCCGCGATCAAGATGCTGGGCGCTCGCCTCGCCCACGGTCCGTTGCACCGCGCGGTTCGACGAACCAGGATTCCGGCGGCCCGGCACGCGTGGGTCCGCTCCACACAGCCGCCGCAGGTGTTCGTGGATAACGAGATCGACGACGATGCGATCGGCGAGTGGACGGAGGCGGCCGTCCGGCGGTCCGATCTGGCACCCACCGAGGGGAGAGGCTGGCGGCTCGAGACGACGACTACCACCGGTGGTCGTCGGGTCGTGTCGCTGGCGGTCTCGCACATGATCGCCGACGGGCAGGGCGTGTACCTCGCGCTCGCGGCAGCCGCAGGGCCCGCAACCACACGGCCGCTGCCCGATGCTCTCGGCGGTGTGCAGGAGATTCGAGAGGATCTGCTCGACGGCGTCGATCAGGTTCGCGCCGCGGCCATGTCGGTGCGCGCCCTGCTCGCCGAACTCGTGCGTGCACGTAAGCAGAAGTCGACTGCGGTGGCACCGACGACCGGCGTCGGCGAAGCTTTCCCGTTCCAGAAGCCACCACGGCCGCCCGACTCGGGAGCTGCACCCGAGAATTCCGGTACCGAAACAACACTCGTCAATGTCAACATCGATCGGAATACCTGGCTACAGCGTGCCGCCGACCACGGCGGCACCTCGAACAGTCTGTTCACCGCGATACTGGCGGGCATTGTGCAGGCATCGACCTATCCCGTCGGTGATCGACTTCGGGTCTGTATCGCAGTGAACCGACGCGAGGGTGCCACCGACGAGCGGGCGAATGCGTCGGGCGGAGTGTGGATTCGTCTGGACAACCCGGTCATCGCCGGGGGCGACCTCTCCCCTATCCGCACACTGAGCAAGAGCGCGTTCGCCAGCTACGCAGAATCGGGTGCGGATCGAGCTGCCGACAACCTCCAACCGCTGGTCCGGTTGCTGCCGGGATGGCTCGTCGGACGACTGATGCGCGCCATCCCTGGTCCCGACACCACGGTCTCCAATCTCGGCATCGTCCCCGACGACGTACTGACGCTCGGCGGCCGGGAAGCGTCGTGGTTCACCGTTCGGGCCGTCACACTCGGTACGCCTGCGGCGCAGCGGCGCATACAGGGGCCGGGCGTGGCCGCCTGGCTCGTCGAATACGGGGACCGAATCACCCTCAGCTTCTTCGGAATACATCCCGAGCACTTCAGCGACGAGGCCGAGCTGCGAGCCCTGGTCACCGATCAGCTGTCCGCGTGGGACCTCCCCCACACATTCTGGTGACCGACCCGAAGGAGAACGCGATGATCGAGGCGGACCGCCGGATCGGAATCATGCTGTACGGCAGTCGAGGTGACATCCAGCCAGGAGTCTGTCTGGCGTTGGAGCTGCAGGCGCGCGGGGCTCGTCCCGTCGTCGCGGTACCGCCCAACCTCGTCGACTTCGCGACGTCGGTCGGCGTGCAGTCGGTATTGCCCCTCGGATTGGACACCCATACGGCATGGTCGTCGGACGAGGCGAACACCGCCCGAAGCAGGAATCCCATTGCGAAGGTGCGGTTCGCCCTCGCGACGGTCCGTGCGGGCTTTCGCGCCTTCGATGACGCTCTCGTCGAGCTGTTCCTCGACGAGGATGCCCCGATGTCCGGCGTCGACGCGTTGGTGGTCTCGCCTCTCGGCCAGGATCGTGCGCTCGCGCTGTCCCAGAAGCTCGAGGTTCCGCTGACGGTCCTGCGGTACGGGCCGATGTCCGAGAACGGCGTCCTGGGCGCGATTCCCGGCCTCACCTCGAACTGGTCTGCGGCCTGGAAGAGACGGTCGTGGAGAATCGCCGACCGCATCACCTGGTGGGCAACCGGCTGGAACGAGAACGCTTTTCGGCGGCGACTCGGTCTCCCGAAAGCGCGATCACCGTTGCCGACCCGGCTGTCCGAGTTCGGAGTTGTGCAGATCCAGGCATACGATCCGGTGATCGTGCCCGGTCTTGCCGAGGAATGGGGTTCGCACAAGCCCATCGTCGGGTTCTTCGACCTGCCGCGACGAGAGCGCGCAGGGCTCGACGAAGCGGTGTTGACACCGACCCCCGACGGCCATTCCGGGACCGGCACAGACTCTTTGGCAGAGTGGATGGCGGCCGGCACCCCGCCCGTGTTCGTCGGATTCGGCAGCATGCCGTTGACCGACCCCGACCAACTGATCGAGACCGTGCGCCGGGCCGGGCAGATCGTCGGCACCCGCTGCTTGATTGCCATCGGCGACCGACGGGGCCCCGACAGCGCTGACCCCGACGTGTTCTTCGTCGGCAACGTCGACCATGCGGCTGTACTCCCCCACTGCTCGGCCGTCGTTCATCACGGCGGTGCCGGTACCACCGCGGCGGCGATGCGAGCCGGACTGCCGATGGTCATCTGCACCGTGACGGCAGATCAACCGTTCTGGGGCGCACGGATCACCGAGCTCGAAATCGGTCGAGCGACGAAGCTGTCCGCGATTACCGCGGAGAAGTTGGCAGACGCGCTCGGTGCTGTACTTACACCCGAAACTGTCGCCACAGCAACTGCATTGGGGCTAGGAATGGTTCCGTCACACAAGGCGGTGGCGGACGCAGTCGACCTGGTGGCACTGAAGCTTTCGACAGCAGGAGCGCCTACTGTCCGGCTGGGCGTGCACGGTGACGCATAAGCACCAGAGCAATTCCTACGAGCAACCCCACCCCCGCACCGCACAATAGATACGTCACGGTGTTCGGGCTGATCGGCGCGTCGGACGCTTCGGCCTCACTGCGCATCCTGAGCGCTACCGCTGGAGCCTCACCGCTCTCGGGTGCTTCAAGATCCGCTACCACCGCACTGAGTTCGACAGCCATGGTGTTCGCGATGTCGCGTGCACGCTCCGGAGAGTCGTCCGTGGCGACAATGTCGAACACGACGCTCTCCACCGCGTACGACATCGACACCTTCTGGGCCAGCTCCGCCGGACTGAGACCGAGTGCGAGTTCGTCGACGACTCTCGACGTGAGCAGATCGCCCTTCACCAGTTCTGCATAGGCCGGGAGCAACTGCTGCGAAAACAAGTTCGACTCGTACACATCATCTCCGACAGCCTGGTTCGGCATAGAGACGAACAGCTCAGCCCGCGATTCGTACACCGGGGTTACCAACACCGCTATCCCGAATGCCGCGGCCACGAATACGGTGACTGACGTCGCGACGATCCGCCAGCCGGCTCGGACGATGTCTCCGAAGTGTCCGTCGCCCACCGGTGGATCAGTTTCCTATTGGCCGGAAACCCGCACCCGGCGCGCCCGATGCGCTCAGCAAGCGCACCGATTCGGACGCAGATGCGTAGGCGGTGGGACTGACCAACGGAGTGCCCGAGGCATGGCTGGCGATTCCGACGAGCGTGGTTCCGGCTACCAGCGGAGCGCCGGAGTCTGCCCACACAGTGACGGCATCGGACATCAGGTCGCTGCCGCGGGCGTCAACGATGCTGCCGCACGTCACTCCACTGCCGAGGCCGGTCTTGCAGACGGGCTGCCCCACCGATGCGGTGCCGACGTCGGTGACGGTGACTCCGCCCAGACTGTTGACGGGCGTCACCTTGGTGGGGTCGAGAACGATGACGCCGTAATCCGGGCCCCAATGTCCGACGGCGGTAGTACCGACCGGGGCCGCGGACGATCCGACGAGCGTGACGGGGAGCCCCGGGCGAAGGATGCAGTGGCCGGCGGTGAGGGCGACGAGTCGGCCCGCGTCGTCGTAGCCGACAGCGGCGATGGAACAGACGGTGAGGTCGTCGAGGCCACCGGTGGTGACGAACCCGCTACCGGGGCCGACGACCGGAAGTGGCGCCGCGGTTGCGGTGCCGGCGGACGTCGCGGTGAACGCGAGAACCAAGGCGGTGAACAGTCCACTGACAACACCGAGTCGAGCAGTCTTCATGGTGGGCATTCCTCGTCGATCAGCATTCGGGGCGGGGCGCTTGCGCGGCTTGATCCTGGCACAGATGACTCGCGCACGCGCACTGCGAAGCGTGGACCGCATCCCTTGAGGCATCCACACGAGCAAAGGCATTTCTCGCGTTATGCGCCCGTTTGGGAACTGTCGTTCAATCGGATGAATCAAGCGGAAACCGGACAGGCGAACGAGTACTGCATCGGTAGCGTCACCGGACATGGAGACAGAAAAGGTCAGCCCCGAATTGATTGCCGTGGGCGACCGCATCCGCCTGTGGACCAACATCGTGGCTGACGACCCCAACGGCCCGCGTCACTACGAGGTCCGAACAGTTCGCCGAGTTGAAGAGCCAGACAGCACCCACTCGGATAGGTACGACTTCGAATTGGAAACGCCGGGGACAGACCCGCTCAAGTTTCTTGCTGTCGTCAGTATCGACGTTGATGATCAGGTAGAGCGGGTCGTCTCGCCGCTGCCAATCTCCGAGCCTTGGGTGCAGCACGGCCCCTAGCGGTACGGCATGATGTCGGGCGTGGACACCTACACGCGCATCAGCCTGATTGTGCTGGTGCTCGCCTCGGCAGTGGCCATCTTCTACCTGATGCACCGCGCCGGTCTATCGGTCTTCCAGTCACGCACTGACCGCAAGCTGACGAACGGTCGGTGCGCACACTGTGGCCGCATCCTGCGCGAGGACGTCGAGCCGTTCCCCGAGCGGACGTGCAGCGAAGAGTGCTCGCACGAAGCGTGGTTGGACCGGATCGGTTAGACCGAGTTCATTCCGACGCGGTACGGAAACTGCACGATCCCGCCCATGATGACGTCCGCCTCGGTGCCCTGCCCAATGTTGTTCGGGTGCGTGAGGTCGGTGTGCATCATCGTCGTCAGGTCGATCTTGCCGTTGTAGTCGACCACCTGAATCTGCGACGGCCCACCGAACGCAGCCTCGGCCGCGACCTCGTCATACATCGCGTTGAGCGCGTCGACCTGCGCGTCACCAGCAGACTTGCTGACGCCGTCTGAGTCGCCTGATACGTGGACAGCTTGAGCGCCTTCGCGAGGACGATGCTCGGCGGTGCCAGGTTCGTCGGGTTGAGGTACCCATCGAAGTACATGTCGCCACCCGTGAACGCGACGCTGATCGTCTTCGACCCCGCGGGCAGTCCGGACACTCGGAACACGAGCGGGCCGTAGGAGTTGTTGCCCGCGGTCTTGACGTTGGTCGAGTAGAAGGTATTGCTCGCGACCACGCTGGCATAAGTCGTACCGCCGACCTTCACGTCGAACGTGCACGCCGCCAGAGTCGGTGCCCATCCGATGAAAACGAGGTCGATGGCGGTGGGCACGTACCCGGCAATCTCGGCGGTGCTACCCACGACGGTGGTGCGCTTCGCCGATCCGGCGCGGGCCACCGGGAGCGCCACGTTCGGCCATGTGCCGGTGTACGTAAACGAGGCGTCCAACTCGTCCGCCCATATGCCAGCGCGGAGGATGCGGAGCAGGGATCGAAGGTTGTTGGGCGCGCCGATCACGTCCTGTGCAGACCCGGTCGCCGCTGTTGCCTTGATGACCTCGTTGAGTGCACCGTCCACGACGACGACGCCCTTCGCGCCTGGGGCCCACAGCTTGCCCGATCCGTTCGCGGCGTCGGCAACAGTGTCCGCCAGAGTGTTCCCGCTGGTTGCGCGGTTCGACGAGTTGACCGACCGCAAGCGGGCGACGATGCGGTTGAAGTAGCGGTGGGCCGCCGCTGTCGACCACGCGCCCGCGCCGTAGCTGTCGCCATAGACGTAAAGGTCGGCCAGCTCGGCGGGCAGCACGCGAGGGATGAACGATGCGGAGAGTTCGTTTGCGAACGGGCGCGGGGAGCCGTGAGGCGACGGCCTGCGCAGCGTCGAAGGGGATGAGTTGGTCAGCCATTGGTCAGACTCCGATCGGGTACATGCCGGTGGACGAATCTTTGGTCAGAGAAGATCCGGCACCGATGGCGTACATGCCGGTCGCGGGATCCTTGGTGAGGTTGGTGCCGCCGCCTGTGGCGAGGGTCCAGTTGGCTGCGTTGTAGGTCGCGCCGGAGGTGAATGCGGCCTTCGCCGTGCCGATCTGTCCGGTCGTCGGAGAGACTGCGAGAGCGCCCAATGCGTAGGCGGTGTTCGGCTGCCAGAGGGGGCATAACATTTGGCGACTTCCGCGTTGGGAGCGAAGCAGAGCGCGAAACCGTCAGGCCATTGACGGACCTTGTGGAGTAGTCGACTGATGTAACCCCTCCAGGGTTCTTGCCTCAAGAAGGCCCCAGACACGCCAGAGCATCAGCCTAAAGTGCCAGCCGTTGATTCACGAGTTCTTGCACCGCTTGGGCGAAGTGAGCACGTACTTGTCGCAGCTTGCTTCGGATGACAGCGCAGTTATGTCCGACGGTCGCGATGGAGCGGACGGAGCGGACGGAGCAGACGGAGAAGTATTCGAATCCTCTGTCTCATGAATCCACGACCGGTGCCGACGACCGACAGGGTGACGCGGCAGCGGTCCGGGGAACACCGCCGAGAACGCCACGACGGTGGTTGCGTTTCACGCCCATCCAACCAGCGCCCGGCTACGAATGCGACTCGTGTGGTGGGTTGTCGGCATCGTCGCCGTGTGGTTGCTGATCGGCGCGCTCGTTGCCGTGTGGGTCGGCCGTGGCATCCGTCGAGCCGACGTCGAGGAGTCGGCAACCGAGTCCCCGAGCAGGTCGATACAGGAACCACCACCTGAAAAGGACGCCGCGTAGTCGAGCGATGTCACTGCGAGCCGGCTTCAGGAACGCTTTACGAACGAACCGTGCGACTTCGAATCAACACGGCAACTCCCATCCCGATCAGGGTTAGAATCAGCGGTGCCGCTATTGCCATGTTCGCGCCGATGGCAGTGAACAGGACCACCGCCGCCAGAGCCGCGAGAAAGTACACGGCGGCAAAACGTGGTGCCCAAAACACTGTGTGCACGGATTCCTCCTACATCGGAAGCAGTCTCACTCGGACCAGAAGACGAGAATTACTACGAACAAGACGACGAACAGCAACAGGCCACCGCCGGCCAGAACAAGTGTTCGTGCGTTGGTCACTGTAAAAATCCCGTCGCCTGCTGGGACGGCGTTAGTTTCGGCGATCGAGAAAGTGACCCCGAGCAAGAGCAAGAACTCGATAACCCATGCCCACCAGGGCAAGTCGAGTTTTGCCATTGTCAACACGGAACCCAGCGTGATGGCCAACGACACTACTGCTGCGTAGACCACCGACGGCAGGGTCACACCCCACGGGGTCCGGATGCTCTTCATATCTCCAATCCCGGGCCCAACCGCTGCCCCGCGTTTCACGAACATGGACCCTATCGTTAGCCAGAGTACCTAGTTGACCTCCCCAGTCAAGGGCTCGTCGCACCATCACTCCGTAAGCGCGTCCCCGGCTTCGAGGGTGAACTGCACAACGTTGATGCGCGAGTTCTTGAATCGCTCCGACGACCCGGTCAGGTATTGCACGTATTTGTCGTAGGTCGCTTCCGACGACAGTTCGATGGCCTCGTCCTTGGATGCGATCAGCTTCTCGGCCCACGTGTCGAGTGTGCGTGCATAGTGCGGTCCCAGCGCATGCTCGCGGAGCAACTCGAATCCCGCTTCGGCCGCTTTCGCCTTCACCACCTTGACCAACGTCAACTGCCCACCGGGAAAGATGTCGCGCAGGATGAAGCGAGAGAAGTGCGCATCCTCGCGCGTGAGTCCACCCCCGGAAGCCGGGTCGGGCGGGGTAATGACGATAGTGTGCAACAACATTCGCCCACCCGGCTGCAACACCGAACGGCACTTGGCGAAGAACGCCGAATACCGCTGACGTCGAAAGTGCTCGAACGCGCCGATGCTGACGATCCGATCGACGGGTTCGTCGAATTCTTCCCAGCCCTGCAACCGGATGTCGACGTTGCGTTCGGTCGGGAGGTCGGCGACGAGCGCGCGGCCACGGTCGTACTGGTTTCGACTCAACGTCAGACCGATGACATTGACGTCGTATTTCTCCACCGCCCGTTTGACGAGAGCTCCCCAGCCGCAACCGATATCGAGCAGTGTCATGCCCGGCTTCAGATCGAGCTTGCCCAGCGCCAGGTCGATCTTGGCCGTCTGCGCTTCCTCCAACGTCATGTCGTCGCGCTCGAAGTAGGCGCAGCTGTACGTCATGCTCGGATCGAGGAACAGCGCGAAGAAATCGTCCGACAAGTCGTAATGTGCTCGCACATCGTCGACGAACGGCTCCAGTTGTTGGTTCATCACGCCACACCCTTCCCCACAGCATCGGCGCCGATCACTCGGCCTAGTGCACGGGCACCCTGCTCGCCCAGCATGTCTTCGTGTTCCACATCGACCTCTGTCACCGAGATCCGGCCGTCGATCAGAGCCGCCCAGTGCTTCGCGCCGTCCGAGCCCCGGGCGGCGAAGTAGTGGACATCGCCCGCGTACACCGCCGGCCGGTACGACGCGACCCAGCTGACAGCGGAGACGACCGGTCTATACATGGCACGTAAATCGTCCTCGGTGAGGAATGTCAGTTCGGTTCGCGTACTCCGCAATTCGGCAACGATGTCCTCGAATGACGTCGCCTCGACCCCGAGCTGACGAGCCAGATCGTCGACGCCGAATTCCTCGGCACCCTCGGGTGCCGCGAGTTGCGCATCGACGAGGGCCAGCAGCGCGACGTCCTCGCCTTCAGACTGCAACTGCACGGCCACCGCGTGGGCGATCACACCGCCGAGCGACCACCCCAGCAAGTGGTAAGGCCCGTGCGCCTGTACCTTTCGGATTTCACGCACGTAGGCGAAAGCGAACTCCTCGATCGACGACGGCGCAGCGTCACGGTTCGAGATGCCCGGATCCTGCAGTCCGTACACCGGGCGGTCCGTCTCCCCGAGCAACGACAGGTAGCTCCAAGCAATTCCGATGGCCGGGTGCACACAGAACAGGGGTGCGCCCACGCCGTCGGTCCGCAGCGGCAGCAGCACATCGAACGCGCCACTCGATTCGGCATCCCCGTCGTCCATGTCGAGGCGCGCGGACAATGCTGTGATCGTCGGGTGCTCGAGCAATGCACTGATCGGGATTCGACGGCTCAGCTTGTCGCCCAGCGCGTCCATCACCTGCACCGCCGAGAGGGAATGCCCGCCGAGGTCGAAGAAATTGTCGTCGATACCGATATCGTCGGCAGCGAGGTGCAGCACGTCGGAGAACACGGTGTGTACGAGTACTTCGGTGGACGAGACCGGCGCGCGTCGTTCGGTCGACATCACTGTGGGCTCAGGCAGCCTGCTCGTATCGACTTTGCCCGACAACGTCATCGGCAGTGCATCCACGACGGTCACGGTGCTGGGCACCATGTACGCGGGCACTGTTCTCGCCAGGAAGTCGCGAGTCTCTCGCGGTTCGACCGCACCCACCACGTAAGCAGCCAACGAGTTCGCATGCCCGATCACGCTGGCTTGACGCACAGTCGGGTGACGCAGCAATGACGCCTCGACCTCGGCGAGTTCGACGCGATGGCCGCGGATCTTCACCTGTGAATCGACTCGGCCCAGATACTCGAGTTCGCGACCGGTCTCGCGCGCCACCCACCGCACCAGATCGCCGGTGCGATAGAGCCGACCGTCGCCGAACGGATTGGCGACGAAACTGCTCGACGTCAACGCAGCGTCGCCCACGTACCCTTCGGCCAGACCGGCCCCACCCAGGTACAGCTCCCCGACGACGTCGGTGCCCACCGGTCGCAGACGGGCGTCGAGAACCACCGTGTCGAATCCGAGGGTCGGTTCGCCGATGGTCACCGCAGCCGATGCCCAGTCCCGCTGATGCGTGGTGCAGGTGCTCATGACGGTTCCCTCGGTGGGTCCGTACGCGTTGAACACCGAGCGATCCTGCGACCATCGGTGCAGCAGTGCAGAATTGGCGGCCTCGCCGGCCATGACGACCACACGAAGGGAGGGCAGCTCCGCGGAGTCGGTCACCTGCAGCACGGTCGGCGTGAGGCAGGCGTGGGTCACCTGGTGCCGGTCGATGAGCGCTTCGAGCTCGCGTCCTCCGTGCACGTCGGGCGGCACGATCACCAGGCTCGCTCCGGCACCGACGGCCATCAGCGTCTCGAAGATCGACGCGTCGAAACTCGGTGACGCGAACTGCAGCACGCGTGATGTCGGCTCGACGTCGAACAGGTCTCGTTGGCTCTGGACGAGATTCGCGATGCCGCGGTGCGTCACCCGCACACCCTTCGGTACCCCGGTCGATCCCGAGGTGTAGACGACGTACGCCGTGCTGTCGACGGGGACTGCGCGTACCTGGAACTGGTCGAGCTCGTCACCATCAGCCGTGAGCCAGTCGTTTCCGGCCGAGTGGAAGTCCACGGAAGCGACTCCCGTGACGGGGGCTGCGCGATCGAGAATCTCCCGTACTCGCGCGGCGGGCTGAGACGGGTCGATCGGCAGGAAGCCGGCACCGGTCTTGGCCACGGCCCAGATCGCGGTGAGGTACTCGACAGACCGCGGCACAGCGATCGCCACCAACGATCCCGGCTCGACGCCGGCCCGGATGAGCTTGTCGGCCAATGCATTCGATTGCCTGTCCAGCTCGTGGTAGGTCACCGATCGTGCGTCGCCGATCACCGCGATGTTGTCGGGCCAGCTACTCGCTGCCCGCGCGAACACCTCAGCCAGTGTGGACTGATCGGCCGTACCGTCTCGACGGGACACAACAGCCGATCCACTCTGCCCGAATTCTGCACTGCCGAGCCGAAGATCCGGTGCCGCGGCGACTGCGTTCAACACGGTCGTCAGACGTTCCGCGAGTCCGGTGACGACGGCCCGGGAGAACCGGTCGGCCGAGTACGCCAGCGTGCCCAGCAGCCCGGCATCGGATTCTTCGACGACGAATTCCAGATCGAATTGCGTCGTCGTGATGTCCACCCGGCGCAGACTGACAACGCTCTGGCCCAATTCGATTGTGGGAGTGTTGACATCACCGAAGGCCAGGAGCACCTGGAACAGCGGGTGCGTGTCGACGGCACGGGTGGGTTGCACCGCGTCCACCACCCACTCGAACGGGACGTCCGAGTTCGCGAAGGCATCGAGGTCTCGGTTGCGCACCTCGGTCACGAAGTCCTCGAACGTCGTCGCCGGATCCACATCGGTCCGCAGGACGACTGTGCCGACGAACATGCCGACGAGGCGGTCGAGCGCCGGATCTGCTCTGCCCGACACCGGAGTTCCGATGGCGATGTCCCGCGTGCCGCTGGCCTCGGCGAGTACGGCGGCCAGCGCCGCATGGACGACGACGAAGACCGTCGCGCCCAGACGATGTGCGAGCGACCGCAGACTCGCGAGAGTGTCTGCGTCGACGGCAAACTGGACTCCCGACGCCTCCTGCTCGGCGTCAGGAGTGCCGGTGGGCAGGTCAAGGAATTCCGGCAGGCCGGCGAGGGTGCGACGCCAGAAGTCGAGTTGGTCGGACGCCACCGCGTCCAGGACGTCGCGTTGCCACACCCGGTAGTCCGCATAGTCGACGGCGAGTGGAGTGAACTGGGGTGTAGCTCCGGCCGTTCGAGCCAGCAGAGCCGTCTCGATGTCGCGGCTCAGTGGACGTAGCGACAGGCCGTCGACCGCGATGTGGTGGGCGACGACGGTCAGCACGCGCTCACCGCGACGTTCCGCGAGCATCAGTCGTAGCGGTGCCTCGACGGTCAGGTCGAAGCCCTGCTGCGCAACCCCGCCGATACCCGCGTGAGCGTCGTCCAGTGTCGAGAGCACGATCTGCGGATCGAGGACGACGGTCACAGGCCCATCACCCGTCGACGGGTATACCGTGCGGAGCGGCGTATGCCGTTCCAGCACATCGGCAATCGCCGCACGCAGTACCTCGAGGTCGAGGGCTTTCGGAAGCGTCACTTCGAAGGCGATGTTGTACGCCGCCGATGTCGGGTCGTATCGATTCTGCAGCCAGATGCGTCGCTCGGCCGGCGCGAGGCCGGAGTAGGAGCGCGCATCGGCGTGGTGGACCAGCGCAGGGAGCGCGGTGTAGTTGTCGGACAGCAACTCGATCGCCGACGCGAGCTGCGCCGCGGTGGGGGCCTCGAACACCGTCCGCACCGGCACCCGAACGCCGAGAACCGCACTGATGCGCGTGGCGACGCGGGTGGCCGCGAGGGAGTCTCCGCCGAGGACGAAGAAATTGCTGTCGACTGCGGGTGCGTCGATCCCCAACGTGTCGGCGAAGATTCCGAGAATGACGTCCTGCGTCAACGTGCGTCCGGCCCCAGACTCGGAGTCCGACGGTACCGCCGGAAGCAAGGCCGCCTTGTCCACTTTTCCGTTGCCGGTCAACGGAATACGATCGATCGACGTGATGACGGCCGGCTGCATCGCCAACGGCAACCGGTCCAGGAGCCACTGAGCCGCGTCGAACTCGCCGATTCCCACCACCCAGGCGTGAATTCTGTTGTCGAACACCAGTGCTGTTGCGGCACTGACGTCGGGATGTGCCGTCAGCGCACTCTCGATGTCTCCCAGTTCGATGCGTACACCGTTGATCTGCACCTGGTCGTCGCGCCGACCGCGGTAATCGAGCTGTCCCGAGAGTTCACGTCGAACAAGATCTCCGGTCCGGTACATCCGGGCACCGCCGGCGGTTGCGACGAAACGCGCGGCGGTCGACGCCGGATCGGAGCGGTAGTCGCGAGCCACACCGGACCCCGCGAGATACAGCTCTCCGACGCCTCCGAGCGGCACCGGCTGCAACCGGTCGTCGAGCACGAATGCTCCGACGTGGTCCAGCGGTCGGCCGATCGTGACGGGCTCTCCGGCGCGCAGGGATTCGGCCAGGGTGGCCACCACCGTGGCTTCGCTGGGGCCGTAGGCGTTGAGCATCGACCGTCCGGCCGACCACTCGTCGACCACCCCGGCACCCAGCACGTCTCCGCCGACGGCGACGGTCTCGACAACGGCGACCGGCGGAACGGTCGCGAGTACCGCGGGTGTGGACAGGTAGTGGGTTACCCGGTGCTCGGTGAGGAAGGCAGCCATCTCTTCACCGCCGAGGAGGTCACGTGGCGCGATGACCATGGTCGCTCCGGCCCCGAACGCGAGCACGAGCTCGAGCACTGCGGCATCGAAGTTCACCGAGTATCCGTGCAGCACCCTGGACGTCGCTTCGACTCCATAGCGCGACACCACCTGCTGCGCCAGTGAATACACACCCTGATGCGTCACGACGACCTGCTTGGGCGTGCCGGTGGAACCCGACGTGTGGATCACGTAGGCCGGGTGTGCGGGTTCGAGCGTCGCCAGTCGGTCGTCGTCGGTCAATGGCGCGTCGCTGAACGTCTGTGCGTGGCTCTCCTCGACCCACAGCACTCCCGGTTCCGTTCCACCGAAACCGATGTCGACGGGCCCCAGCATCTGCTCCCGGCGAGCCGCCGGGTAGCGGGGATCCACCGGTACGAATGCTCCACCGGCCTTCACCACGGACCACAGCGCCACGATGTACTCGGCCGAACGCTCGAGGGACAACGCGACGAGGGTTTCCGGTCCGACGCCGTGGGCGATCAACAGTCGTGCGATCCGGTTGGATCGGCGATCGAGTTCGGAGTACGTCAGCGATTCCAGGCCATCGATCGCCACCGAATCGGCTGTGCCACCGAGCAACACGTCGAGGATCGTGCCGCTCTCGGATTCGGCCGGTAGTGCCGGTGCATCGGCGAGAGCAAGGTTGCCGACGACAAAAGCGGAGTCCGACACCGCCGCGTGCAGGATTGCCGTCACCGCGGATGCGAACTGTTCGACGGTGGCCCGCTGATACAAGTCCAGCGCATATTCGATCTGTCCGATGAGACCGGCCGACTCGGCCTGTCCGGCGGAGAATTCCTCCAGCACCACATTGAGGTCGAACTCGGAGGTGCGAGTGGGGATCTCCAGCACCGAGAACGGAAGGTCCTCGACCGATCGGTGCGGTGCGTTGTCGAATGCCAGCATCACCTGGAACAGCGGGTGCCGGTCCAGCGATCGATCGGTGGTCACGGCGTCGACGATGCGCTCGAACGGCACGTCCGAGTGAGAGAAGGCGTCGAGGTCAGCGGAACGGACGGCACCCAGCAGGTCGGCGAAACTGCCGGCCGGGTCCACTGTGACTGCGAGAGGCAGTGTTCCGACGAACATTCCGACCATCTCGTCGAGCGCCTCGTGGCCTCGCCCGGCCGTCGGAGATCCGACCACCACGCGGTTCGACGTTCCGAATCGACTCAGGGCTGCAGCCACCGCGGCATGGACCACCATGAACGTGGTCGCGTTGTTCGACCGCGCCAGCTCACGGATTCCCGCATGCAGGTCCGGTCCGATCTCGAACGGAACCGCGTCGGTGATCATCGATTGCACGGCAGGCCGGGGAAAATCGGACGGCAATTCCGCCAACGCGGTGTCGCGCTCCCCGAGCACCGACGTCCAGAACGAGAGTTGTTCGTCGGCAACCGCATCCACCGTCGCGCGGTTCCACACCGAGTACTGGCCGTACTGCGCGCGTAGGCGCGACCACGTCGGTGCATGACCGGCCGTGCGTGATGCGTGGGCGAACGCGAAGTCGCGCACGAGTGGGTCGAGGGACCATCCGTCCATCGAGATGTGGTGCACTGCCACGACGACCACCGTGTCGCCGGACTCCTCCACGCTCAGCAGCGCTGCCCGGATGGGCACGTCGGCAGCGACGTCGAACCCCTGCCCGGCAATAGACGCGACGGCGTCGTCGAGGTGATGCTCGGGCACAGTGCGGGCCGGAACGTCGACCAGGACGGTGTCGGTGGGCCGCACCACTTGCTGCGGACCGTCGCCGTCGTCCGGGTAGTAGGTGCGCAGCGCTTCGTGACGTTCGGCGACGTCACGCAGTGCCGTCAGAACCAGTGACGCATCGCTACCCGCTGCGACCCGGATGGCGATGGGCATGTTGTAGGCGGGCGATGTGGGGTCGAACTGGTTGAGGAACCACAGCCGTTGCTGCGCATACGACAATGGGACATGTTCCGTCAGAACGGTATCGAGCAAGTCGAGCGAGACTTCACGCTGGGCGGTGGAATCGATGGCGGCCGCGACGGCGCGGACGGTGGGGTCGGCGAACAATGCGGTCAGCGAGACTCCCGAGCCGAGGCGAGCGAGAACTCGGGTGGCACTGAGCGAATCACCACCGAGCTCGAAGAAGGAGTGTTCACGCCCCACCTCCTCGACGCCGAGGACGTCGGCGAAGGCCGCGGCGACCGCGCGTTCGGTGGCGGTCTGCGGCGGCACGTACTCGGTGTCCGTCGGCGCGGTGGGGGCCGGTAGTGCGCGGCGGTCGACCTTGCCGCCTGCCGTCATCGGCAGTGCGTCCAGAACCACGATGTGACGGGGAATCATCCATGCCGGCAACCGGTTCCGCAGGTGGCTGTCGAGCCCGTCGGAGACAACGGTGACGTACAGGGCCAGTCGATCGTCACGAACGACGGCCGCGGCCGCGGTCACTCCAGCGAAAGAGGTTGCTGCGGATTCGATTTCACCGAGTTCGAGTCGACGCCCGTGCAATTGGATCTGATGGTCGGAGCGGCCCAGGTATTCGAGCGAGGACCCATCGAACGACCACCGGACGATGTCGCCCGTCCGGTACAGCCGCGCACCCGCCACACCCGGGTCGGCGACGAATCGCGCCGCCGTCGAACCGGGTTGGCCGTCGTATCCGCGGGCGAGTCCGTCGCCGCCGAGATACAGCTCGCCGACGCCTCCGTGGGGCATGGGACGCAGGTGCGAATCCAGCACCAGCGCACGAACACCCGGCAGTGGCGCACCGATCGTGACACGCTGACCCACGACCATCGGGGCAGACAGCGTCGCCAATACCGTTGCCTCGGTGGGGCCGTAGGCGTCGAGCATCGTTCGTTCGGGAGAGGCGAACCGGTCGCGCAACATGGGTGGGCACTCTTCGCCGCCGACGTCGAAGACTTCGATGGAGTGCAGATCCTCCGGGTCGAGTGTCGCCAGCACCGTTGGCGAGGTGATCAGGTGGGTGATCTTCTCGCTGGCCAGGAACTCGGCGAGGGCAGGGCCGGCGTAGACCTCGGCCGGGGCGATCACCAGGGTGGCACCCGCCGCGAATGCAGCAAGAATTTCCTGGATGGAGGCGTCGAACACCGGCGAGGCCAGGTGCAGAACTCGCGAGTCGGCGGTGACGGCATACCGATCAACGACGTTGTCGGCCAATTGCGCGAGGCCACGATGAGTGACGCTGACAGCCTTGGGTTTTCCGGTCGAGCCCGACGTGTGGATGACGTAGGCCTCGTTGTCGACGTGCAGCGCCGGCGGCACCAGCGCGCGCTCGTTCGCGTCGAGCAGATCCTCGATGTCGAACCACTCGATGGTGCTCGGAAGCTGTTCCAACACATCCTTGGTGGTGATACCGAACTCGATGTCTGCGCCGGCCAGCACCGTAGCCAGCCGCTCGGTGGGCTCGGTGGGGTCGAGCGGAACGAACGAGGCTCCGGCAGTGGAGACCGACCACGAGGCGAGCAGAAATTCGTAGGAGCGTTCCATCGCCACGGCAATGCGCTTCTCCACGCCTGCGCCCAGCGAGACCAGTTGCGCAGCAATGTGTTCTGCGACCCTGGTGAAGTCCTCACTGGACTGATCGACACCCGCGGCACGCACCACCGTCCCGCGTCGCAGCAGCGCCGGCAACGGCCTAGGCGACACCGCGTCTACTGGACGTGCTGTCACCAACGCTGATTCGGCCTCGGCGTCGAGCACATCGAGTTCCGATACCGCAAGGCCCTCAGGGGCATTGACCACCGCACGCAGCAGAACCAGGAACCGGCGGTGATGGGCTGCGAGCTCGTCGGTGGAGTAGAGAGCCGGATTACCGAGGAAGTCGACGCGGGTGCTGGTGCCTGCGACTCCGGGGTAGACGTTGACCATCATGTCGTCGATGGGCCCGCTGGAGAGCACACGGTATTCGCCGATGACGTCGCCGAGCCGAATTGTGCTGTTGTACATCATGATGTTGACCGTGGGGCCGAACACTCCGCGTCCCGCGGCGGCGCTGCCGGTGCCGTCGCCGGTCTCGCGCTGCATGTCCTCGACGCGGAAGCGCTGATGGCGCAGTGCGCCGGTGAGTTCCACCTGAATTCGGCGGAGGAGTTCTTCGACCGTCACACCCTGCTCGACACCGATGCGCAGGGGCACGACATTGGACATCATGCCGGAGGATTCCCGCAGTTTGGTGGTGGCTCGCCCCGATACCGGCAGGCTGAGCATCACGTCGTCGGTGTCGGTCATGCGCGCGAGATACAGCGCGAACGTGGCGAGCACGACGGGAACATCGGAACTGTTGTACCGATGTGCCACGGCTGCCACGGCTTCGGTGAGGTCTGCGTCCAACACGGCCCCCACACTCACCGTCACGCCGCTCGGTGCCGCGCGCGTGTACGTGTTGCCGGCCAGTCGGGGTGCGTCGAGGTGTCCGTCGAGTCGGCCGAGCCAGTACTGGCGGTCGGTGTCGTAGCGGGAGGAGTTGGGGTACGCGGCCTCGTAGTCGTAGATCTCACGGACACCGATGGCGCGCGTCTTGGGTATCTCGGTGCCCTCGGTCAACGCGGTGTACACCGCCGCGGTGCGTTCCTGGACGGAGATCGCGCCGAGACCGTCCATGACGATGTGGTGGGCGCGGCTGTACCAGTAGTAGTGCGCATCGTTCACCTGAATGATCTCGGAGGCGATCAACTGATCGCGAACCAGATCGACGGGGCGACGGTACTGCTCGTCCATGTAGCGCTGAGCATCCTCGACGGGATTCTCGCGGACTCGGAAATCGCGATAGATCATCGCGTACGGCACCCGGAGGTCTCGCCACTGGTACGGATGACCGTCGTGCAGTCCGATCCGCACTGCGGGCGATTCGAGTTGCCTGCACGCGATGTCCGTGGCTCGGATCAGTACGGCCGGATCGATATCGCCGCGAATTTCGACGTATTGGGCGATGGTGAACGGTACGTCCGGTGCCAGCTGCTGGGCGAGATAGATATTCATCTGCGCAGCGGACAAAGGGAAGCGGCCATCCTCGAACAGCTCACCAACCTCTGGCGACACTCGATGACCTCCTCAACGCATATGCTTCGACGGCGTGAATTTTCGGCTGACGTGCCGCCCAGCAACGTCGATCTACATCGCCCGTGACAAACCTAGTCGACCCATTGTGAATGCTCTACCCGGATCGAACGACATGTACGCCGGAACCGCCGCTCCCCTTTAGGCTATGCACTCGACCGACTTCCTATGACCGAGAGGCCACCGACAATGGCGACCAGTTCCACCGATGTTCGTGGTTCTCGATCCGGCAAGAAGCGGCCGATTCTCCTCACGGTGGGGGTGCTGCTGGTCGTACTTGTCGCGTTTCTGGTGTGGCTGGGGTACGAGGCCTACACCGCTCAGTCCAGCCTGAACGCGACGCGCGACTCCGCCACGCAGGCGAAAGATGCTCTGCTCGACGGTGATGCGGCCGGTGCCGAGGCCGCGGCCGCTCGGGCCTCGGAATCAGCGGACGACGCGATGTCGGCAACGACGTCCATCCCGTTTTCGATAGCGAAAGCCGTTCCTTACCTTGGTAGTCCGCTGAAATCGGTAGCTCAGATCACCGATGTGGTGCACGGACTGGCCGTGGACGTCCTCACCCCGGCATCGACGGCGGGCGAAAGCCTGAACCCGAGCAGCCTCGTCGAAGGCGGCGGCAAGGTCGATACCGCCGCTCTGCGGGACGCACAACCCGTGCTGGAGCAGACCGCTGCCGCAGCCGAGGAATTGAGCCTCCAAGCCCAGCAGGTGGACGAGCCCGCATTCCTCGGTGTCGTGAGCGATGCACGTACCTCGTTGATCGATCAAACACACGATCTCGCAGGCCTGCTCACCAACACGCGCATCGCCAGTCAGCTGTTGCCGTCGATGCTCGGAGACAACGGCCCGCGCAGTTACTTTCTCGCGTTCCAGACCAACGCGGAGGCCCGCGGTACCGGCGGCCTGCTCGGTGGCTACGGCATCATTCGGGCCGAGAACGGCACGGCACGGGTCGATACTCTCGGTGCCAACAACGAACTCGAATTCGCGAAGCAGCCCATCGACCTGGGGCCCGAATACAACGCACTGTGGGCTCCGCGTAACACCACGACCGACTTCCGTAACTCGAATGCGAGCCCGCACTTTCCCTATGCCGGCCAGATCTGGTCGTCCATGTGGACGGAGCAGACGGGTGAGGTTCTGAACGGTGCCATCGCGACCGATCCGATTGCGTTGAGCTACATTCTCGGAGCCACCGGGCCGGTCACGCTGGCCGACGGAGAGCAGATCACGGCAGACAACGTCGTCGAAATCACCCTCAGCACAGCCTATTCGAAGTTCGGCGACGATCAGTTGGCACGCAAGGCGTACCTGCAGCAGATCGCGTCCGCGGTGGTGCAGAAGATGACGACGGGCGCTGCCCCCACCAGATCTTTGCTCGACGCGGTGGGCCGCGCCGGCAGTGAAGGTCGCATCTCGGTGTGGAGCGCAGATCCGGCGGAGCAGGCGATTCTGGCCGGCACCAAGGTGGGTCACGTGTTGCCGGACAGCCCAGCTCCCTACGCCAATGTGGTGGTCAACAATGCCGGTGGCAACAAGCTCGATTACTACCTGGCCCGCGATATCAAATATTCGGCCGAATCCTGCACCGCCGGGACCCGTAAGTCGACGGTGACGGCAACGCTGACCAACAACGTCGATCCGAACGGCCTGACGTCGTACGTGGCGAGCACATTTCAGCCCAACGTCCCCTACGGCACCAACGAGTCGATCGTCTATCTGTACGGCACCCAGGGCGCAAAAATCACGTCCATGAAGGTGAACGGTATCTCCGGATTCTCCATCCAGGCCGGCACCGAATTGGGTCGTCCTGTGCAGGCCGCGTATCTGACCATCCCGCCGGGCAAATCGCAGACGGTCACCTGGGAGCTCGAAGAACCCTCCGCTCCGGGCGAGGCGACGGTGCCCGTGCAACCTTTGGTCGATCAGCCGACGGTCAGCATCGACGTCCCGCAATGCTGACTCCCCAGCGTTGACAGCCCGATAACCCCAGCCCCGCGCGTCTTCGTCACACTAGGCGCGACGGGGCTGCGGTTGTTCTTCGACTGACTTACAGTTCGTTCCGTGTTCGTAAAACGACGTAGGGACCGAGTCAGGCCACCAGAAAATGCGCATCCATTTGTTTGGATCGCGTTGGTAGTCCTGACGCTTGCACTGATCGTGCTGTTCGTGGTCGCGGAATTCGAGGGTCGCGTCTAGCCTCCAACAGTCGAGAATGCCCCGCCACAGCAATTGTGGCGGGGCATTTCGGGTTGTGGCTGTGAGTAATCTCGGCCGCGCTAGTTCTGTCGGCGGAACCGATTATTTACGGAAACGGGGGTTGTCGGTGCCGTTTGTCGACGGGTCGGTATGCACCTCAGGACGGCGCGCTCGTCCGTATGGAGCCGCGCTGACGGCCGTGCGTGCGGACTCGGTCGGTCCCGAGGGCGCCGACTGCGCCGAGCCTGTGGATGTCGATGCAGCGGGCGGCGGCGTGGGTGCAGCGACCGGGCCAGATGGCTCGACCGGGCCTTGCGGTGCCGGTGCGGGCACCGGGGGCACCACCTGACGCGGCAGGTTGGTATCGGCGGTGTAGTTGTACGAGTAGCTGTACATGTCCCCCTTCTTCGACGGGGTCAACGCCAGCACCACGCCGAGGACACGGGCACCGATGGTTTCGAGATTGCCGATCGCTCGCGCGAGTTCGTTGGACTTCGTGTGTCCGTAGCGAGTGACGAGCAGAGCACCATCCGCATGGGTGGTGAGGACAGCCGAGTCGGTGACGGGCAGCAACGGTGCACCGTCGACGATCACGTAGTCGAACCTCGAACGCAGTTCGACCAACAGAGCACGCGAGGCTTCCGAGCCCAACAGCTCGGACGGGTTCGGCGGGATGGGTCCCGAGGCCATGGCCTGCAGACCCTCGTACTTGGTGGGCTGCAGCACCTCTTCTACTGTTGCTTGGCCGGCGAGAACGGTGCTCATTCCGACCGAGCCGATGAGACCCATGTACTTCGAGACGCGCGGCCGACGCAGATCGCCTTCCACGAGAGCCACGTGGTGGCCTGCTTCGGCCAGCGCTACGGCGAGATTCACCGCGGTGGTCGTCTTGCCTTCACTGGGAATCGCACTGGTGACGACGATGACTCGTGGTGGATGGTCGACCTCGAGGAACTGCAAGTTGGTGCGAAGCTCACGGAACGCCTCGGCACTGGCCGACTGGGTGAGATCTTGGAAGTCGACGGCCGGGTGCGCTTTACGCTCTTTGTCGAACGGAATTGTGCCGACGAGCGCCTTGCCGGAGATCGCTTCGATCTCGCGACGACCCTTGATCGTATTGTCGAGGCGGTCGCGCAGAACCGCCAACGCGATGCCGAGCAACAGACCCACCGCAGCACCGAGGGCGAGGTTGCGCATGGTCTTCGGGCTTACCGGAGTCGACGACTCATCCGCCTGCTGGAAAGTCTTGACGCCGGCCGACGGACTCCCGCCGTCCGCGGGTGTCTCCAATTCCTCAACCTGCGTAGTCAACTCGGACGCCATCGCGTTAGCGATGTCGCGTGCTGTCGAAGGGGACGCATCAGAGACGGTGATGTCGAAAAGCACGGTGTCAGGAGTAGAGGACGCCTTCACCTTTGCCGCCAACTGCGATGGAGTCAGATTCAGCGGCAGCACAGCGAGAACCCGAGTTGCCAGCGCCTCACTGGTCACCAGTTCTGAGTAGGAGGCTACGCGTTGCTGGGAGAACAAGTTGCCCTGGTATGCCTCGTTGACCGAGGTTCCCCCGGATGTGGAGACGAACATCCTTGCGCTCGACTCGTATAGCGGCGTCGTCAGCAGGGACGCACCTAACGCACCAAGGATCGCTACGACCACGGTTACGGCGATGATGATCCATCTCGCCTTCAGGATTTTCAGATAATCCTGTATCTCCATGCTTCGAGCTCCTCGTCCGTTCGTACAACCCCGCAACGGGCCACTGTGTGGCTCAATCGTTACATAAGTATTCGATCGCCGTGCACCGGATGACTATCGGCCCTGCAGCCAATCACTCATTCGTTCGATTCACGAGCTTTACTCGGCGAATTCCCTGTTGTGACGTCTCACGACAATACGTATCCCCAATTTCGACCTCAGAATTCGCTAGCGGGCCAGGAGCGCCAGCAGCATTCGACCCAGCTAGAACAGGAGCGACAAAGAGCTTCGCCACCCAGGTCCAAGCGAGGGTGATTCTCGACACCTCGAGACCCATGCACCCCTCTCGTTCGAGCAGCGAGACAGCCCGAACCACGGCGAGCCCCGCGTTTCTATTGCCAGCAATTCCCAGCTGTGCCATCGCCATGGCCGCCCGCCTCTGCGACGGCCGAAACGATGGCACCAGCCCCCGCAGGCCATGGCGCTACTGCGCGAACAGGTAGAGCGGACGTCCTTCACCTTCGGGAGCCCCGGGACGCTGGAACAAACTGCGGGTCCCTCGAACGAACGAAAAATAGACTTTCGGGCTCTAAATATCGCCTACTAGACAGAATCGATTCTGTTATAAGCAACTTTCAAAACCGACACCGAGTTCGCGAAATCGGTTTGCGCACGCAATGTTTCGTCTTCACACGTTGGACGGACAAAAGCGTTGCCGCGTGTATAACATCCTCTTCAAATTGCTACGTCGAATGCTAGACAAAACGACGAGCGCACAATACGTCGACGCTCAGCGGGAGCACTATGACTCGTACGGTCGCCATCATCGGCACACGGGGATACCCGAGTTTCTACGGCGGTTTCGAAACCTTGGTCCGACATTTGGCCCCCTACCTGGCCGATCACGGCTGGAACGTGGTTGTGTATGGCCGTGAAAAGGCAATGAGCACCAACCCGATCGATATGGATCCCCGTGTTCGTTCCGTGGTGACCCCTGGCATCGACAGCAAGTCGGCCAGCACCATCACGTATGGGGCCACGTCGTCGATCCATGCGGTGGCGACGAAACCCGATGCGGCACTGGTAATGAACGTGGCAAACGGCTTCTGGTTGCCGTTGCTTCGGCTTCGCAAAATCCCCACGTTGGTCAATGTCGACGGAATCGAGTGGGAACGGGAGAAGTGGGGACGCATAGCCAAGGCGATCTTCGCCATCGGCGGCCATGCGACAGCGCGGTACGCGACCACTCTCATCTACGACTCCCGAGCGTTGGGTGTTCGATGGAAGGAACTCTCCGGCCGGGCAGGTGTATTCATTCCGTACGGCGGCGATCCTCGAACCGGAGACGATCCGCCCGACGGTCTCGCGCGCCGGAAGTACATTCTGATGGTGGCTCGTTTTGTTCCCGAGAACACCATCGGACCGTTCTTGGACGCCATCGAAACACTCTGCGAGCGTTGGCAAGTGGTGATCGTCGGTTCGTCAGGGTACGGCGGTGCCCTGGAGGAACGGGTGGCCGATATAGCCGCCCGACAGAACAACGTGCGATGGTACGGGCACCTCAGCGACGACGACGTGCTGTTCTCACTGTGGGAGAACGCCGGTGCGTACTTCCACGGGCACAGCGTGGGAGGAACCAACCCTGCGCTGGTCCAAGCTATGGCCTGCGGCGCGCCGGTCGTCGCGCGCGATACCGTGTACAACCGGGAGGTTCTCGGCGACGGAGCGGTGTTTGTCGGCACCACTCCGCAGTGCATCAGCGCCGGACTCGAAACCGTTCTGGACGACAGCGAACTACAACAAGAGTTGAGCACAGTATCGATCCGCCGCGCTCACGACCACTACACGTGGGAACGCGTCTGTGCCGATTACGACCGTGCCTTGCGCGCCCATCTGACGTCGGCAGACGCCGTCAGTGCTCGGAACACTGCGTTGGAATGACGAGTGAAATCGCCGGCTGCGCTATGCAATTCGGCCGAGCAATGCACCAGAGACTGCAACAAGAACACGAGGGCCCGGAACCGAAGACCACATCCCACTACCAGCGCCCACACGATCCGGTGCATGCGCGACTCGGCAATGTCTGCGCAGTAGAACCCGTAGAGATTGAGTACCCAGGCGGAGTTGGTGCCTGCCTCCGGCGCACCGTTGCTCCTGCCCACCAGATGCTGCGCCCGCGCCCGCGGCTGAATCAGCACGGCACCTCCACTGCGGCCCACCCTCCAGCAGAATTCGATGTCCTCTGCATACATGAACCATCGCTCGGTCAATCCGCGCAATCGCCACCATGTTTCGGTATCGACCATCAGGCAGGCACCGGTGACCCAGTCGGTGGAGACCACGCCCTCCCCTACGTCCGAGGGCAGCAAATAGTGACCCTGCAACCGCGCACGGCCCCGCGAGAGCCGGGATATCCCGAAGTAGTGACTGGCCATCGCCCAGATCGTGGGCATTCGGCCGGCCGCCATCACGCGCACGCCGCCGGTATGAATAACGGGTGCCACGATCCCGCCGTGGGTCGACGTCACCGTCCTGGCCAGGATCTGTACATCCTCGGCGGCGATGACGGCATCGGGATTGAGCAGCATGATGTTTCGGCCGGTCGCTGCCTCCG
Source organism: Rhodococcus sp. 06-1460-1B (assembly GCF_002258475.1). Taxonomy (NCBI): domain Bacteria; kingdom Bacillati; phylum Actinomycetota; class Actinomycetes; order Mycobacteriales; family Nocardiaceae; genus Rhodococcus; species Rhodococcus sp. 06-1460-1B. The sequence goes on from NZ_NOYS01000019.1 coordinate 231,887, forward strand.
CAGCTCTGTTGACACCCTTGGCGAATCCGAGGTTGCGCTCGCCGGCGATCACGCGCACGTGCGGCCACTCACGTTCGATTAGTGACACCGTCTCGTCGGCGGAGGCGTTGTCGTAGACGATCACCTCGTGGTCCGAGCCCAAGGCCGAGAGGCAGTCACCGATCACGTGCGAGCTGTTGTAGGTGACGATCAGAACCGAGACCTCGGGTCGAGTCATGTGGCGGTGTGTTCGCGGGCCTTGATCAAACGGGCCGGTACGCCTCCTACGATTGTGTAGGGCGCAACGTCTTTCGTGACCACCGAACCGGAGCCGACGATAGCGCCTTCACCGATAGTGACCCCGCGGGTGATCACGCAGCCCGCCCCGATCCACGTGTCCGCTCCGATGACCGTCGGGCTCCGGAGGTACCCCTGCCTGTTCATGGGCACCGACATGTCGGCGAAACCGTGATCCTCACTGAAGATCGACACATGGGGCCCGATCATGGCGTTGTCCCCGATGGTGATCCCACCCTGACCCCAGATCACGTTGTACATGCCCACCGCGACACCCTCGCCGATCACGACGCCGACACCGGGTTCCGAAATGACCCCCGATCCGTTGATCGACGACCCACGGCCGACAGTGGTCCTGTCGCCGAACGTGATTCCGTGCGCCGAGTGCGCGTCGACGGCCACGCCGTCGCCGAACACCACTGCGGTGCCCACGCGCAGTTTGGCTGCGTTGCGCACCTTCACGCCGCGGCCCCGAAAGTGCAGTGCCGGCCCCCTCAAATAGGGCATGCCCAGCAGTTGCCCCCGTAGCGCCTGACCGACTCGATCGACCACAAAGGTCAACAGGGCGGTGGAGGGGATGTCTTCGGGCATCCGCCTCCGACGCAGCTTCCAATAGACGGTGTCGATCAATGCGTGCAGCATCTCGCACTCCCTAGAACTCAATTCGGTGCGCTCACGGTAACCGCCTGCGTCACGATCGGCACCCTGTTCGAGCGCTATGAGCTTGGCGAACTACTTTGTCGCACAACATGAACTAGATAGACATCATCTGTTGACGGCGCAAAACAACCGACACGAAGGTTAGCGGGCCATTCGCCGGACCACCCTGAAGGGATACTGCCTTCTAACCGCCGATCGGCTCGTCAGTGATTTCCATGTTCTTAGCGAAACTTCGAACTCGCGCGAACAGGCAGGCGGTCTCGTCCAGTTGCGTCAGCATCATCTCCAAGAACTGGTTGACAAAACGGAGCGCCGGCGACGCTGTCACACAACCGACGGGACCCACGTTGCTCGACGCTCGTTCCTGGTTCCACTGCCGCAATACGCGCCCATTGGTCGTATCCGGCACTGTAATCAGCTGGGATACCAGTCACATCACCCGACAATACGGCGAATACCTGATTCCCAGAATGCAAGAAGCGTTGCTACCGACCTGAATTGTCCCGCCACGAATATCGTTCTTGCACCCGACGAGTCACGTAATGCGTTGCTATGGTTTGCCAATGACGACGGAAGTCACCGATATCGACTCGGTCAGAGGTCTCTATCTGAACACGGTCAAACGCGCTTTGACGGGCGCTCTGGCGGAAGACAACGATTCGGTGCTGGGCGGCGTTCGGTGGCAGGGAAATCCATCGCTACCCAAACGATTGGCGAGCTCCTTCGCCCATGCGGCCGGCCGATTTGGTGTCGAGATTGCGATCAAGAAACCGTACGACGAGCGCGAGCGAGAATCCGGCCTCGACTGGCCGTCCCGGGCGGAGTCCATGATCGGTCTGCGCCGGATGACCAACATCGAGGAGTGCGTCGCAACGATCGTCTCGGACGGGGTCCCCGGCGATCTGATCGAGACCGGCGTATGGCGCGGCGGCGCATCGATTTTCATGAAGGCGAACTTGGTCGCCTGGGGTGACCGGAGTCGGACCGTATGGGTTGCGGATTCGTTCGAGGGACTCCCGCCCCCGGACGCCACCCGGTATCCCGCCGACGCGGGCGATCGCAACCATCAACTCGGCGGCCTCGCGGTGGGCCCCCGCACGGTGCAGCACAACTTCGAGCGGTACGGCCTCCTGGACGAGCGAGTGCGATTTCTCGTGGGGTGGTTCAAGGACACGCTTCCGACTGCACCCATCGATGCGCTGGCGCTGATGCGACTCGACGGCGACATGTACGAGTCGACAATTCAAGCTCTTGAGTCGTTGTACCCCAAGCTCTCACCGGGCGGGTTCTGCATCGTGGACGATTACGGGAGTCATTCCTCTCAGGCCGGACAAGCTGTCCGGGACTACCGCCGGGCTCACTCAATTCAGGACGAGATCATCGACATCGACGGTTCCGGCGCATTCTGGCGACGCACCGTTCCCTGATCGCTCGGCACACAACACCGAAGTTCGAGGGTCTGCAGTTCGAGGGAGAGATGCGAATGACAGTTCGCCGGTACGCTGCCGCGTTGCGCGCGAGGTGGCTCGTCATCGTGGCCACGACCATCGTCGGCACCCTCATTGCTGTCGTGTTCTCGCTCGTGTCCACACCGATGTATCAATCGACCACGCAATTCTTCGTCACGACGACGGCGGTGTCGTCCAGCGACGTGTACCAAAACAACTTGGCGTCGCAGCAGCGAGTCGTCTCGTACACCGAGTTGCTCACCGGCCGAGAGTTGGCTCGTCGTGTCGTCGACCAGCTCGGGCTGCCCATAAGTCCGGACGAACTGACCGACCGCATCACCGCCACGGCCAAACCCAATTCGGTTCTACTCGACGCGTCCGTTGTCGATTCCTCGCCGGCTCGGGCCCGCGACATCGCCAACGCCATCGGCGAGCTGTTCCCCACGCTGGTGGGCGAACTGGAGAAGCCTGTCGACGGGGGCACGGCCAGCGCTGCGGTGACCGTGGCCGAGACCGCGGAGGCATCGACCACCCCGGTCTCGCCCAAAAAGGTCCGCAACGTTGCCCTCGGATTCGTCCTCGGACTTCTGGTCGGCATCGCGGGCGCACTGGTTCGCGACAGGATGGACAACACCGTCAAGGAACCCGACGAACTCCAGGCGCTGACCGATAGCGTGCTCGTCGGGTCCATCCCGCTGGACAAGAAGATCCGTGAGACCCCGCCCATCGACTTCGGTTCGTCCACCGCGCCCATCGCCGAGGCGTTCCGTCAACTGCGGATGAACCTCAAATTCCTTTCGGTCGACAATCCGCCCCGCATGCTGCTGGTCACCAGTTGCATTGCGGGCGAAGGTAAATCGACCACTGCGGTCAACCTTGCCCTCTCGCTCGCGGAATCCGGCAACCGGGTCGTCCTGGTCGATGCCGACCTGCGACGGCCACACATTGCCGAATACCTCGGCATCGTCGGCTCGGTAGGGGTCAGTTCCGTGCTCGCACACGACGCCGGCCTCGACGAGGTGGTGCAGACCACCGGCCACACCGATCTGTGGGCACTGGGTTCGGGCCCGGCCCCGCCCAATCCGAGCGAACTGCTGGGAAGCGCCACTGCCCAATCCCTTCTGCGTGATCTGGGACGGGCCTTCGACTACGTGGTGGTGGATTCGCCTCCCCTGTTGCCGGTCACCGACGCCGCCACTCTCGCCACGCAATGCGACGGCACCATCCTGGTCACGCGGTACGGATACACCCGGCGCGAGGAGTTGACCCGAGCTGCGGCCAACCTCGAGAACGTGGGTGCCTCCTTGCTCGGTGTGGTCATGTCGATGGTCCCGGCAACGGGACGCGGGCGAGATCAGTACGGTTACGACTTCGAGCCTGGTCGAGTGCCGACACCGCCGACGCAATCGGCACCCGTGCGCACCAACCGGCACTGACCCGATGTTCCTCACCGGTCGAAAAGGCCGCAGAGCAGGCCCATCCTCTGCAGAAATGACAGGACTCGTCTGCGCTGCCTCCGTCGTCGTGTACCTGGCGCTCGCCGTTCCCACGGTCGCCTCGATCGCGCTGGCTGCGGCGATTGCTGCAGTCCTCGCTGTCGGATCGTTGAGAAGCATGGAATGGGCATGGTGCGTCTTCTTCTTCGCGTTGTGCGCCAACGGTGTTCAGGTGACGGTCGCGGGGCTGAGCGTTCGTCCCGAGTACTTCGCGACTCCGTTGTTCCTGCTCGCGCTGCACGCCCATGTGCGGCGGAACCCGTCCGCGAGCGTCGGCAACCCGCTCGGTCCGGGTCTGATCGTCGGCGGGGCCGGACTCATCGCAGTCGGACTCGCGTCGAGCATGGTCTTCGCTCTCGACCCCGGAGCGAGCCTGCGCATGGCCATCCAGCTGCTCGTCGCGCTCGTCGCGGTAGTTCCACTGGTCACCTCGGCTCTCGATCTGACGTTCGTCGTACGATCCGGCACAACCATTCTCGGGGCTATCTGCGTCGTGAGCATCGCGGCCTTCGTACTCGATCCGAGTACCCGCATCGACGGCCTGGCCTTCGAGTACAACATCATGGGCTGCCTGTGTTTCGGATGGCTCGGCATCGTCTACTATTTCGCCGGCACACCGGCCGTGACCAAACACGTTCTGGTGATGACAATCCCGATCACCATCGCACTGATACTGACGTCCACCAGATCGGCTTGGATTGCCCTTGTGCTCCTCGCCGTCTGCGTCTTGTTCCGTTGCGTCAAGCGTTATCCCACAGCCGTAGTCTCGGCGGTGGCCGCGTTCACCCTCGTCGCCTTCTACCTGCAGGACGTGTATTACCGCGTGGGTGACGAGGACACGTTTCTGTGGCGCGTGGTCCACGTGATCGACACACAGAGCGGGACCGGTGCCTACCGCGTCCAACTGTGGAACAACGCCATCGATCAAATTGCCGCACGCGGCTGGGGCGCGTCGTCGTTCGGAACCGGACTGAACACGTTCTCGCAGTTCAACCCCGTCGACCCGACCAATACCGGCCCCGCGTATCTCAGCTCGATGTGGCTGTCACTTCTGTACGACGTGGGCTTCGTGGGCTCGGCCTTCTTCGCCGTCTTCGCCGTCGCACTGTTCCTGGCCGCCCGAGACAAAGCGCACGCCCTTCCCTTGTTTCTGGGCTTGGCGATCTGCACATCCGTGACCAGCGTGATCTGGTTTGCATTCCCCTGGGTCTTCCTCGCACTGACGGCGACCACACCGATTCGGAACGCAGAGACGCATGCCCGGACGCCGGCGTCCCACGGATCGCCCCGACGGCGCAGACGGCATCGCCTCGCGGGGTCGCGATGACCTTCGCGGCGTCCGATGGTCGACCGCGTGCAATCGTGTTGTCCTCGTTCACGGTTCACCCGGACATGCCGAGCGAACCGGGGATCGGCTGGCAGTTTCTGTTGGCGACCCTCGAGCACGCGAGGGCAGTCGACGCCCACGTGATCCTGTTGACGATGCGTCGCTCGGAACAGGCATGCCGTGGCAGGATTCCCGAGGAATTCCGAGATGTTCTCGAGATCATTGCTGTCGATCTTCCCTTGTCCCCGCCGTTCTTTCGGTGGCACTATCCCCGGTTCACCCGCATCGAACACGAGCTGTGGGTGCGATTGGCCGCCAAACGAATACCGATGCTGGAACAGCGTTTTCGTATCGTCTACGCACATCACGTGACGTTTGCTTCGGAGATTCTCGGGACGCCGATCACCGCTGCGTCTTCGACGGTCTGCAAGGTGTGGGGCCCTGTCGGTGCAGGGGGCGTTGCCGATGTTTTCGCTATCGCGCCGACCTCGTCTGCGACACGTCGACAACGGGTTCTCCAGACAGCACGTGACCGAGTGGCATCGATCCCTGCCGTGCGTATTGCTCGACGGTGCGATCTGGTACTTGCACAGAACGGTGCGATGGAATCGACTGTCGCTCGCACGGGCACTCGATGCAGACGGTTTCCCAACGTCGTCGTCGCCCTGCCGACACACCTGCCGCAGCGGGCCGAGCACGACGGCATCGTCATCCTGGTCGTCGGTCATCTCATCACCCGTAAGCGTCAGGAACTGGCGATCGAAGCGCTGGCATCCACCGTGCTGAGGGACGCTCACCTGCACATCGTGGGCTTCGACAGCACGAGCCACGGCGCTTACCTGCGCGGACGGGCAGAGACTCTGGGCGTCCACGATCGGGTGACCTTCCACGGATCCCTCGACCGCGCAGCGGTATTGGACATGATGGTCCAATCGGATGTGCTGATGCATCCCTCAGGTCGGGAAGGTGCAAGTGGCGTCGTGGGCGAGGCGGCCTCATGCGGACTGCCAGTGGTGTGTTTCGAGCGAACCGGAGCCAGTTCTGTGCTCGAGGATTCCGGAACATCCGGGGTCGTGCTCCCTGCCGACCCGGCGACCACACGGGACATGTTGGCGGAAGCCGTAGTCCGTGCGTCGACCATGCCACGCGTCAGCACGACGCAGTGGACCAAGCAGCGATTCGTCGACCTCGCCGCGCAGCTCTACGCCGAGGGCCTGGCATTCGGCACAGCGATGTCCGGCCGGGTAGGTCGGCCACGATGACCGCGAGCCCCTCGGTAGAGAACTCGACCGTCACCCGAGCCGGCATTCTTGTCCGCACTCTCGATCAAGGTTTGTGGTCACTCGGCTTCTTCGTCTTCAACGTCACGGCCGGTGTGTCGTTGACTGTCGGCGAATTCGCATCGCTGTCGGTCGGTGCCGCACTGGGTTTCATCGCCGTCGGGACCTCACGAGCGTGGGGGATCTACGCCCCCATCGTCGACGCAGCACGAATAGGTATCCGCCCCGAGGATTCCATCGACCGGTGGTCGAGTTGGCGCGGAACCCTTGCCTTCGCGACCGTTGTCGGTGTTGCTTCGTTCGCATGGATAAGCCGCGGCGGCGAATGGGGCTATGCCGCCGCAGTAGGGGCTCTGGCGGCGACGATGGTGATCTCCGATCTGCCGCGTCAAGTCCTCATCATCCGAGGCAGCTACTCCCGTGCGGCACTGTTGGCGGGGATCTATGCCGTCGGCGCGCTCCTCGCTGCGGGTATGACTGCACTCGGTGTCGACAACACAGCGCTGCTGCCGATCTGGTTCAGTACTTTGCTGATTGTGCTCGCGGCCGGGGTCGTCTTCTGCGGCACAGCCACCTCCACCAGCAAGTCCGATTCCCACTTCTCCATCGCGTGGCGAATCACCGCAGAGGCCGTCTACCTGGGATTCGGAAGTCAGATCGCCACGTTGTTGCTCTATTCGATCCAGGACGACACCGCCACTGCCGGTATCCGATTCGCCTACTCATTGGTGTTCGCGCCGGCGTTCGTGATCATCCAGAGCATCCAGCCGTTGATCTTCAAACAGTTCGCCACACTCAGTGCGCGGGGCACCCGTGCAGTACTCGCGGTCTCGGTGCGTTGGAACATCGCGGTGGCCCTCGGCCTCGGCGCGTGTGGGGTGGTGGGTCACACGGCGCTTTCGACGGTGTTCTCCGGCATCGGTCCCGCCGCCGCGCTGCCGTACGTGGTTCCGGTGGGTATGGCGATCCTGTCTGCGCAGACCTTCGAGGTGGCACTGATGGCCACCAGATTCTTCGTCGGCCCTGTGTTCACACATCGAACCCGACTGGCCTCGGTGCTCGTCGACGTAGGTAGCCAAACGATCGGCGTATTCGTGGGCGGTGCAGCAGGTTTGGTATGGACGTTGATAGTCCTGAGCGGGCTACGCATCGCGGTTTCGGTGGCGATGCTCGTCGTACTGCCCCGACGCGACAGAACGGAGACGACATGAGGGTCCTGTTCGACGGGTACTACTGGTTCGACGGTCCGCCCGCCGGCATCGTCATCACACACGAGAAGATCGCGGCGTGGCGACGCGAGTTTCCGGACGATGTGCTGACCGTGGCGCTGCGGCGCAGTCCCACACCGGCGGAGGCGGCAGACTTGGAACGGCAAGGCGTGCGATGGATCCGCACATACCTGCCGACGCAGCCGCTGAAGAACATGGTGGAGCTTTCGATACGAGTACGCACAGGTCCGTATGACATGGCATGGGGGTCGAATTACTCTCCGCTGCTGGGCAAATCGGCCGTCTTCGTACACGATGCTCTGTTCCAATCCAACCCGGAGTGGTTCACCACGATCGAGCGCATCTACCTCTCCCCCATCATGATCGCCGCTCGCGCGGCGAGTGTGCTGTTCGTTAGTAGTCGAACCGAGGCGGCACGAATCGTTGAGCACAACCCGCGCCTGACGCCTACCGCAGTTACCGGCTTCGGCATCTCTCACGCTTTGCTCGACGCGCCTCCGCAACCACGTTTCGCACTCGACCTCCGCCCCGGCTCCTTCATGTTGTCCGTCGGTCGATTGAACACTCGGAAGAATCTGGCAACAACACTCTCCGCAGCCGTGCGTTCGGGAGCGATCTCACCCAACCGCCCGTTTGTGGTCGTGGGGCCGGCCAACGGAAAGGCCGACCAGCTCGAGCAAGAGGTACTTGCTGCTATCGACGACGGCTCCATTCGCTACACCGGTTTCGTCGAGACCGAGCAGCTGGCGTGGCTGTATCGCAATACCGCACTGTTCGTATACCTCTCGCTGAACGAGGGCTACGGTCTGCCTCCACTCGAGGCACTACGCCTCGGGGCACCGGTGTTGGTGAGCGACCGCCCCATCTTTCGAGAGTTGCTCGGTGAGTCCGTGCGGTACTGCGATCCCACCGACACGGAAGCGGTAGCGCAGGGCATGACCATGTGCCTGTCCACCGGTCCGCACCCACTGCCGTCCGGTTTCGAGTTTCCGTCGTGGGAGCACATGGTCCACACGATGCGGGTCGCGATGACCGATCCGAAAGGCGTGTCCCGTCGGCGGTCGACCTCGTGACGCGGCGGCAAGTGGGGGCACTATGACGGCGCGCAGGACGGTACTCATCTCGATCGCGGTCTCGGTGTTGGTCGTGGCATTCAGCGGAATCGTGGGATGGCACATCGGGTCGCGGTCCGAGGCTCCGCAGACAGCAGCACCCCCGGCCTGGTCGATTCCGGATTCCGTGCAAGTGGTCGCATTTCTGGGTGACTCGTACAGAAAGGGCATCGGTGCGTCGTCGAATGGACAGCGCTGGACGACGCTCGTGTCGGCGGCGATGGGGTGGTCGGAGCTCAACCTCGCTGAGGACGGCTCCGGCTACACCACGAGCTATCTCGGACAGAAAACCGACTACGGAATCAAGCTGGATGTGATTGCTGCGGCCCAGCCCGATGTCGTCGTCGTGTCCGGTGGCCGTAACGACTACGAGGCCGGTACCGCGAGCGTCACCGGCGCGATTGCATCGTCGCTCTTCGACGCCATCAAGTCTGCGGCACCGAACACGGAGGTAATAGTCACCAGCCCGATCTGGGATTCAACCGAACCTCCGGCGAACTTCCCGACCCTGATCGACGGGGTGAAGGCCGCAACCGCGAGCGCAGAGGGTCGATATCTTGATATCGGTGAGCCACTGGCCGATCATCCCGACATGATCGACCCCGACCGCCTACATCCGAACAACGCGGGTCACCGAGCCATCGCAAGCGCGGTCGTCAGTGCGTTGGTGTAAGACTTTCTCGACTCAGCTGTTCGGGTTCGACGCACAATTTACGATCTAAGGAACGATCATCGTCCATACGGCGATCAGCAGTCCGAGATTGGCCGGCCAGCTGGCGGCGAAAGCTTATACCAGAGCGAACAACGGTCTCCGCTATCAGTTCCATGTTGGCGCTGTATCAAGACACTAACTGCTCGAACGACTGCGGGCGCAACGTGCACGTGAACCGAGATGGGATGACCAAGACGACCGCAAGAATGGAGATCACTACGCCAGCTGTGATGCGGACTCTCCCGACCCCGACAGGGCCGTTGCGCCGCTCGGCACGACGGCGCGGAGGAAAACACTCCCAGTTGCCCGGTGTCCGTAGCGAAGGACCGAAACGAACTTGGCTTAATACACCAATTCTGCCCTTCAAATGTTCTCAACCTGACGCTGATCAGTGTCAGGTATTGGTTTTTAGGCAGAGCCGATGACCAGTTTCGCATACGACCCAGTTAGTGTCCGTCGCTGACGTTGTGCGCTCGTTCTCAGCGAGGCACTCATGCCACGACCGGCCTCTACGGGGTCTCGACACGCGCCGAGACTGCCCGGTGCGGCATGATGCGTGAATGACCGAAGCGAGCCACGAACTGGACCAGACCGAGCGGAGGTTGGTGTGGTTGCCTTGATCTTTCATGTCATCGGGCGCGCTGGCGTCGCGTTGACGCCGAAAACTGGCCGCCTACCACTGCTGATTGCAGCGTCCATCCATTACTGCGTTTGCTCTGCCACCGTGGACGTTGATCGGCACCGATCTATTGCCCGACGATGGCTAACGCCGGTTCGGAGATCATGGTGAAATCTTATCCCCGACATGCTCTATGGCTGGTGGCGCTTCCGACCATCTTGGCCGTGGCCTCTCGCAGCGCAACCGCCGCAGCCTTCGCGACTGCTGTCCTGTTGCTGTTGATGTCCCCCATCCGAACGACAGGACGCGCCTTCCTGGTACAGCCGCATGTAATCTGCCTCGCGCTGGTCATAGCCTTGATCATCTGCAGGCCGAATTACCCAGCCGTGCCTGTGCAGCTTGTATTCATCGCACTTGCGATCGCAGCGTCGGTGAGGGCCGTTCAACTGGCGGGGGACAGAGCGACGGCCTTCATAGCAATTCTAGATGGTGTCGGTATCTATCTCCTTGCATCCGTAGTGCTATATCTCGCAGGAATGCGCTCTTCGGCCGCCTCGGGCCGCTCAGCCGGGTTAGAAAACGGCCTGACCGGCATGGAGCGCGTCATCTTCCCACTATCGAACTCGCTGGCCACAACGCCTGCGCTCGCCGCGGTGTTCATCGTTGGAGCCGCAGCCCTTGTCCGTCGTGATTCACCCCTGCGAAAGACGCGCATCGCGGCAATTGTATTAGCAATTGCAATGCTGGTGCTGTCGGAGGCAAGGCTTGTACTCTTTGCCGCTCCAATGCTTGGTTTAGTTGCCCTATTCGTGCCTCAGTTACTTCGCACTCTTACGCCCATAATAACAATTGCAGCAGCTGCGCTCCCCTTCGTTTATCCCAGTGTGCAAAGTTTGGTCGCGGAGTCCACCATTCGCGCTGAAGCGCTACTACCAAACGCGACGAGGGCGGGGGAGGAGGTTGGGTCACTCAACCAGCGCGACTTTATCTGGAGCAGGTCCATCAGTTTCATCGAGTCCGATGCAACGTACCCGCAGCGATTCTTCGGCTCCGGAATGTTTGGCCACGCCGCGTCCGGTGGATCGAAATCGTACTACCCACAGTTCGACGGCCTTGGCCGCGACGCGAGCCTGATGACACCGCACAGCACTGCAGTCCAGATCTTATTCGATGCGGGCTTCGTCGGTTCGGTCTTGATGTTGGTCGCTGTGCTCGGCGTCGTCTTTACCTTAAGAAAACAGCCTGGCACTCGACCGGCGCAGGCCGCGCAAGGCATGATCGCGGCCCTCATGATTGCTTCCACGACCGAGGTCACGTTGTCGGTTGCGCACGCACAACTAACCTGGTGGGTTTTCGTCATGATCGTGGCGGCGGCGGGACTGAAGGTACCGTCACCACTCGCACACACGCCAGCACCAACTGCTAGTCGCCGGACGATTCCGTCTGAGCAGATTAAACTCAGCAAGGTCTTGCCATAAGCTATTCCGGCTACAGGTGTTAAGACTTAGCATACGGCACTTGCCATGCGATAGGACAAAATGGACGTTGTGGCCGCGTCACTCCAGCTCTGGTCACGGCAGGCTGAGACTCATGCAAACCAAGTCCCGTAACAACTACCGAAGAACAGTGGTGCATCATGGAAATGCAGCACGAAACTTAATGATTCGAGGGGAAACAACAGCATTCTGGATTCGGCATTCATTTTGTTCGAGAGGAAGCCCGTCCCCGCGCGCACTAGAAAGCCGAATCTCGCAACCCAATTAGGCCACATCGTCGCTCAGATTTTTCAACGAACTACCGCGCCGACTAGGACGGCTAGACACGCAAGGGACATCGAACCGCAACCGTGGGAACACCGGTATCGGTTGCCAGGACGATGGGACGCCTGATCGCAAGTGGGGGACCAGCATGGAACATGAATAACGACACTCATTGTCTGTGTTGGCGTCAACCGTTCCCGGAAAGCGCGTTGGCGGTAGGCCGGCCCTTCGTTCACTAGGGTGTGTGCAGTTGCCGTTACCGCTCCACCGCAGACGAAACGAGAAGGATGTCAGCAGTTTGCTCAGTCACTGAAACAGCTTAAGGTTCACGGTGACGATGGTGGGCAGCATGCGGTGGCATTCATTGATGGGGTCGTCAGCGCTAACGAGATGGGCGGCGCGCAGCCGCCCCGGTACACATTTTGGCAAACCGCTAGAGCAAGACACTGGGTGGTGCCCGAATTACAATGCGGCCCGAACGCATTTATAAAAGCGTCATCCCCACCCTAACCGGGCCAAATACGTTCGAAGACTGGTCAACATCGAGAAACCGCGAGTTCAGATCGCCCAGCACAGTCGAGCCCTACCAAACATCGCCGTTGGATTTCGCGCGTCGCCCCCCGGGCCAGCCGCGCTTTCGCTATGTCGCATACGGAGAGACCCGCCGCTTCACTTCATCGGTAAGGACGGTCCGTAAATCGAGGTCACTCAGTTTGCATTCCTGCGCCGGTGCAGTCGTTCAAGCAAAGCGCAAGCAAGTTTCAGCGTCCTTAGTCATCGAACGAGCTCCATGCGACCGGTTGACTAGTTATCAAGTCGAAGACAATACGTTCTACAAAAGTCAGCCGCTAGCCGGACCATGCCGAACGGAGACATGGAACAGCAACTGAAATGGACACCACTAGCACACAAAGTAAAGACGCGGCCGCCAGGACCAGCGCATCCACGCCCGACGACGTCAGCGCTGCGCACACGAGAACCAGCGCCACTAGGCAAGGTAGCGTCGGCAATGAGAGCGACAGCAACTTACCCCAGCGCACATTAGAGGGGCTTAGAAGCAGGACCAAGAACGCAAGAATCGCCATCAAGGCATATCCGGCAACCGATGCCCAAATAGCCGATGAGACTCCGTGATCTCCTGCGAATAAGGCAATACCACCAAAAACTATGGCGGCTCCAACGGTGGACGGAATCCAACTCCAGACCGTTACACCAGAAGTCTGTACCACATAGTTGACGGGTACAAGGTATATCCCATAGGCGGCCTGCCCAAACAGCATCGACCCGATCATCCACTGTGCATCGGAGTATATAGCCGGAAAAATAAGGTCAAACGCGACGAAAACACCCAGGCCTAGGAAATATGGAACAAGAAATGCCGCAACAAACTGCGATTGGACGACCCTCGCGGTCTTATCAGTGGGGGGATCCGAAGATTCGCCTGAGTACTCCGCTAAAACCGACTTGTTTATTTCCGCCAGAACAAGCGAAGCAACCATAACCAAATTCAGGGCAAGTGAATAAATGCCTACGACCGACGCCGAAACAAACAGCAGGAGGAGAGGCCTGCTTAATCCACTCAACGCCCAAAAGGCGACTCTATGCGGGAGCAATGGCAGCGAAAATAACAGCAGAGACTTGAAAGAACCTGGACACATGACCCGGGGCCTCCGCACTAAAGCCAAAGAGAGAAGAAACGCGACAGAACCGCTCAGCAGCTCTGAATAAACCCATCCTTGCACTCCCAACTGCCCCATGATGACGAAGACGATTTTGAACGCAACGTTAACTACCACGGTAGCACCGACCAAGAAAACAAAGGCCAACAATCGATCTGCGGATCTAATTATTGGAAGCGCGTAAAACGAAGATGAAGAAAGCAAAAACGCCGCCAAAACGCTCATACCCCATACAGAAGTCGATATACCCAGAAGCTGAATATCAACTATGAAACCGATCGCAGCGATAACGAAACCCAGCACAGGTAGAAGAACATAGAGATACATCTGACATAGCCACACTAAGGCCGCGGATTGATCTACCCGGCGCACTGACCACCGAAATACCGCGTTTTCTACTGCGGATCCGAAAATAGTGGAAAATAAAAGACTAGTGACGGTGACCACGCTTACCAGACCATACTCCGAGGGTGACATCACATGCGTCACAAACGGCAATAGGAGCAGAGCAACCGACCTTTGGGTCAATGCCATCGCTGTGTATACGGCGGCACCACAGGCTATCCGCCGCCCACTTCGGCGTTTCACTGAATTTTCGGTATCCGACATTAAACCGCTAGGCTCGGCGAATTCGCGAAATTGAAGACTTTAACCATAATAAATAAGGTTTTAAAGACTTTCGCAGTCGAACATTAAGAATTTGAACAACTGTGAAAACAGTATCTAATCCTGCAAGTAGCCCCGGTGCATTGAGACCAACCGTTCTGGCTCGATGACGCCGCCAGAGTTGCTTGTACACGTCGATGTCAGAAACACCGCCTGCCCGGTAGTCGACATCGATATCTGCCCAAACAATAGGAGGTTGACGCCGGCCTGCTGACAAAAGCCTATGGTAATCGGCAGCAGACCCATATACATCGTCAAATCCACCCACCGACATCAAATACTCTCTACTCATCCACACCGCTTGATGACAGACAGTCGCTCTACCATACTTATGCCGCCGCAGCGAGTAAGGGAGCATCCCGACGTTGGGACGTACTGCAGTACCGAGCTCGTCGACAACCCGAGCCTTACCATATCCCCAGATAGCACCTGATCCGCGCATGCGATGAGCTGCAGACTGCACAACCGTCGGTCTCGCGAAAATATCACCGGCATTTAAAAAACATAAATACTCGCCCGAAGACTGCTGAATTCCCTTGTTCATAGCGTCGAATATGCCCTTGTCTGGTTGCGATTGCCACCGATGGCGGATATCGCGATCGCGGCCGTTCAGCCACTCCACTGAACCGTCGGTAGAACCACCGTCAATAATGACATGCTCAAAAACCTCTGGACTATTCTGCGCCTCTACACTTGCACACGTAGACTTCAAGTTTTGTAGATCATTGAAGCAAACTGTTACGATAGTGAAAAGAGTCTCCTTTGAGCACCTCTCACCGTTCACGCAGCGCCTCCTCTAGCGGAATCTTCGGAAATATATCCAACTTACCGCCGACTGTGGAATCGACTATAGTACGAGAATCAAGCTGAAAATTCAGTCTCGCCAATATATATGCAACTTCCGACCGCTCCAGGTCCGGCAGTTGCCATCTGAAGCCCTTACCGAAATAGTTAGGGTCGAAATGGTTTGGGTCGTCACCCTCTGACTCGACGGTCTTGTGCGCCACCCCTTTGCTGGTGAAGCTGTGGTCGACACCAACCAGGATGACTTGGCTGAACCCCATGTAGTATGCGAGTTGCATTGCTACGAAGGTCACCGTTGCACCCTCCCATAAACCATGAGAGACATCTTTCGAGAAACGCGGACCAGCGACTTTATTCATAAAGTGAATGTTTCCGCCAACATCCCGTAGATGCCTACGGCTGGGTTGGGTAGTAAAGAGCGGTGAAGACAAAGACTCGAATTCGGGCACACACTGCTCCACAACTAACTGGTTGACCACAACATTGTAAGTCGTTTCAAACCCCATTTTTTCAAACATTAGATATATCCTGTTAAGCCCAAAGGTGGTCTCGTTCTTCAGCAGACTCATGTCGGTGTTATTCAGGCTCGGGCCATTCCCGATAATGACGCAACGCTCGCCCACATGGGTGTTCTTGAATTGTCGAATCGATTGAACGTTTCTTCTGCCTTCGGAGCTAGCCGCATTTTTTATAGCACCGCTGGCCATGTCTCGCATCGCTGCCATGCGTCGCGATTTGTCTTCACCTAAGAGGCTGATTACCGATTTACGGAAAGCTGTACGTTGACCGTCGTCATTACGCTCGTTCATGGTCGCCTTTCGTTTGACACGCTTGATCGAGTAGATTCCCCGGCCACACTGTTGGAGTTAAATTGTAGGACTGGTGCGGCAAGGGGACATCCGGACCAGAGAACAATTCGACCTTTGCCGCCTCGGATTTGGTGCCAGGTTCTGCCGCAAAAGTAATTATCATGGACTGGCTGGCTCTGCCACTCCCGAATGATATAGACGTTGGCCTTGTCCCCGAGGTCGGAATGCATCCCAATGCTTCCCCTCGGCTAGAAAAGCGGTCGATGCGCTTCCCATCCCACACCGCAACCCATACCTCGCCAGTGCTTGTGACGGCGATGCCGTCGGGTTCGCCTTCCTCCCATTCGGCTATCTGTTGAACTGACTGCAAGAAGCCTGAGGAATTCTGTACAATTCGCATTAATTTCTTTGACGCCGAATCGACATAATAGCCATTTTTTTGGTCGACCCAATGAATTCCGTTTGAGATGCCAACGCCCCGATACTCAATGCTAGCGGACTTATCGGGTTGTATTCGGTACAGCACGCCGCATTCAGACTCTTCTGAAAGTCGCATCGTTCCAATCCACAAAATACCGAATAAGTCGAACGCGCCATCATTGAACCGTGTACCGTTGTCGAAATTATCCATTTCTAGCCAAACTGAAGAAGTGCGAACCTTTAGGTCGAAAATGTGAAGAGCGGAACCACTTGCGAGCAGAAACTCGGACGATGCCAACGGCAGTGCCAAGGGTAGGAAGTCCTGGTCCATCTCGTTAACAGTAACGTCACCATTAGGACTCATCCCGAAAAGCACTGCTTGTTCGATATCGACCCAACTGAACGACGAAGTTTCCGCAGAATAGCGAGCGCTCTCGAAAAGAGAATACCCCGCACCGGGTACATGAATGGTACGACTCAACTTCACAATCAGACCTCCGTGCCGAGCAAGACCGATGCGCCTCCATCGAGTTTCACAGTAGTCCCTGTGATAAATTTCGCGCTATCCGACAGTAAGAACTCAGTCAAAGCAGCGACTTCCTCGGCTGACCCGATGCGTCCAGCAGGGGTTCGCTCGTTAAGAAGCGATCGTCGCAATTCACCATTCTCCCATCGGGAGAACCCCTCCTCCAGCTTCGCCGTACTTATCGCACCGGGCGCGATGCTGTTGACGGTCACATCGGGTGCGAGATCAAGAGCGGCAGCCCTCGTCCACGCCTCTAACGCGCCCTTCGTAGCCGCGTATGGAGCCATGGAGCGGCTCGTCACGGTCGCGTGGACGCTAGACACCGCTACCACAGCTCCAGAACTTGAGCGGAGATCTGCCGAGAACCGCCCAACGAGGTAGTCGAGACTCACGATGTTGACTGCAAAGGACGTGAGCCAGTCGTCGTAAGACGCTGAACCAGCCGGCTTGGCAAATTGAACTGCAGCGCAGTGGACGATGCCGACAATTGTATAGCTCCGTTGTATGGTGTCCACTACATCGACGAGCCTTAACCGGTCAGCCAAGTCGACCCGAAATTCGCGATCAGTGTCTGAGGAGTAGGCGCTATCCAAGCCAACGACACAATGCTTTACGTTCTTTTCTAACTGTTCTCGAATCGATCCACCAATACCACCCGCAGCGCCCGTCAATAAGACAGCCCGGGTCTTCATTTCTTTGCCAGCTCCTCTAGCAGGATCTCAACGGCCCTCGCACTAGCCCGTTCAACTCCTTGACGGGTGTTCGATCCATTGTGCGCACCTAAGATTACGTTGGGAAGTGAACGCAGAACCGACTGTTCCGGTAGAGGTTCAATTTCATATACATCTAGCGCCGCGCCGGCAATCGCACCCTCAGACATCGCCTGCTCGAACGCCACAAGGTCTACGACTGGCCCGCGCCCTACATTGATTAGGTAACTGTCGGGTGCCAACAGTCTAACGGTCCTGTCGTTTATCAAGCCTATGGTATCCGGGGTCGCGGGACAGGTCAGCACCACAAATCTGCTGGTACTGAGTAGCTCCTCAAGCCCGATATTTTCCGCATAGCTCGATGTCGAGTAAGGGTCGTAACCTTTGACTTCCATTCCGAAAGCCTGAGCGCGTCGAGCAACAGCGTCGCCGATATGGCCAAGCCCCACTATACCGATTTGTTGGTTAGCAAGTGAGATCCCCTCAACTTTAGGCCAATCGCCTCCGACCACCGAATCGTGGATGAGCTGTGGCGATCGTGCAAGCATAAGCGCGTAGCAAATTGCCAAGTCGGCGACCTCATCGCCGAATACTCCGGGCGTGTTCCTCACGGTAACGCCGTGATCCTCCGCAGCCTGATGATCAACTGAGTCCATACCGATCCCCCAACGAATAAGCACCTGAAGGTCTTTTGCAGATTCGAAGAATTTCCGCGAAAGTTCATCATCGCCTGCAATGAGCCCCACCACATCGTCGGCATAACTGGATAGCTCACTTGCCGAGAATTGCTGCCCCCGCAGTTCCGGCACCACGAGCGTATAGCCAAGATCTTCAAGCCGATCACGATGCGCTGGTAACTCAACTTGCATCTGTTTACATGTGATCAGCAACTTCGACCCTGCCATCACTGCGCTCTCCGATTCTGTGCAATTTCGGCCGCGTGGACGAAATCTTCTTCGTTGTCAATATCAATGGTCTCAATTCCCGAGATGGAGAACATCATGGGACGCCGGCCAATCCTATTGTTATTTTCCCTCAACGACTGCGCGGAAAATATGTAAAGGCATGAGTTATCGAGAAACATCGGCTCAAGGTCTTGCGTTCTGGCCAGCACACTGGGGTCATGATTCAGTGGCCGCCCCGATGACGTCCAGAATCTACCCTGGAATTTTGTGACTCCAAACAGCGAATCGTATTCTTGCCCTGCGCTTTCGAAATCGACTATAGCGCGACCGATGGTGTCGGAAGATAGAAACGGGTTGGTTGAGTGGGTTTGCAAGTATAAGTCGGAACTGACCTGTGAAACTGTGTGAAGTAGTACGTCGTTCATTGGCGTTCCGCCGTCCCTCAAATGCTGCGGACGCTCGACTAGTTCGACACTCGGGAACTCTCGACGGCACTGGTCGACTATCGTGTCACTGTCAGTGTCAACCACGACGGTGCCTATTTGCGGCGTCGACAGAAGCGTTTTGACGATGTGGTGGAACAATGGCACTCCGCCAATGTCGCGGTAATTCTTCCCTGGAACACGCTCACTGTTATGACGCATTGGCACAATTGCGGTTACCTTAGTCATGTAAAGCCCTTTCTGTTTTCGATCTCTATTCGGGATACTCGATCAAGGTGTGATCACGGTCATTCTTTCCCCGTCGGATTATTTCGGAAGGGTAGTAGAATCGCTTCAACAAGTCGGTGGGCGGGCTTGCGGGGTCACGAAAACCCTGCCACGCGCCCCGAAACTGGGATACGCGAAACTTTGGAATTTCGACAATATTGTCGGCTAGTTGGCCTAGCCTGAACGCATGATAGTAATCGCTCAGGACGTTCTTTGCGGTAAGGGAGACAGCCTGAGTCCGTGATAATTCCTCACTGGCAAAGATTCTTTTATAAGCAATCGCTTCCCGTCTGTATCGATTTCTAATAGTCGCCCACGACTCCTCGTGAACGTGGAAGATAGGAGCCTCGGCGACATAAGATATTTTCGCGCCATCTGCTAGTGCTTTCTTCGCAAATGCAAGATCTTCGAGGCCGGTCAGACTCTCGTCGTATCCGTGCTTTTGCCACAAAGATGCCCGTACTGCTGCGCTTGCGTTATTACTGAACGGATGACCCTGATCCCAAATACTCTGGTTCGGGAACCACCTGTTCATTACCCGCGTCTCAGAAAACTTTGTTCTGTGGTCGCCCACCTGTCGCCCATAGCAAATGTCGGCGCCGTGCTTATCAAACGGCTCTGTCAGCAAGCGGAGATAGGTGTCGTACACAGGATAGACGTGCGCCGACATCATTACCAGCAGTTCCCCCGAGGCCGCCTCGCAGCCAATATTGAGGGCCCGGCCGAAAGAAAACTCCTCTTTTCTAATGTTTGCGACCCTGCATCCGGCATTCTTTGCGATATCGACAGTGTCGTCAGTGGAGCCGGAATCAACCAGAATTATTTCATCAGCCGGTTGGTCCTGCTGACTAAGTCCGTATAGCAACTTACCCAAGTGCGCACCCTCATTGAGCGCCCGAATTATCACAGACACCGATTTCATGCGCCGCATCCTTCCTGGCTGGATATGTGTTTAAATTCGACTAAATTCATCTTTTCCAAATCCTCCTACCGACTGAGGAGTGTTGAACTACGGATTTCGCGAATCGAATGTTTCCAATTGTGTATCGCCGCCACAGCCTGCGGGGCTCCCTGGCGAATCTATACAGCCACTCAAACCCACTCTTTTGAATAAAAGGCGGCGCTTCCGCTACCGTGCCTGCGACGAAATCAAAGGCCGCGCCGACACCTACGCATGGAATGTTGAGCCTGCTTGCCAACTCCACTGCAGCAAAGTCCTGTTTGGGGGTGCCCAAACCGATCCACAAAAGGTCCGGGTGACCGACTATCGCGCTTTCGACGTCGTCATAGAACTCGTCGTCTAGGGGTGCGAAGGGAGGAGCATAGGTACCAACGATGTCTGCGGCAGGATATTCTTGCTCCAGCTTTTGCGTAAGGAGATTCAAGGTGGTTTGTGTCGAACCAACCATGAAGTGCCTGACTCCTCGCATCTGACCGCGCTCTATTACGGTATTGAACAACGAAGGACCACGCACTCGTTGCGAGCTCGAACCACCTTGCGCGATCCGCATTAGCATGGCAACGGGTGCACCGTCCGGATAGTTCCTACCGACTCCTTGTAACAAGTCGAGATACATAGGGTTTTGATCGGCCACTGCGAGGCAGTACGCGTTCGTCAGTCTTACCGGGGTGGGGGTGTGAGTTAGGGCCATCTCAATGATGTCCTCCGCGGCGGCGACCAAATTAGTCCCTAAAAAAGGAACGCCGGCAACGTTGACGATAGCGGGTGTAGCATCTATGGCCACTCGTAATCTCCTGAGCGTGGATATAGTATCTGGAAGTGTCGACGATATGTTGGCTGCTATAACTGTGAGCCTTCCCGGGCAGCTTCTGCCCGAGCCGCTCAGCGTATAAGTTCGAGAACCACCGTATG
The DNA here is from genome assembly GCF_002258475.1 of Rhodococcus sp. 06-1460-1B. Classification (NCBI taxonomy): domain Bacteria; kingdom Bacillati; phylum Actinomycetota; class Actinomycetes; order Mycobacteriales; family Nocardiaceae; genus Rhodococcus; species Rhodococcus sp. 06-1460-1B. Next base: position 252,908 of record NZ_NOYS01000019.1, read on the forward strand.
GACCAATTCTCGGATACTAATGTTAACTACAATCCCCTTCCAAGATAGATCCAATCGTCGTCCAAGTTGGGTTTGCTGTTTAAGTTCGGAGGTCTCCTAAGTGCTCGCGATACCAATCCACCGTGGAAGCAATGCCTGCGGTGAGATCGATCTGGGGCTTCCAACCCGCACGCCGCAGCTTGTTTACGTCGAGTAGCTTCTGAGGCGTCCCATCTGGCTTGGAGGTGTCCCACTCGGTCTCGCCCTCGAAGCCGACTGCGGATGCGACAATACCGGCGATCTCCTTAATCGTCGCGTCCTCGCCGGTGCCCACGTTGACCTGATCAGGTCCGTCGTAGTGCTCAAGTAAGTGAATGCACGCGGCGGCCATGTCATCGACATGCAAGAACTCGCGTCTCGGAGAACCACTACCCCAGTTGGTTACCTTTTCGACACCATCTCTGCGGGCCTCGTCGTAGCGACGAATGAGCGCGGGCAAGACGTGCGAGCCCTTAGGAGAGAAGTTGTCGCCTGGGCCGTACAGATTGGTCGGCATGGCCGAGATCCACGGCAGGCCGTACTGCTTACGTACCGATTGAATCTGCAGGATGCCAGCGATCTTCGCGATGGCATAAGCATCGTTGGTCGGCTCAAGATGCCCGGTGAGGAGGTACTCCTCCTTGATCGGCTGCGGTGCCAACTTCGGATAGATGCACGACGACCCGAGGAACAACACACGCTGCACGTTCTGCGCCAACGCTGCGTCCAGCACGTTCACCTGAATACGGAGATTGTCCGAGAGGAAATCGACCGGGTACGTGCTGTTGGCCAAGATCCCGCCTACCTTGGCGGCTGCCAGCACCACCGTTGCCGGCTTAGTTTCCTCGAAGAACGTGAAGACCGCGTCACGGTCTTTGAGGTCCAACTCGGACGACGACCTTCCGATCAAGTTCGTGAATCCGCGCCCCTCCAGCTGACGCCAGATCGCCGATCCGACGAGCCCGCGGTGCCCGGCAACGTAGAACGACGCATCACGGTCGAGCGGACCGGGCGTGTAGTCGGATGCCCTCGACGCATCCGTCTCAGCGGTACTCATGCCCAATCCGGCAGTGCAGGGCGGTCGATCCACGGGCGACCTTCGTGTTCGAGGGCCGCGATATCGGCGTCGACCATGATTTTCGCCAGCTCAGGTGTGTGGACCGTCGCTTTCCAGCCGAGCTTGGCCTCTGCCTTGCTCGCGTCACCGATCAGAGCATCCACCTCGGTGGGACGCAGATAGCGCTCGTCGAATTTGACGTGCTTCTCCCAGTCCAAACCGGCTCGCTCGAAGGCGACGACGAGGAAGTCCTTCACCGAGAAGTTACCGCCGGTGGCCAACACGAAGTCGTCCGGCTCATCGACCTGCAGCATCCGCCACATGCCCTCGACGTACTCGGGTGCATAGCCCCAGTCGCGGATGGCGTCCAGATTGCCCATGTAGACGTTCTGCTCGAGTCCGGCCTTGATACGTGCGACAGCCCGGGTGATCTTGCGGGTGACGAATGTTTCACCGCGGCGGGGAGATTCGTGGTTGAACAGGATGCCGTTGACGGCGAAGATTCCGTACGCCTCGCGGTAGTTCTTGGTAACCCAGTATGCGTAGACCTTGGCTGCGCCGTACGGCGAGCGGGGGTAGAACGGGGTCTCTTCGTTCTGCGGGGGCGGAGTGGCGCCGAACATCTCGGAGCTCGACGCCTGATAGAAGCGGCATTGCAGGCCAGCGAGGCGTACTGCCTCGAGCAGGCGAATGGAGCCGACGCCGGTGGTGTTGCCGGTGTGCTCGGGTTCGTCGAAGCTGACGCGCACATGGGACTGAGCACCCAGGTTGTAAACCTCATCCGGCTGGATTTCGGTGAGCAAAGTGACCAGTCGCGCTCCGTCACTCAAGTCGCCGTAGTGCAGAAACAGCTTGGCGTCCTTGTCGTGTGGATCCTGGTACAGGTGATCGATGCGTGAGGTGTTGAAGGTGGACGACCGTCTGATGAGGCCGTGCACCTCGTAGCCCTTGCTCAGCAGCAGTTCCGCCAAGTACGAGCCATCCTGGCCGGTAATGCCGGTTATCAGTGCGCGTTTCATCTTTTCCACTCCTCTAATGCCCAGCACAGATCTGGCTTTGTAATGAACTTGGACATGCAGCTCAGTAAGCTCCGTCGCTTCCAGCTACGGCCTTCATGGTCTTGGCGATGATCAGCAGATCTCCTACCATCGACCAGTTCTCGACATACGAAAGATCAAGCCGGACAGTCTCTTCCCACGAAAGATCCGATCGCCCACTGACTTGCCACAGTCCGGTGACCCCGGGCTTGACCAACAGGCGCCGTCGAGCCTCGCCGTTGTAGGTCTCTACCTCGCGCCGAAGTGGCGGTCGAGGGCCCACGACGCTCATTTCGCGCTTTAGAACGTTGATGAACTGCGGAAGCTCATCGAGGCTGAAACGTCGCAAAATTTTGCCGACAGGTGTTACCCGCGGATCGTCACGCATCTTGAACAACACGCCACCGGCACCCTCGTTGCGGTCGAGAAGCTGCGCAACCTGCTGGTCCGCATCCACGGTCATGCTGCGGAACTTGATCATCGAGAACGGTTTGCCGTCGATACCCATCCGCTCCGACTTGTAGAGCACAGGTCCGCGACTCGTCGCTTTCACCGCGATCCCGACGGCAAGCAGAATCGGCGAGATCATCAAGAGAACGAGCGCCGCAAATGTCAGATCGAACGCGGTCTTACTGAAACGAGTTGCGCCGTTGTACTGGGGCTTCTCAACATGGATAAGAGGGAAGCCAGCCACTGGCCGCATCACCAAACGAGGGCCGGCCACATCAACCACGCCGGGCGCAACCACGAGGTCGACATCCTTCTTTTCCAGATCCCAGATCATCTTACGAATGCCCTTGTGGCCGAGGTGTTCGGTGGCTGTCACCGCAACAGTGTCGGCACCGCACTCGTCGATCGCCGCGAGGACGTCTCTCTCACTACCGAGCACCGGGATGTCGGCCCCCTCGACGTGGACGATCCCATCGATCGGCACCTCGTAACCGGGCATGCACATACCCACCACCGCATAGCCAGCGGACGGCGAGCGCTCGAAGGACTCTGCCATCGACACCGCAGCTCCGCGGCTTCCGACGATCAGAACCGATGTCTTGTACTTGTCATCGCTGCGAAGTCGAGTGACCACTTTTCGCCACAGCCACCTACTGACAAGCAAAGCCATCAACCCGACTGGCAGGGCTATGGCGAGATAGAGACGCGCAAACTCGATACGGAACAACAGCGAGACGATCGCGATGACACCAAAGAGCCGGAAGGTGGCCGACACGATGCGGCGATATTCCTCGGCTCCGTTACCGATGACGCGGGGTGACCGGGTTCGGAAAATAGCCAGGAACGCGATCCACAAGCCGGCAAGTGCGACGGACACGCCGGTGTAGATCGCAGAGTTGGTGAGGCCCGACATCTCGACGTCACCGAATCGCACTATCTGAGCGAGGCCGACGGACAGGACCACGGCCAGTATGTCGGTGACGCGAAGGCGGGCGATGTACTGCCGTTCCCACACATGCCTGGACGTGAGCTTGCGAGTCTTAGGGTCCTCGAGCCGGCGCGAGGAGCCCCAGAGTGAGCGTGGTGCAGCCCCGACAGATGCCACCTGCTCCCCTCCTTCTGCGCTACTGCGCCACCTCCGGTGGACGCTGGTCTGACATCCGAACCAATCCGGAATGCAACTGGTATCGAATTGAAATGGTCCCACGCTGCTATGCGAAGCACCACGCGAGCGGCGCAGATCACAGATAAATAACAGCGTCCGTTCGGTTTACCACACATACGCTGACGAGGCGAAACAGGTGGCTGGGACTTCCAAGGTGTAACCGCCGCGAGGTCCAAAAACGTTACACACGAGCACGATCGACGCACTTTGGTGATCACTCACAGTGTTCGGCGCTGTTTATCGGGTAATTTACCCGTCAATCGCGGCGTCGACCGCTTTTAACAAACGACAGCACTTGTCGTCGTGTGCAAAGCAAGGCGTTCGCCTCATATTACAGTGTGCGTGAATGCGAATTACAGATACCTGCAAGCACAACGGGCCGACAATTCATTCCATCGAATGAATTGTGCGATCGAAGTGCCTGGTCGCGCTCAGGGACGACCCAGGCCTCGGTAGTTCCACCCCGCCGCCCGCCACTGCTCCGGGTCCAAGCAGTTACGGCCATCGATCAGCTTCTTGCTGCGCACCACGCCGTCCAGGTCGCTGGGAACCAGGGCCTTGAACTCTTTCCACTCCGTCAGAACCAACACCACATCGGCACCCTCGCAGGCCTCGAGAGCGGTGTTGTTGTACGCCAGCGTGGGGAACAGCGCCCTGGAGTTCTCCATCGCCTTCGGGTCGTACACGTTGACCGTGGCACCCTGGAGCTGGATTTGACCGGCCACGTTCAGTGCCGGTGAATCACGAACGTCGTCGGAGTCGGGCTTGAAGGCCGCGCCCAGCACTGCCACCCGCGCACCGAGCAGCGAGCCGCACGCCTCCCGCGCCAACTCGACCATGCGGGTGCGTCGTCGCATGTTGATGTTGTCGACCTCGCGGAGGAACGTCAGCGCCTGATCGGCACCGAGCTCGCCGGCCCTGGCCATGAACGCGCGGATGTCCTTGGGCAGGCAGCCACCGCCGAAGCCGATGCCGGCGTTGAGGAACTTGCGACCGATGCGCTCGTCGTGGCCGATGGCGTCGGCGAGGACGGTCACGTCTGCTCCGGCCGCCTCACATACTTCGGCAATCGCATTGATAAACGAGATCTTGGTGGCCAGGAAGGCATTGGCAGAGGCCTTGACCAGCTCGGCCGTGGCCAAGTCGGTCACCAGGAAAGGGATCTGCTCGTCGAGCAGCTGCGCGTAAACCTCGCGGGCCAGCTCCTCCGCCCTGCCTGGCCGCTGACGATCGACACCCAGCACCAGACGGTCCGGGCGCAGAGTGTCTGTGACGGCATAGCCCTCGCGCAAGAACTCGGGGTTCCAGGCAACCTCGACGCCATCGCCGGCCGGGGCTAGTTCGCGGGCCATGCTGCCGAGCCGCTCGGCGGTGCCGACGGGAACTGTGGACTTACCGAAAATCACGGCCGGCTTGGTCAGCAACGGTGCGAGCGTCTCGATAACTGAGTCGACGTACTTCATGTCGGCGGCGTACTCGCCCCGTCGCTGAGGAGTTCCCACACCCAAGAAATGCACCTCGGCGAATTCGGCAGCTTCTGCGTAAGACGACGTGAAGCGAAGACGGCCGGCAGCGATGTTGCGCTGCAGAACCTCTGTCAACCCGGGCTCCCAGAATGGCACCTCACCGGATTCCAGCTTGCGGAGTTTGGACTCGTCGACGTCGACTCCCAGGACGTCGTGTCCCAGCTCTGCCATACACGCTGCGTGGGTAGCGCCCAGGTACCCGGTTCCGAACACTGTGATGCGCATACGTCGGCAATCTCCTCGGTCTCGAACGCAACCCTGACGGTTCCGCAGTATCGGGTCGACATTGTGAGCGCCCAAAGACAACTTCCGGACAATACCGGCTGAATGACAAATGAGCGTTGAGAAGTTACCCGGGAGCCCGGTAGCCAAACTGAGCGACTGTCAGAGAGACACGAACATAACGGAACAACAGTGGGGCCAATCCATCCAGCGCCGTCAGTACGCGCCTTCACTCTTGGCGACCGCGACAGCTGTCTTCGCGATGATGAGCAAATCGCCTGTCATGGACCAGTTCTCGACGTACGAGAGATCCAGACGGACGCTCTCTTCCCACGACAGATCAGATCGGCCACTCACCTGCCACAGGCCAGTGATGCCCGGCTTGACCAGCAACCGTCGCCGCACTTCGCCGTCGTACGTTTCGACTTCACTGCGCAGTGGCGGCCGCGGACCCACCACACTCATCTCGCGCGTGAGGACGTTGACGAACTGCGGAAGCTCGTCGAGGCTGTATTTGCGCATCACCTTGCCGACGGATGTGACGCGGGGGTCGTCGCGCATCTTGAACAGCACGCCCGCACCCTCGTTGAGGGCAGCGAGATCCTGCACCCGCTTGTCTGCATCCTGAACCATGCTGCGGAACTTGATCATCTGGAACGGCTTGCCGTCCATACCCATTCGCTCGGACCTGTAGAAAATCGAGCCCTTGCTGGTGAACTTGATGATCACGGCGAGGGTGAGCAGAATCGGCGAGATCAACAGCAACACCGACGCGGCGAAGACGAGGTCGAAGGCCGTCTTCCCGAATTTTTTGGCCCCGTTGTACTGCGGCTTCTCGACGTGGATGAGCGGGAAGTCCGATACCGGCCGCATCACCAGGCGCGGGCCGGCGACATCCATGACGCCGGGAGAAACGACGAGATCGACCTTCTTCTTCTCGAGGTCCCACACCATCTTTCGGAGCCCGTGATGGCCGATGTGCTCGGTTGCCGTCACTGCGACGGTGTCTGCGCCGGAGACTTCGATTGCCTCGACGACACTGTGCTCGTCCCCCAGCACCGGAATGTCGATGCCGTCGATGGTGAAGGACGCGGCGCTGCTGGGCTCGTAGTTGGGCAGGCAGATGCCGACCACGCTGTAACCCGCTCCGGGCGAACGCTCGAACGACCGAGCCATCGACAACGCCGAGCTCCGACTTCCGACGATGAGCACCGCCGTCTGATACTCACCGCGCGCACGCTTGCGAGCGACCACCTTGCGCCATCCCCATCGACTCAGCAGCAACCCGATCAGGCCGACGGGAAATGCGATGGCGAGGTACAGACGCGCGATGTCGAAGCGAAACAGCAGAGACAGAATTGCCACGGTGCCGAAGAGGCGGAACGTGGCCGAGATGATGCGTCGATACTCTTCCGAGCCATTGCCGATGACCCGAGGGGAACGGGTGCGGAAGATGGCGAGGAACGTCGGCCACAGAAGAGCGAGGGCACCCGATACGCCGATGTAGCCGGCAATCGACCATGGATTGCGAAAGTCGATCTCACCGAAACGGATGATCTGCGCAACCGTCACGGCGAGGAGCACCACGAGCGTGTCGGTGATGCGCAGTCCATCGATGTAGTGCGACTCCCACTCGCGACGGGAGGTCACCTTGCGCAACCGCCGAGCGTCGCGTCGAGACACGACCGATCCCAGCGCGCCCGAGCCGCTGATCGCCAACTGATTCCCCTATGCATCCGCTGTATCGCGCCCTGCGCGATCGACACGACTGCGTGCCACCCCACGGAGCAGACTAGCTGGTCCTACTTGCTTTGTCCTGATGAAGATCGGCAGGTAGACGCAGGTCGTTACATGTTTTTGCGGGATTGCCTCGACGTGTCCGCTACGTTGCAAACGGCTCTCGGAACTCCCCCTCGGGAGGTTCCCGCCCATTCATTAGCTCCGAATCGTCAGATCGAAGTCAAGGGTTGTCGGTCGAACGTCGGACCGATACCGAGGTGCTAGCGTGTGGCGACTTCGGGGGGAGCGTTGTGAGTCTGAAAATGCGTCTACTGCGCGTCGCGGCGTTACTGGGACTGTTCTTGGCGGTCGGCTACCTGCTGCCCAAGCTCGGCCCACAAGCACCGAACTCGTACCAGGGCGTCACCGCGCCGACGTCGGAGGCAGCCACAACGCTGCCGCCGACGGGAACCACGACTGCCTCGAAGCCTCCGCCAGGATTTCCATCCATGGAATTTGCTCCCCCGGAGAACGACGTTCCTGACGGCGACCCGATCCCCATCGACACCAAATACGGCATCCGCTACACAGTGCCGGGAGACTGGCAATTCCAGCGGGGTGGGGTTATGGGGTGGGAGAACGACGAGGAGTCACTGCGCTTCGGCGACTTCGCGGAGTTCGAATACGAATACTGTCCCGAGTTTCGGGACGGAGTCTCGAAGGCAAGCACCGGAATCACCGGCCGTAGCGGAGTGGACGTACAGACTGCGGCGTTGGAAGTGAGTCGTCGAACTGACATCATTTTTCGGCGGGCCCCCGACGACGACGCCGTTATTCAGTACTCGGAGCCCGTCAACCTGCAGATCAATGGCGCACCGGCGGTTCGGTACACCGTCACTGCATCGAATCTACTGCAAGAGTACGACTGCGATCCACCAGCGGCATCCATCGACATTGTTGCAATGCAGGGTTTTTCGAATGCGACCGTCGCCGTGTTCATGGTCTTGGCCGAACAACAGACAGACCGGTCGATCTCGCGCGGCACGATCGACGACATCATTGCCAGCCTTCGTCGAACGCCAGGGGATTGAGGATTCGCATGGACGCCGGTGATGTTCCTGCGGCAGATGTACGCCGCCGGGGCAGCCGGATTCATGGGGAGCCTGAACGAGGCGTCGACCCTGCCCTACATCGGGCCGGTCTTCGTGCATTCGTTACGTGACTCTGGAACCGACCCCGCCGATGCCGAGCAGAACTTTGGACTGCTGCGGGCGGACTTCACCCACAAGCCGGCATTCGACGTGGTGCGGGGTCGTAGCGCTGCAACTCTCGCTCCACTCTGGGGCCGATGTCGCGGAATCCCCGCTGCTGAACCGTCGAGTGGAGCGTTCTGTGCGACTACTCTTTCGGCATGCGTCGCGTCGGATCGTCACTACTTCTGATGGGCGTCGCAGTCGCGGCCGCATGGGCGTGTACCAACCTGAACCCATTGGCCGACCGCGTCTCCTACCGTCCCCCGACGGCGAAGATTGTCTCCGCCCCTGATTGTCTGGACGGGAACATCTACACCGCACTGACCGGCTCTGGGCCGTGGGATCCGGCGTTGACGTCCGATGCTCCGGATCCGGGTTACCCGCCAAGGAACTTCGAGCCGGTTGCGGTGCTGCGATGCGAGCGAGGCATCGACGAGTCCGGGATTCAGACGGTGGACTCGGTACGACTCGAAGGCAACATCGATGCCGTCGACGCCTCATTTTCGGTTGATTCCGAACGCTTCCCCGACAATGTCGTGGCATCGTGCGTCTACGACATGATCCCACCGGCTGGTCTGTGGTTCGTCGACGATGCCGGCGAGGCATTCCGCCCTGCGTGGCCTGCGAGTCCGTGCGGTCTGCAGAACGCACCGGTCGAAGCACTCGCCGATCTCACCGAAGTATCCCGCTCCTCACACTCCACGGGCTACGACGACAGATACAGCACAACCTGCCAACGCAGCTCTTACGGAGTGGGATTCGACCACACGACACCCGAGCAAGTGGATGCCGCCAAGGAACGCGATGCTCTGGTGGTTCCCTCCTTGGTGATGCCGATAGACGACGTGGACCGGCTGCAGTTGTGCACGGTCGCCAAAACGACTGCGGAACCGCCAGTCGAAGCGGTCGGGTCTCTGACAACAATGAGCCGATCGGACAGCGCTCGGCTTGTCAGGTCGGTGGCGGACGCGCCAATTGCGCCGGCGTGCAATCAGACCAGTACCCGTATTGCATCGACCGAATTGCACAGGCCCGACGGATCGGGCCGCTCCTTCGTATCCTTCGAGCTCGATGGTTGCCAACGCGCCTCGGGATTCGGATACTACCGCACAATCCCGGCGGAGGCCATGGCCGCGCTGACCCGTACCGGGTGAGCGGTGCCGGTCAGTGCACTGTGCGCTCCACTCTGAGGCCCGTGTCGCGGAATCCCCGCTGCTGAACCGTCGAGTGGAGCGTCCTGTGCAATCGAAGGGCATGGCAGTGAGTCCAAAGGATGCGCTCCACACGTCGCGGTGAGCAATTAGGCTGTGTCCGAACTCTTTTCTGCCGAGTCGACGGCTCGACGCCGTGGCGCGCGACCTGGAGTGCTTGCGGGTCGGCCGCAAGGGCACCTGAAGTGGTCACCTCCAGGTGGGACAATTTTTGAAGGATCTCAATGCGTGAAGCAAATGGATGACGCTGCCGTGGCGCGCCTAGACATCGCATGTCTGCAGCCGAGTGCGATGACGGTGTAGGCGTGCCATGCATATTCCGGTGTCCTGCGCCGGTTGAACTCGCCTGAGTGAGCATCGCCCCGGGCGGCACTGATCGCGGCCATGACGACGACCTTCGCTGTCGCAGGTCGTGGCTTCGCCTGTCAGCCAACGACATTTGGATCGAGACCGGCTCAGGACAGGTCCGATCGCGGGTCGCGTTGCCGGAATCGACTCGGCGCGAGCCCGGACCAACGTTTGAACGCGACACTGAAAGCACTCTCGGACCGGTAGCCGAGCTGCGTTGCGAGTTCGGTTACCGATGACGATCCATCGTCCAGCGACCGTTCGGCCAAGCGCATTCGCCACCTGAACAGATAGGTGAGAGGAGGAACGCCGGCGGTCGTGGTGAACCGGTGGGCGAAGCTGCTCCGCGACATCGCGCACGCCGCAGCAAGTTCGGAGATATGCCAATCTCTGCCCACATCGGCGTGCATGAGCTGCAATGCCGGACGCAACCGGTCATCGGCGGCGGCACGGACCCACCCTGATGGCAGCTCATCCGCCGCTGCCACCCATGCCCGAAGAACCTGCACCAACAGCAACTGCGTCAGCTGAGCCGAGGCAGCCGTGCGACCAGCGCGTTCGTGGGCGAATTCGTCGAAGAGCTCCTCGAGGACCCAGGCCGCAGTCGTCGCCTCGCGCGCTCGACCGTGTAGATGCAGGACGGGTGGGATTGCGTCTCGAAGGAAGTCGTCGGCGGCGTCGAACAACTCGATGTGCGCGGTGACGCAAACGTGGTCGGCGTCGCGATCGATCGGATGAACCGGGTCGTTCTCCCGCAGCTGTACCGGCGATTCATGCAGATCGCTTCCCATGTCGAAAGACGTGCGGCCGTCCACCACCAGAACCTCGCCCGCGTCGACCCTCAGGTCTGCTGGTTCGGAGTCGAGCCGAAACCACAGGGACCCGCGGATGACCCCCAGAATTTTGATCCGTCCCGGGGCCGGGGACCGTACTGCCCACGCACCTGATCCGGAGATACCGCCGGACAGCACGCATCGCGCGTGGGAGATCCGGAGAAGATCGGACATGAGATCCATACACACAATCTAGGACTCTGGCGAAGGTATTGCGGCGTCTCGATGATTCACAATCCAAAGTCTTGACGTCAGACTGGACAGGACCCACTTCTCGCCGATTCGAGCTGCGGCGGGCAGGCACACAGCGCGCCTGACGGTCATCCATCCAGCTCACCGAACAATCGGAGTTCCCCATGGCCTTCACTGTCATCCTGCACGCCCAAGCCAAACCCGGCCGCAGTCACGATGTCGTCGACTTCTACCGCGAGACCTTGGCCGCCACCCGCTCACGGCCCGGCTGCATCGGCGTACGGGTGGTGCGCAGCGCCGACGACGACACCGCATTCGCACTGATCGAGCAATGGGACGACAAACGCGACCAAGAGGCCTATGCCGCATGGCGAGCCGAGACCGGCGGCGAGGTCATGGCGCAATTCGGCGAACTACTCGCCGCACCTCTCAGGATCGAGTTCTACGAAGAGATCAACGCCTGAGCTCGAATCCGCCGGCTCACCGGCATCGGGTTCCCATGCCCGAAACCATCCACAGCAACCGAGCCGACACCACCGCTGACCGTAGGAAAAGGATCCATTGTGCGCATTGTCATCTTCGGAGCCACCGGCATGATCGGGCAAGGAGTACTGGAAGCCTGCCTGCGTGACGAGCAGGTCACCGATGTTCTCGCCGTAGGCCGTACACCCACCGGTCGCGCCCACCTCAAGCTCCGCGAACTTGCCCACGATGACTTCGCCGACTTCACCACCGTTCAGAACGATCTGGTCGGGTTCGACGCCTGCTTCTACTGTCTGGGCACCTCTGCCTTCAAGATGAGTGAGACGCAGTACCGCCGGGTCTCCTACGACTTCCCCCTGGCCGCCGCCCGGGCACTGCTGACCACCGATCCCGATCTCGTCTTTACCTACGTCTCCGGCGTCGGCACCGACAGCACTGGCACGACCCGCATGATGTGGGCGCGCGTCAAGGGCGAGACGGAGAACGCTCTGCTGGCACTGTCACCACGCGCATACATGTTCCGCCCCGCGTTCGTCCTCCCTCTGCCCGGTACAACATCGAAGACTGCGTTGTACGTCGTGCTGTACAAGGTGCTCGGCCCGCTCTACCCCGTGCTGCGGAGAATCGCCCCACGCTACGTCACCACGAGCCTGCAACTGGGTCACGCGATGATCCGAACCGCAGGCGGCGGCATGCCCCGTCATGTGTTGGCCACGGCCCACATCAACCAACTCGCGGCCTCCTGACGCTCACTTAAAAGTCCGCATGGGCGGGCTGCGGCGCAGAATGCGAGCAGCAAACCTATTCGGGTGGAGTCCGATCCATCGTCCCTTTCGGTTAGCGACGACTCGTCCTCACTCCTGCGAATGTGCCCACTCGCTCGCGGTTGCATCTATGCAGCCACAGATGCAACCCCGAGCGGGCCACTTGGCCGCCATTCACGTTGGTCACGCAGTAATGCCCAGAGAACGTCGACCAGTCTGCGAGCGAGTGCGATGGTGGCCTGGACGTGTCGTTGGTGTTCGGCGCGTTTACGTTGGTAGAACTCTCGTGACGGTCCTTCTCTTTGCGCACTGCTGAAGGCCGCCATGAAGAGGACGTGTCGTAGTCGTCGGTGGTAGCGCTTGGGACGGTGCAGGATTCCGGTGCGGGTTCCGGAATCGTTGGGAACGGGAGCAAGCCCTGCGTAGGCGGCCAGCTTGGCGGCGGTGCCGAATGCGGCGAGGTCACCCGCGGTGATGGCAAGGAGCTCGGCTCCCAGGCGCGCGCCGATACCGGGGACGCTCTCGATGATGTGGGCCTGGTGGTGACTGCGGAGGCGTTCGACGATCTGTTTGTCGAGAGCTTTGATCTCGTGGTCTAGGTCGAGCAGCTGCTCGGCGAGACGAATGACGAGTTGTTCGGTGGTCGATTCTGCTTGTACTGCAACGGTTTGCGCCTCGGCGGCGGCGAGCGCTTTGGTGACCATACCGGGGATTGTCGGCCGTCGGACACCGAGTTCGCGGAGATGGGTACCGATCTCGTCGGTGCCGGCGGTGCGGATCGCGGCTGGGGTGCAGTAGCGAGTGAGCAGGGCCAGTCCGGTGCGGGTGGTGTAGTCGAAGGCACGCTCGAGTTCAGGGAAGATCCGCAGTAGAAGTGCACGGAGTCGGTTGATGCGGGAAACCCACTCCCCCATCAGATCCGCCCGGTAGGCGGTCAATAGTCCGAGTTCGGCGACAACGTCGTCCGGGGTCGTGATCGTGGTCAGGTCGCGGCGTAGGCGAGCCGTTTCGGCGATGACCACGGCGTCTTTGGCGTCGGTTTTGCCTTCACCGGGGAAGGCACCGGTCATGCGGTTGACGACTCGCCCAGGCACGTAGGTGACCGTCTGGTCGGCTGCGACGAGGACAGCGAGAAGCAGAGCTGATTCGGGTGATGTCAGATCCACCGCCCACCGGATCACGGGTGAGCCGTCAGTCGTGCGCGCCTTGTCGAGGAGACGTTCGATGCTGTGTTGGTCGTTGTGGACGCGGACCGACCACAGTTGCCGGCCGGTGTTGTCGATCGCCGCGGCCTGATGGTGAGTCTTACCGATGTCGATACCGATCCACACCGCTTGCGGTTGTGCTGTCACAGAGTCCCTTCCGTCGAAGTGCCCCGACTGGGTGGACGGCTCCGCCGGCATTCCTCTAAGTAGCGACTCTTTCGCAGATACGTGTCTCAATCAGCGGCCGGAGTGTCCGCGACGGACGAGGTGGCCATCCCACCAAAGCCACACCAACGGCGGGTGATTGTCAGCCTCGCCTCGAACGTCGTCGGGCACCTGAAGTGATCACCTCCAGGTGGGGACGATTTTAGAGGTGATTGTGCGGGAGAGACTGAGATCGGCCAGGCTCGGTGTCGCGGTAGCGTCGAGCATCATCCTCGGCAGGAAGCGGGGATCCGGCTTTTGGAAAATTGTGTTGCTCGTTTACTTGTGCCAGGGATTGCACCAGGGTTTACTTGCCATCCTGGAACAAACCGTTGGGTTTACGTCGGTGAGAAAAGCGTGACGGTCGATCCCTCATGAAGGAGTAACCGATGCGGTGTTTCCCGACCCACCGAAGGGTTTGCCGAGCGGTGTTGACTGTGCTGATGACAGTGTCGCTCGGTGTCCTGGTTGCACCCACAGCCTCTGCGGACTGTGTGGGATTCGGATCGGAAACAGAACGGGTGACCTTCGCCCGCGATCGAGCTGCGATAGCTGCGATAGCGACTCCGACTGCTGTGGAGACGACCCCTCGCCCTCCGTCGGGTGGACTTCCGGTGGCCGTGTACACGTTCGCCATCGACACTGGCATCAAGGGTGTAGAAGCTAACGAGATTGTGAAGGTTGCTGCACCTCAGGACAATTCGAATGCACGCACTTTCGATATCGGCAAACGATACTTCCTCGCTCCGTTCGCGTCGGGCGAGGACTCCGGGAGCGGCGATCTCACTCGTTTGGCTTCCTACGCGGACGGTGCGTGCAGCCCGACAGCAGCTCTCGACGAGCTGAGTCCAGCATTCGCCGACCAATGGCCGACGACGTCGACGAGTTCCACTGCCGCGCCTACCGGTAGTGAGACACCGTTGGCGATCGAAGGTGACATGGTCGACGACGGCAGCACGGGTGACGACGGGGCGGGGACGATTCTTCTGGGTGTGGTCGCAATGGTGATTGTCGTCGCCGGCGGTTCTGTTCTGCTCGTGCGTCGACTACTTCGGTAACGATCACCTGTCGTGGATGAGATCTGTTCTGTTCTAATCGATCGATTCCCGCGTCACCCACAGCGCTGCCGGGACCTGAACTACCGGCGAAACCGCGGTCAGATCGGGTAATCGCCTTCCCCGTAGGCTCGAATTCACGGTCGACAGTCACTTCAGCCGCAGCACTCCAGCGGAGGTTGAATCGAATCCACATGCCACAGAGTAGAATTCGGCTAGATGTGCCTCGCAATCGACGTGCAGCCACTCGATATCGGTTGTACGTAGATCGGAAGCGACATGGGAGACGAGCCTGGTGCCGATCGCCTGGTGTCGCCATTCCGTAGCAACTGCGGTGTCGAGCAGGAACGCGTGTTTGCCACCGTCCCATGCTGCGTTCACGAATCCGCACAGCACAGTGCCATGGAAGGCACCAACCCACGATTTGCTGTGGCGCTGCAACCGAGATCCCCACGGCACCAACTCGTAGTTCCCCCCGAACGCATCGTGATGAAGCTGCGATAGCTGGACATCATCCACGTCGAAGCGGACTCGGAAATCGATAGCCATGCCGAATAGCATAGAAATGCTGACGATAGCCCGCATTCAGGCATGGAACGACGTTCCAGTTGTGACAGGATCGGCCCATGCCAGAGAAGAAGCCGACACCCGCGCGACGTTCCGACGCCCTGTCCAAAGGGCGCATCGTGCAGGCAGCGATCGAGATGCTCGACGAGGGTGGCACCGATGCTTTGACGTTCCGCACTCTCGCCGCACACCTGTCCACGGGCGCCGGAGCGCTCTATCACCACGTCGGGAACAGGGAAGATCTGCTCGCGGCAGCGGCCAAAGCCGTCATGGCGTCAGTGTTGGAATCCTCGCCCGAGATCGAGTCGACAGAGCAGGGCGTTCGCGGCGTGATGATGAGGGTGTTCGACATGATCACCACGCGGCCATGGGTGGCGACGCAACTCGCCGGCGCACCGTGGCAGCCGGCCGTCATGCATCTGTTCGACCGCATCGGAACCGAACTGGACGTCCGCGGAATTCCGGAGAATGAGCAGTTCGACGCCGCGTCCGTGCTCATGTACCACGCTCTCGGGGCTGCGAGCCAGCGCAATGCCGGGAGGCAACTAGCCGCCACGGTGACGGACCGCGCGACATTTCTCGACTCCACACGCTCGGCGGTGACGGATACCGGCGACTATCCGTTCCTGACCCGAATCGCGTCACAATTCGCCGAACATGATGATAGAGAACAGTTTCAGGCCGGTGTCGACATCATCCTGGCCGGCATCGACCGAACTAGCGCAAGACGATGAAGACAGCGCACAGGAGAAATACTCCGGCGGTGGTTCGGTCCACTATGCGTTGACCGCCGCGGTCGAAGAAGCGCCGAAGGCGCAATCCAGCGAGACCGTAGAGCCCGATGATCACCGCCATGACCGTGGTGAGGGTGAGTCCGAGCAACAGATAGTCGTCGAGGTGCACTTGTGTGAGGTCGATGACGCTGGGAAGTAGCGCAACGTAGAAGCCGATGGCCACGGGATTGGACATGGTGAGCACTATTCCGAGGCCGACACTGTGAGCTCGGCGGGGCGTGTCGCGTGTGGGCACTGATAGCGCCGGCGCTCCGGCTGTCCTCCACTTCTTCGCGGCGAGGTAACAGAGATACCCAGCGCCGGCCCAGGTGAGGACGCGAAGGATCGGCTCGTAGGCCGCCGTCGCCGCGGCGAGTCCTGCCATGGCCATGCCGAGGAGAGTCAGCTTTCCGACAATGATGCCGGCGGCCAGTCCAGAAACGCCCCGGAACCCGGAGTCGAGGGATCGAGCCGTCACCGCAACAACTTCGGGGCCGGGGGTGGCAGCTGATGCCGCGAACACTCCGGCGAACAGCGCGAGATCGGCAATGCCGATCACTGCCCGTCGCCGTCGACAGTGCGCGATGCAATCCGCGTCGGTGCCGTCACGTGCCGGGGGTGTTGATCGAGCCAGTCGAGGACGGTCTGCGCGTGTCGGTCCGGCGGGAACACAGGGTAGAACACGTGCTCGATGATTCCCCCGGTGATGACGAGAGCAAGTCGTCGGTAGACCGTGAGATCCCCTGTGCTGAACGTCGGTAGTCCGATCACGTCGTGCAGAATCAGTTCACTGTCGGTGAGCAGCGGATAGGGAAGTCGCAGTGCCCCAACCAGTTCCGATTGATATTCGACGGGTTGACTCGACAGTCCATAGACCGCGCTGATCCCGGCCTGCACCAGCTCTGCATAGTGGTTACGCATGTCGCAGTTGTGCGGGCTGCATCCGCGGGCACCGGGGATAGCGTCCCAACCGTCGGGCATGTCATGCCCTGGTGCACCGGTCATCGGGAACACATAGACCAGGACACGGCCCGTTCCGAGGGCAGAGAGGTCGACGTGGCCACCGTCTGTGGACGGTAACTGGGTGGTCGGCATTGCCACCCCGCGCAGATGATCGGTCGCACCATCGTCGTGTGGGACGTCGAGGTCGGCCGGCAGCGGGGCGAGATTGGGATTGCGCGCATCGGCGGTGGCCCACTCGTCGGCCATCCGTGCGCTTGCCTCGGCGAGGTTGGCGACCAGCGCGACGCGTTGTCGGTCGAGGTCGTCGATGGCCTGTTCGACCCGCTGGATCGCCCGGCGATACCCGGACAGCGAGGCGGGGCAGGTGTCCGCGTGCAGGCTTCCGGCGTTCAGGCAGTCGATGAACGGGTGCATGTCCGCGAGCGGAATTCCGAGTGCATTCAGGCGGTGGATCTGCGCGAAGACTCGAACCTGGTGGCGGTCGTACATGCGGCAACCGTTGGCGACCCGTTCGGGGACAACGAGATTCAATGCCTCGTATCCGCGCAACGCCTTCGACGAGGCACCGGTCTCGCGGGTCACATCTCCAACGCTCAGCAGGTCGTCCATCTCCGTACCGTAAACCCGGCCCCCAGGGGACAGGTCAAACGCGAAACGCGACCGCGGGCTTCCGCCTACTTGACAGCATTGGAACAGTGTTCCATTCTTCGTTGGAACAGTGTTCCAACGAAGAGCGGAGACAGTCATGGGTTCATCCATCTCGATCATCGGTGCAGGACTCGGCGGCCTGGTGCTGGCACGAGTACTGCACGTTCACGGAATCGCCGCCACGGTGTACGAGGCCGACGCTGCGGCCGATGTGCGCACTCAAGGCGGGCAGCTCGACATCCACGAGGAGGACGGGCAGGTCGCCCTCGCCGCAGCCGGGCTCACAGAACAGTTCCGCGCCATCATTCACGAGGGAGGCGAAGCGACTCGCGTCCTGCGTCCTAACGGTGAGGCTCTACTCGACGAAGCCGACGACGGCACCGGAGGCCGACCGGAGGTACTGCGCGGCGATCTGCGACGCATTCTGCTCGACTCACTGCCGGACGACACCGTTCAGTGGGGGCACAAGCTCACCTCCATCCGCCCATTGGGCAATGGGCAACACGCACTCGAGTTCGCGAACGGAACCACCACAGTCAGCGATTTGCTCGTCGGTGCCGACGGCGCGTGGTCACGAATCCGCTCTCTGCTCTCGGCTGCCCAACCCGAATACGTGGGCACCGTCTTCGTCGAGACCTACCTGCACGACGTCGACGCACGTCACCCCGCGACGGCTCGCGCAGTCGGCGGCGGTGCGATGTTCGCCCTCACCCCGGGTAAGGGGATCTCCGTGCATCGCGAGGCCGGCGACATCCTGCACACGTACGTTCAGCTCAATCGCAGCGTCGACTGGATCGACGCGATCGACTTCACCGACGCCGCCTCGGCCAAAGCCGCGATCGCAGCCGAATTCGATGGATGGGCACCGGAATTGACCGCGTTGATCACCGACGGCGAGACCGCGCTGGTTCCCCGAAAGATCTTCACGCTCCCCAACGACCACCGCTGGGATCCCACGCCGGGAGTGACACTCGTGGGCGATGCCGCACACCTGATGCCTCCCTCCGGAGACGGCGCCAATCTGGCGATGTTCGACGGCGCAGAACTCGCTCGCGCCATCGCCGATCACCGCGGCAACATCGATGCAGCCGTGTCCGTCTACGAGAAGGCCATGTTCATCCGAAGTGAAGCGGTGGCCATCCAGTCACACGAAACGCTCGACCTCTGCCTCGGGGAACGCTCCCCGTTCGGAATGATCGATCTGATCACCGGCGTCACCCCTGTGAGCTCGGGTGATCGTCTCTCGCAGTAACAGATTCACTGTCCGACGCCGTATCGAGCGCAAGGGCTGCAAGCAGCCGCAGGCCGTCCTCGCTGGCACTGCCGGCCGCGGCGCTCAGGACGATCATCTCCATTCCCGGCTCACCCGGCAGAGCGAAGTTCTCCTGATGAAGCTCCAACAAACCCACCAGCGGGTGACGGTAGGCCTTGCGCCCGTGGGTTCGAGCGCACACATCAGCGCGGGCCCACAGTCGACGGAATCGGTCACTTCCCATGGACAATTCCCCGATCAGCGACGCCAACTGGGGATCGTCCGGATATTGTCCCGCAGCAAGCCGAAGATGACCGACGACATCCATGGTGCAGGTGTTCCAGTCGTCGTACAGCCCCCGCTCGGTCTCTTCGAGAAAGATGTGTCGCGCAGTGTTCAACCCCGGGATCGGCTGGCCGTACAGCACCCGCGCAAGTCGGTTGCCCGCAAGCACATTCATACGGTGATCCATGATGAACGCAGGCGCTCCCTCGACCAGATCGAGCACGCGTAGAAGTTCGGGGCGCACGCGCCCCTTCGGGGTCTTCGCAGGTCGACGACGTCGACGGGCAAGCCGATCCAGGTGCGCCCGTTCGGTGTCGTCCAAAGCGAACACCCGCGCCAGAGCATCGAGAATCTGCTCGGACGGCTGTGTGGCACGGCCCTGTTCGAGACGAACGTAGTAATCGATGCTGACACCCGACAGGTGAGCGACCTCCTCGCGCCGCAGCCCGTCGACGCGGCGATACCGGTCGACGGGAATTCCGACCGACGCCGGATCGACACGGGACCGCCGAATTCTCAAGAAGTTCGCCAAATCGTCCACACCTGAAGTATCCCCCGTATTCGTCGGTCGAGAGTGGTACCGCCGATACCAGGAACACCGACCACAGGACATCGCGCCCCTGAACGAGACGGGCAGAACGAGACAGGGTGAAGGCGTCACTCGAACACAACTCGACAACAGGGAGCACCCGTGAAGACGCTCATCGTCTATGCCCACCCAGAACCACAGTCGCTCAACCACTCCCTCAAAGATCTGGCCGTCACCACGTTGGAAGCCGCAGGCCACGAAGTGCAGGTGACCGATCTGTACGGATCGAAGTGGAAAGCTGCACTCGACGCCTCGGACTACGGCCCTGCCGCGTCCTCGCCACTGCGGGTGGCTGCAGATTCCGGACGGGCTTTCGACACCGGCACTCTCACGTCCGATGTCCGCACCGAGCAGGAAAAGCTGTTGTGGGCCGACACCATCATCTTCCAGTTCCCGCTGTGGTGGTACTCGATGCCCGCGATCCTGAAGGGGTGGGTCGATCGAGTGTTCACCTACCACTTCGCTTATGGCGTCGGCGAACACAGCGACACCAAGTACGGTGAGCGCTACGGCGAAGGAACCCTCGCCGGCAAGAGAGCACTGCTGTCGGTCACCGTGGGCGGCCCTGAAGCCCACTACTCGGATCGAGGCATCAACGGCCCGATCGACGACCTGTTGTTCCCCATTCACCACGGCATCCTCTACTACCCGGGAATCGACGTTCTACCTCCGTTCGTCGTCCACGGATCCGATCGATTGACGGCCGAGGAGTACGCAATTGCGGCGAAGAACTGGGAACGGCGACTACTCGAACTCGAGACGACCGAACCGATAGCGTTCAGGAAGCAGAACTTCGGCGATTACGAGATGCCGTCCCTTCGTCTCAAAGAGGGCCTCGAAGAACCCGGGCAGTCGAGTTTCGCCTTGCACGTGCGGTCGTGATCACTTGTCGCCGAGCGCGTTTCCGCGCTGGCGATGAATGGTCAGGTGGCTGCGGGTGCAGGGGTGCTACATGCCGTTGCTCACGATCGACCACGGATCCGACGATTCCTGCCGTGCGAGGATGTATCCCCAGGTTGTTGCCCCTTCGTGCATGGACCCGTCGCCGCCGGTGAGATCGAAGCGCACCGACACCCAGGCCTCGAATCGATAGCCTTCGGCGGCTGTACCCGGGGTCGGGTCTTCCTCGGTAACTCTGACGATCTCGAGGTTGTCCAGGTGTGCCCGAGGTGCGTTGAACCAGCCCTGCATCCCCTGCCACCCCTCGTCCGCGACCAAGGACTCACCCGTCGACGAATCGCCGGCGTTGACCGCATCGACCCAACCTCGGACCACCGCTGCCGGGTCCTGCCGATCGACCGTTTCAACCGACTCGCCAGCGGTGCCGCTGTGTGTGCACCCTGCGAGCACCAACGCCAGGAGCACCAGCACGGCACCGAGGCTGGACACTGCCGACCACCGACTCTTCATCGCACCTACTTCACACCAAGATTCGCATAGCCACAACGACAACGGTCGCCGTTGCAGTGGGCGACCCCCCCATGTGGCACTCCCCCGGGCTCCGGCGGCAGAGGACGTGATGATTCGTACCTTCGTTCATCGAGAACGCGGACAACAGAAACGTCGGCAGTTGTCACGCCCGGCGAAGGACGTCGCGTGTGAGCTCGAGCTGGCCGAGGTGTTGGGACAGCTCGCGCACCAGGTGTGTCAACACCCATTCCGGGGTGGCGGTTGCAAGTTCCGGGCGCGTGGAACCCATGACGGTCCGATCACGAATCCCTTCGCGCAATGCCATATCCACCCACTCGGGCAGACGCGTACGAACGTCGTCGACCCGTGTGATCAGGTCATCTACCCGGCCGGTGGCCGTGAATTCGGTGGCGCGGTCCCGCGGAAGTTTCAGGCCGGCGATCACCGAGCCTCCCCAGTGCTCGATCACGGCGACACAGTGGAAGACGATGGCGTACGGACTGTTGGCACCCGGCAGATCCGGTGTGGTGTTGGCCAGCTCGTCACCCAGGCCCCTGAGGATTTCCGTCATCGACGACAGACTCTCGCCGACGATCACGAGAGTGGCGTCGGCTACGCGTCTTTCGATGTCGTCCTGCATCACCGGACCGTACACCTGACCCTCTCCCGTACCCAGTGTCGATGGCGTCTCGATAGCTCGTTTGCCACCATCTCGCCTCGAATAGGAGAGAGGATGGGGCCATCGCCGGATTCCGAAACCAGTGGAGGTTGTCATGGCAAGACTCGTTCAGCGGCTTGCAGTGTGCGGTGCGGTGATGGTCGGTGCGGCGTTCACGTCAACTGCAGTGGCGTCCGCGGAGGTGACGATCCCGTTTCAATTCAACCCAGCGCCCTACGGAAACCCCAGGGGCAGTGTCGATTCACCCCCGAGCAATTGTGCCGTGGTGGTCGGCGAGCAACCCGGGATCGCCAAGGTCACGGACGTCCCGAACGCGAACACCGGGTGCTACCTCATTTCCGACGTGCGCTGGGTGAACCTGACTACCGGGGCCAGTGGCAACGCCCGATTGTCCGACGCCCTCTTCGGATCCCCGCACGAGGCAATTGTGTACAGCGGGCCAGGGCAAGTGGTACTCGTCGGACTACCGACTTCCGCAACCACCGTGCCGGGGTTCGCGACGTTCTACGTTCCGTAGCCATTCGAGAAGGTATCGACCGCAGAACGTAGGACAGCACAATCGGGCGAGGGTGGTTTAGATTAGGGCATCCAAACTACGCTCGAAGGAGACTCGATGAATCCCGTGGTGAATCGGCGGACTGCGTTGTCGATGACGTTCGTGTCGGTCGCCGGTCTCGTTGTTGCCGGCTGCGCCAACGGCTCGGCGGAACGTTCGGATGGCTCCAGTTCGGCGGCGAACGTCGAGAGCGGCGCGTTCCCTGTGACGATCGAGCACAAGCTCGGTTCGACGACCATCCAGGCCGCTCCCACTCGTATCGCCGCGGTGGGCATCGGCGACTCCGACGTCCTGCTCTCGTTGGGTTTGACGCCCGTACTGGTGCCGGTGTGGAAGGGCTCGACCGACGACGGCATCGGCATCTGGGCCGAACCGACCGTCAAGGGTGACGAACCGGTAGCACTGGCGAATGCGACAACCGAGTTCGATGTGGAGACCATCGCGGCCGCCGCCCCCGATCTGATCATCGCCGTCAACAACGCCATCGACGAAAACGTCTACGCGAAGCTCAGTGCGATTGCACCGACAGTGCTGCACGCTGCGGGTCAGACCGATTGGGTGCTGCCGTGGCAGGAGGTGACCACCAGAATCGGACGCTCCGTGGGTTTGCCGAGTGCCGCTCAGGCCGAGGTCGACCGCGTCGAAGCCCTTGTGGCGCAGGCTCGAACCGACAATCCGCAGTTCGTCGGCAAGACGGCTGCATTGGTCATCAGGTGGAGTGACGGCAAGCTACGGGCGTTCAGTCCCGACTCGGCGCGGGCCCAGCTGTTGACCGCACTCGGCTTCGAGGCACCCGCCGCATTGGCGTCCCAATTCGAAGGCAAGCTGAACACCGAACTGTCGGCGGAAAGCTACAGCTTGCTCGACTGCGACTACCTCTTCTTCGACAATTACGAACTCCACCGCGAGTCCATGGAATCGCAGGAGACATTCACCAATCTGGGCGTCGTGCGCAACGGTGGATTGATCGCGCTGGATCCGATTGTCTCCGACGCAGTGTCGATGCCGAATCCGCTGACCATCCCGTTTGTGCTGTCTGCGTTCATCGACGACATCAAGGCTGTCGACGCGGCCAGATAGCGTCGGACATCGACGACCACACACCGAGCACGACGGCAGGCGCGGCGATGCAGCCGGCGACCACCAACCATGGGGTCGCCGCTGCAACGCTGCCGTCGTCGAGGCGATCGTAGAGATACCCCACGCCGATCGTGCCGATCAGCGACAGACATCCACCGATGGTGTTGAGCAGTCCGAAATGTGCTCCGAGATAACGTTCTCCGGCAATTCGGGCCAGTGTGTCTCGCATCGACGGCACCATCAACATCTGCCCCAGATGCAGTAGCGCGATCCACGCTGCAATCTGTGCGTACGGCCACACCGAGTCGGTGACGGTGCCTGGTCCTACCGCCGGAATCACGAACGATGCCGCCATGACGGCCAAGCCGATGGTTGTCGCGGCCCGCGATCCCATCCGTGCGGCGACTGCCACCATCGGCCGCTGACCGACGATCACCAGTACCGCTGCCCCGACGTAGAACCAGCCGAGCAGATCCTGCGAGCCGATACGTAGTGAGAGTTGCTCGGGCAGCATCAGATACAGCTGAGCGAGCGCGACGAACTGTGCGCTGCACAGCGTGGCCAGCACGACGTAGCGTCGATTGCCCAACACCACACGCCAGACCCGGGTGATGGAAGTACCGACGACACTGCCGGTTTCGATTGTCCTGGGGAACAGGAAGTAGAACCCGAACCACATGCCGGCGAACAAGATTGCGGCCACGGCGGCGGACGCCGAGAACGGGAACACCAGGAGCACCGCCCCCAACGCGGGCCCGAGCACGGTGCCGAGCCGACTGCTCATCTGCTCATAACCGAACAGTTCGGTGCGCTTGATGACGCCCAAGTCTTCGAGCTGTCGACCGATATCGGCGTTGGCCGATTCCACCGCGGGCGCGAACAATGCTGCGGCGAAACCGATCAGCAGAATCCCGACGATCACAGCGGGGAGGCTGCTCGCAAGCGCCAGCACAACGAACCCGACGATGCGTATTGCTATGCCCCACAGAATGACCGGTCGACGACCGAAGCGATCGGCAATACTGCCGCCGAGAAAGAACATGCCCTGCTGACTGAACGTGCGCAGACCCAACACGAGCCCGACGATCCAACTCGCGAATCCGAGCTCCTCCGACAGATGCACCGCGAGAAACGGAACCACCAGGTAGAAGCCGACATTGAACAACACCATCGATGCCAACACGAGCTTGACCACCGACGGAAGGTCTCGTAGCCGACCTCGCGCCGACGCACCACCGACTCCAGGGTTGATCGTCACGAACGTCGACACTACTGGCGCGACGGCCGGTGCGGTCCCCTCAGCCTGGCAGACTTCCTTCATCGGGATGAGCCATCCACTTGGGAGCTGCGATAGGTTCGAGCGGCTGCAACACGACCGCTTACGCCACCCATCGGAAGTGAACGAGTGCAAACACCATTGAGCTTGGCGGCGGCCCGAATAAGCCTAGGGCCGACCGCAATGCGCCGTGCCGCAATCGCATCGATCGTGATGACCATCCTCGTAGTGGCGGGGGGTGCGTTCGTCCGGGTGACGGGCTCCGGGCTGGGGTGCCCAACTTGGCCCTCGTGCACAGACGGTTCACTCGGTCCCACAGCAGAGATGGGGATCCATGGCGTCATCGAATTCGTCAACAGACTGCTGACCTGGGTGCTATGCGCCACTGTTGGTCTCGTGATCCTAGTAGCGCGGTGCCAGCAACCGCCGCGCTGCGACGTACTGACTACGGCATGGTGGCAGTTCTGGATCGTGATTCTCAACGCGATCGTCGGAGGTATCACCGTGCTCGCTCGTCTGAGCCCGTACATGGTTGCAGCTCACTTCATCGCCGCCATGCTGTTGCTGACGGTAGCGACACGAACCTTCGATCTCATCGAATCGCACGACGTAACTGTTGTGACTGCCACCGGCCGTCTTCGGTTGCACGGGATGCTCCTACTTGTGGTTGCCGCCTCGCTCATCCTCATCGGCACCGTGGTGACTGGCACAGGTGTACATGCTGGCGACTCCGCCGATGTGCACCGCATTCCGTTGGACTGGACCGTCATGACTCTGGTGCACGGCACCGTCGCCCTCGTCCTCGCCGTCGTGGCAGTAGCGATGATTCTGCATGCTCGTTCTGCGGGCGCTCGCAGACTCACTCGGTCGGCCGGCGTGTTGGTTGGCCTGATCGTCGCGCAGGGCGCAATCGGGGTGCTGCAATCCCTCGGTGTGCAGCCCGAAATGCTGATCGTGTTGCATCTGATCGGATCAGCGCTGATTTGGGCCGGCGTTCTGAGAATCGTGTTCGAAACCCGTCGGATCGACGCCGGCGGACCATGGCAACGAGAGGCTCGCCGAGTACCAGCTCCGTCATCAGCCGATGTTGATCGGTAGGCCAGGATCGTTGAGCCAGTAGGTAACACGCCCTATTTGGTTCACGAGCTGTGTCATCAACAGAGCACGCAGCGCGAAATGACGCGCATCCTGGACATGGGGAATCACGTTCCACGCTCCGAGTAGGTCATCCAATTGGGCGCCAACTGCACCAATGGGCCGTAGTGCCGCGGGTCCCGTGCGCATCGAGCGGTGTAGAGCCAGCCGGACCGCGACAGCGTGTTGCTGCGTTTGCTATCCACGAAAGACACACAGTTGTCAGATTCGACGCGTACGTGAGACAACGAAACGCCACTGATCCGGATCGAGCCGATGCGCTGGATGTGCTTGTCGAGCATGGTTTCCGCGAGGCTTTCCATCTCGGGTCTGGCGCGGTCGAAGTCCCGTTCGACCGGCCTTTCGATTGCAATGAATGCCACAGCGGCAGCCAGAACCACCAGCGGGGCGGCCACACTCTGCCACGGCCAACGCCCAGTAGAGGTCCGATAACGGTGCAGCCGGTAGATCCACACGACACCGACGACAATGAGGCCAGCCACTGCCATCCACACGATCACCAAGTCGAGGAACAGATTCCACGGTGAGCGATAGTCCCACCACTCGAATCGGTTCCCTGCGAGAAGTGCGAGAAAGACAACCGTCGCCAGAGCGGTGCCGATCCCCGGCCGACGCCGCGTCACCCGCGTGGTGTCTTCTGCCATGAATTCACCTTCCTGGTTCAACTCGGCGAAAAACCGCCCACATCCAGGGAGATCCACAAGAGGGCCACTGGCCCGTAGACGGCTGTGAA
Source organism: Rhodococcus sp. 06-1460-1B (assembly GCF_002258475.1). Classification (NCBI taxonomy): domain Bacteria; kingdom Bacillati; phylum Actinomycetota; class Actinomycetes; order Mycobacteriales; family Nocardiaceae; genus Rhodococcus; species Rhodococcus sp. 06-1460-1B. The sequence goes on from NZ_NOYS01000019.1 coordinate 279,616, forward strand.
AGATCCAACGGCACACACGCTCACCCAAATCGACGGGCGCGCAGCCCACACGATCAGTCCGTAGCAGCCGTACACGGCGATCGGCGGAAGCAACCAGGTCAGCCAATACGTAAGAGGTACGTCAGGCGCGCTCGCGCCCCGATCGCTCACCGGAACGGCGAAGATTCCAGGAAGATCCGGTGCCACTCTCAGTGCCCACACGGCACCCACGAAACCCAGGGCACCTCCGACGACAAGGGCGACCACCGATAGAAGCGAGTCCAGAAGATGTCGGTTGGTTTCGCTCCGATCCTCGTTGTGCACGTAGCCAGACTAGGGCCTGACCGTCCGCCTTCGGTCATGATGTACCGGTGCCATCTATCGATCCGTTCCATGCCTCGTTCTGATGAACGCGTTGCCCGAAAGTATCACGATGATCTAATATCTCGATTGTCGAGATATTAGGGAGATCAGTGAATCAGTTCAGTCGTAGCCCAGCAGCCGAGGCATTCTTCTCGGCCTACGACCGCGTGCTGGCCAAGTGGCCGGTTCTCACTGACACCATCGATGTCGAATCCGAATACGGCACAACCCGAATCAACGCTTCCGGACCCGCCGGGGGAACTCCAGTGGTGCTCCTGCCCGGTGGCGGAGCAACCTCTACTGTCTGGTTCGCCAACATCGCAGCCCTGGCCCGGGGCAATCGGGTCTTCGCAATCGACCCTATGGGTGAGCCCGGACGGAGCGTGGTCGGCGAGAAGCCGATCCGGGCAGTCGATGACCTGATGTCCTGGCTCGATCAAATACTCGACACGCTGGAAGTCACACGGACTTCGGTAATCGGACATGGGTACGGGGCGAAGGTGGCGCTCGACTATGCGCTGCACCGGCCCAAGCGCGTCGGCAGACTTGTTTTACTGGATCCACCATCGTGCTTCGCCGGCATGCGACTGGCATATCTTCTGCACGCGGTGCCCATTCTGGTGCGACCGACTCGCACGCGAATGCGTTCTCTGATCCGGTGGGAAACGCAGAATGCTCCGATAGACGCAGACTGGCTCGACCTCACCGAGCGAGGCACCGACTTCCCGTCGAGCAGACCAGTAGTTCCGCGCCGTCCTAAGAAAGATCGATGGGCGACGCTGTCCGCGGACGTAACCGTCGTCTTTGCCGGTGAGAGCAAGGTGCACAACAGTTCTCGTATCGCGCACGCTGTTGGGGAAGTTCTTCCGAACGCACACACCGTCGTCCTGCCCGGCTGCAGCCACCATATGTTGCCGATGCTGCCGGCCGGGAAACTGGATGCAGTGCTGCTGAATGCTCTGGGCTGACATCTACCGTCTGATGACCGCGAGCTATAGCTGACGCACTCGCCCCTCCACCCCGATTGGCCGCAGGTCGGCTCAGCGCCAGACGTTCAAAGCATGGGAAGCGCTACTCCCTGTTAGGGTTTGCCGACATGAGGTGGTCGATCGCCCTGATCGCGGCGCTGTTCGTCGCAACCGCATGCGGCACCCCGGCCGAGGACCCGCCTAGCACCGCGTCGCCGACGTCCGAGCGCTATTACACGACCGCTCCTACAAACGCCCCCGTCGACGAAACCGCCGTTTGTGTGGACTCCGACCAGCCGAACATCACCGAGGACGACTACGTCACGTACTGGCAGACCGTGTTCGACGACCAGCGTGCCGCCTACCCGGATCAATCGTTCCCATTACCTGCACAGATCGCCCAGGACAAGAGCGCGGAATGGCGGCAGGGGCCGAACGACGAAGTTCCGAGCGGCGCAGACGCAGCCTTCTCGAATGCAGTGTGCGGCTTGCCGATCAACGACGGGCAGCTGCACTCGGGAATCGAGTTCCGCGCCCTCCGAGGCCAGGTTGCACAGTACGGACGAGCAACGTGCAACTCGATCGCCGGTTCCGGAGTTCGCCAGATGTGGGAACAACTGCATCCGAACGACCGTGCGGCCCCGTCGATGCCTAGCGATCAGGTGGCTCAGTTCGATCTTCTCGTCTATTCGGCACTGGCATACGTATGTCCGCAACTGGCCGACTACCAGGGCCTGCCCGTCATGAAGGACTGTGCCGACTTGACGCCCGACCCCTCGGCAGATCCCGAAGCGCGGGTTTTCTGTCGCGGTGAACGCTGAGCTCAGGATGTCGTCGTCCGTCACGCACTCCGTCATGATGTACCGGTGCCATCTATCGATCCGTTCCATGCCCTCGTTCTGATGAACGCCGTGTTCGCCTCAGCAGCATGGTCTCTGGCCAGGCCGTCGTGGCCCGCGGCGATATCGCTGAGTGTCGTCTCGGTGCTGTGGCTGTTCTTCAACGCCCCCATCGAAGGCAGGACGTTGTACGTGGTCGATGCAGAACGGGGTCTCACCGAGTCCGACTTCATGACACTCGCAGGGTTGGTGTTGGCAGCGGTGACGATTGTCAGGGTCCGCCGCGGGCGGACTAGAACGCAGACCCCTCACAGGTCAGAAGTCGAAGGTGAGTGAAAACCTGTACCAGGGCCCGCCCAGGCTGGTGTAGTCGAGCTCTTCGCTCGATGATCGTGGTTGCGGCGGACCGTCGGGAGAGTAGATCCAGCCGGAAATGTAGCTGAAGAACACGGTATCCGCGTCGACGAAATAGATCGCAGATTCGTTCAACCCGCGGCTGACCCTGGTGAGATCGAACGCGTCGATCGACACGTTGTCCACATTCACAGGTCCGGTGGCCGGAAGGGTAGCGACGAACGCGTCGAACTTCGGCTTCGACCGCTCGAACGATGGCTCCGGAATGGTGAGCGCCAGAACCAGTCCGATCACGACGATGACCGGTGCCACGGCAATCATCCGCGACCACGGCTGCCCTGACCGTAGGTACTTCACAGTCTTGTACCACCAGACGATGCCCACGACGAGAAGGATCAGCGCAACTGCAACGAAGACAACGAAATTGAGCAGGTTGAAGACTCGCCCGGCAACAGGCCAGTAGTTCATCGACCCGAACAACGCCGCCGCGCACAACAGGAAAGTGATAGCGGCCAGGACTTTTCCGGGAGGGCGCACCCGCTTCTCTCGCTTGGGTATCGGGCGGTCCACAGTGCACATCGTGCAGGAAGAGTAGCGTTCCTGCCCCGTCATTGTTCCGAATTTCGGACAATCCTAAATTCGCGAGCGGACCGATCACGCACCGAACAGCAGGAACAATCCACCGAATGTGTAGAGCACCATTACGACCATCATGGCGAGCTGTCCGGTAGCCGCGTGCTCTTTCGGCAGTGTTCGCAGCGAGGCGTCGTGGGCGAGGGTGATACCCACCAGGTGCCCCACCACGACCGCCAGGACGGCGATGCCGGCGACGACCGACGGGTGGTTGGACAGGACGTAGGAAACCGATGCATCCCGCAGCCCCAGTACATTCGCACCGTTGCCCAATGGATCCGATAGCGAAATGATTGTCTGTTGGCCATTTTCGACGAAGTACGTGAGGTAGTGAGCCGTCATGTAACCCACCACGATCGGGATCAGGGAATGGGCGAGCAGGCCAGGTAGCGCGACACGGCGAACACGCGTCACTCCCCCGGTGGCACGGGCCGCAGACCAGAACGCCGCTCCGACAACGCAGATCACGGCAATCAACCCGAGGGTTCTGGTCGGCACCGATCCGAGAGCGGATTCGTCGACCAACGAACGCCACGCCGGTATCTGCCCGATGCTGTCGAAAGCGGTGGACCCGAGCAGAACGGCGAGGACTGCCACCGTGCCCCGCTGCACCGGCAGGCTCACCGCACCGTCCAGCGGAGACCGCAGCGCCAGCAGGCCGGACGCGGCATCTCGGGTGAGTGGAGACAACCGAGATACCGTGTCGCTGTACACCTCGAAAGGATCTGCACGAGAGAACCATTCGTCGCCGAAGATCGCCGCACCGACCGCCATCGACATGACATACACCGCGCACCACAGACGAACAGCCGACACCGAACCCGAGTCGGGTGAAGCCAGTTCGAGCCAGACGAATGCGAAGAGTCCGACAACTGCTGGTACGCAGCCCCATTCGCGACGGTAGGCGACTATCGCCGACGACGTCGGACGACGCAACAGTCCGCACACGACGCGGTGTAGTGCCCGCATCGGAGACACGATTCGCCAGAACGGTCCGAACGCCAGCGACGCCGGAACGATGCCCACCCACACCAGAACGTAGAAGGTGCCGAGCAACGCGTTGCTGGAATCCTGTGGCCCCCACACCGATGCTGCGGAGACAGTGCCCGCCAGCAGCACCGACAAGGTCCCGACGAGTCCCCGGACGATCGCCGAATCAGCCACCACCGTCATCCGCGGCAACGCCACGACGACACGCGTGGGGTCGAGTCTGGGGCGACGCCATGCGAACAACAGCAGCACGAACGACGCCGCCAGCGCCCACGCCCCTCCGATCAGGGCGTAGGTGACAGGAATCGGCAGATCGGTCGACCCGCCGAGGCCGTGGGCGAGAATCACGGACGAACGACGAGCGTGGCGACAGTGCGATCGCTGTGGTGCAGTTCGATATCCACCTGTCCGGGTACATCGACGGTGAACGTGAACACCTGATCTTTGCCTGGCTCGATCTCGAAGGTGTGCTCGGGAACCGAATGCACGTGCAGTTCGTCGGTGGTATCACTGCTGATCGACATCGAAATCAATTGCCCCACAGAGGCGTCGAGGCGTTGATTGGTCGGTTCGACCGTGTCGCCGACGATCGAGACATTCATCCGCAGGGTATCGAGCTGCGCGGAGACCGACGGGGTGGAATCGGTGCTGGTCACCGGTTCTGCTGTGGTGGGCGAGGTACCGCCGGACGACGATCCGCAGCCGGCCACCAACGCCACTGTTGCACATCCGATGACCGCTGCCCGCAGTGGCGACAGTCCCATGTCAGGGCTCTCCTTCTTGTTCGAGTTTCTCTGCGCGCTCCGCCCGGCGATCTTTCCTGACGACGTACAGCACCGCGGCCACGATGATCAACGCAGGCGCGACCGCCGGAATGGCCAGCACCACAGAATGATCGGCGAGATAGACGACGTCGGATGCTGCCGTCATACGGAGCTCGAATCCAGCGTCCTGCGTGACACCGATGCTCCCGGGGTCTCGGTACTGATGCGCACTGCGCCCCACGACAGTGCCCAGATCAATGCCAGAGTGCAGACGAGCACAACCAGCGATGCGGCACCGAACAGCCACGCCGGGTGATCGAAGCTCCGCTCACGCTGCAGCAGAGCGGTCTCGCTCTGCAGCTGCCGTGTGAACTGGGCGTCGGCCGAGACCTCGGATGCGCCGATGCCGGGATCGGCCGCCATGAAGATCGGCGTTCCGGTCAACCTTCGACCGTCCTGGATACGCAGGAACGTCTTCCACGTTCCGTGCGCCGGTACCGGACGGGTCGACTGGTACATGCCGGGCCCTGTCCGTTCGAGACGATCGACGACCAGACCACGCAGAGTATCGCCGGCTCCCTGCCATGCCAGGATCGCCACCCACTCGGGGTCGTCGGACACCAGATCGGCCGGATCGAGACGGACCGTCGCCGTCACCATGCGGCCACCGTCCTGCGGCGCAGCATCGGCGAGAGTGACCGTCGCCGTTGCATTTTCCGGTACATCGATCATCAAACCGTTGGCTGTCGCGCCGCCGAGTACGAGTACCAACGCGACGACGATCGTGCGCCGGACGGCAGGTGCCGGCAGCCCGTCACCGCTGAGCAGTTGCGCGAACAGTCCCGCCGTCAGCCCACACATGACGCCGACGGGTATTGCCATCGCAAGCGCCTCGACCCACATCGACGTCGGCCACGGATAGACGAATACCGCATCGATCCACAACGATTCGAGCCACAGGCCCACGGTTGCGGCAGCGAATCCAGCGAGCATTCCGAATCGAAGTCTGTGCACCACGAGCGGAGTGAGACCGACGAGTTCGACCACCACCGCGATCCCGAGGAACAGCGCAAAGACGTTGTGCGGTTCACCCAGAACTGGACCGACGACAAATGCCGTCAGCTCACGAATGACCGCGGCAAATGCGACGACGAACAGAGTCGCGCCCCGTCCCACGACAAGTCGTGCGGCGACGAGTGCGAACGCTCCGGCACCGACGATGAGCATCGGTTGGAACACCAACCGGAACTGCTCGACTCCGAAGTCGAATTCGATCTGAAACACCGACAGTCCGATGAGGAGACCACCGAAGGCGCTGGCTTTGAGAATCCAGGACAACACCGAGCGTCTGGGGCCCTGCGCAGTTTCGTCCACCTCGTCGGGGGAGGTCTGCCGTGCTGCGGCGAGCGCCAGTCTGCCTTCGTGCTCGAGCAGCAGGACGCCGATGAGAGACAGTCCGGCACCGCCGATCAGCATCAGGTGCGTCGGCCCCCACAGCGTGACGTCCTGGCCGAAGATGCGGTGCCAGATGTCGTCCAACGGAAAACCGATGAGCGCATACAAACCACTGCCCGCGATCAGCAGACCGCCCGTGGGCGCGTACCAGGTGCGGGTGATCTTGACGGCCGCGCGACCAGGCTTCTCGTCGAGCGGCAGGATGATCGCCAGCGCGCCCGCGATGAACAGGAAGAACAAGCCGACCAGGATGAAGTAGTGGGCCGGGTTGGCCAGTGGTCCCTCGTCGCGCCCTCGTCCGATGTGCAGGCTGACGTCCCAGATGAACCCGAAGAATGCCGTCAGGATCGTCGAGACGAACAGGACCAGAGGCAACGCAGCCCAGCCGGGCAGGTTCAGCTTCGATCCCGCGTAGTCCGCCAGCCTCGCCAACCACGTGATGCGGCGAGTGCGGTGCATGAATGCCAGGTACAGCAGAAACAACGACACGACGGCCGCGGCTGCCGTCATACCGAAGACCTGGTCCAGCGCCGCGCCTCCGCTTTCCGACTGAGCAATGACGTTACCCGTCGTCACACTTACATTGACCATAGCGAAAGTATGAACCACGGGCCGTCGTTTCGGTGAAGTTCGGGACAATCGGTGCCTGCTGATTGCGATCTAGTCCTACAGAGGGATGTGCACCCGAGCTCTCGGTGATTGACTCTCGTGCGGAAAGGAGCCGTCCGATGAGTAAGTCCATCCCACGCGACCGCTTGTCGATCGTTCTGTTGGCATGTGCAGGGGCATTATTGGTAGCCGCGTTCGTTATCGGACCGGCCGCTCTGCTGCGCGGAAGTTATCCCCAGTTCCAGGATCAGTCCACCATGGGCGAGCTGCTCGGCCGTGAATTGGTCGAGTACTGGGGCAGCGGTGTTCGCACCTTTCCTCCCGGGTTGGCGGAGATGGTGGACTACTGGTTCGCGTGGCACGCCATCAAGATCGTCATCTCGGTACTGCTGACCGCTGTTCTGGGCCTGCTGGCGGCGACGCTGTGGAGGCGATCCCTGACTGCCGGCATGGGCTACGTGATCGCTGCGGGTACTTCGACCGTGCTGTCACTGTTTTCGGTGTTCGTGGCCGTGATCAACATCCAGTCGACGGTCGCTCCCGTCGTCGCCCTGCTTCCGATGCTCTCCGACGACACCGCGGACGGGAAGACGGCGCAGTCACTGATCGAAAGCGGTGTGCGGAGCGGAGATACGAGGCCGCCTCTGCTCGAGCTGCTCACGCAGGTCGAGCACTACAACTGGGCGGTGGTCCTCGCGACGGGTGTGGTGATCGCCGTTGTCGGTCCCGCAACCGTGATCGCGTTCCGTCGGTACGCGGCGACGGACACGACAGCCGCTGCTCACCGTCGAATGTTCGTCACCCTCGGTTCACTCGGCGCGGTGATGACGATCGGGATGGCGCTGCTCTTCGTCGCTGCCGTCGTGGCGGTCGTCGATCCGGGAGACGCGCTCCTCGGATCAGTCGGCGTGTAACTACTGCCGGCTGCGGTCGCGGGCACGCGCGCGGAATTGGCCGATCGCGAGGATGGTCAACGCGACCCCCAACAGGGTGAGGGGGATTTGGGCGCGGGGCGCGTCGATATCGAGTACGAGGATCTGCCACACCACCCACCCGATGGTCACCAACCCCACGAACACGACACACGTCGGAGCGTCGTATGCATCGACGAGCACAGCAGCAACCGAGATCAACGATCCGAGTCCGAGAAAAATCAGCACGAACAGCCCGGAGATGCGGTAGTCCCAGGTATGCCACGCAGGGAGCATGTCGACATCCAAGCCCAGTGACCGCCCGGTGGGGTCGGAGGTCAACGACATTCCGTTGAACGTTCCGGCTGCACCCAGCAGGATCAGCAGTGCCACCGTCGATAGCTTGTTCACGGTGACGTCATGTGTTCGTCGTCCTTCGGTTGCGGGAGCAGCGTCGACCCGAGTTGTGACGGGCCCGCACGCATGATCGTTGATTCTGCCAGAATCGGGCCGATCGGTCTTGTTCTTCTGCAGCAGCTCAGGGCGACCGAGTACGTTGTTCGACGCATCGCCGTTGCGAAGGTTGTCGCTGCCGGATTGCCACTGGGTTTGTATCAACGTAGATTGCAGGAAACGGCCGAGCCCGCGCCGCGTATCGCTGTGTGTCACCGCCTTCGGTGGCGTCGGTCTACGGAAGTGAGTGGTGCGTGATGACAACCGAACCGGTAGAGCGAGGCAGCAGCGCCGAGCCCGCGTCCACATCCGCAGCCGCCGTCTCGTCCGAAGTCGCAGGGTACGCACAGGCGCTCGAGAATTTGAGATCGAAGTTGGTGGCCCGGATGGATCTGTCCGTGATCCTGCAAGCCACATGCACAGAGGTGGTTCAGGCATTGACCACCGCGGATCTGGCAGGCATCACACTCCTCGACGAGGACGGCGAGCAGCCGGAGACAGTGGCATCCACTGATCCCCGCGTCAACGACGTCGACGCCGATCAATACCGAAGCAACGAGGGACCGTGCCTGGAGTCGGCCCGCACCCAACAGATGGTCCGGCTGCTGGTCAGCGATGTCGAAGACCGCTGGCCACGATTCGCGAACAATGTGTCCGGTCTCGGCGTCGAGAGCTATCTGTCGGCCCCTCTGACGGTCGACGACCGCCACCTCGGGGCTCTGAACATCTACAGCTACGACCAGCACGGCTTCAGCGATATAGACGAGGCCCTGGTGGGGCTGTTCGTCAGCTCGATCGAAACCGCGGTGATGGTATCTCGACGGGCTCGAACTGCAGAAGAGGAAGTCGACGGGCTTCTGACCGCGATGAAGACCCGTGCACAGATCGAACAGGCCAAAGGAATCATCATGGCGATGCGCGGTATCGGCGCGGATGAAGCCTTCGCATTCCTCTCCGAACAATCCCAGAACCGCAACATCAAAGTCACCGACATCGCCGCCACATTGATCGCCTCGATCAATACCGAAACGCGCTGACTCCATTCGGCACCCCTCGACCGGCAGCCTCGCCGCAACACTCACCGAGCACCTAGAAGAAGACATGACGACTCGATCCGCTGCAATTACGACGCTGGCTGCCGGACTGCTCGCTGCCACAGGCATTCTCACGCCCATCGCCGGCGCGGCACCGGCAACGTCCATCGATGTACTTCCCCGGCTGATCGACGGTGCCGCCGCGGGCTACTCACTGTCCTACACAACCACCGACGAGCACGGCCGTCCCGCGATTGCCCACGGACAGGTCTACCTCCCCTCCGGCACACCACCACCGGGAGGATGGCCGGTCGTGTCGTGGGCCAAAGGGACCGTCGGCGTGGGTGATTCATGCGCCATGAGCACAGCACTCGACGACGGGGCCGCAGAGGACCCCATGGCCGTCGAACTGTCCAAGCCCCTGCTCACCCAACTTCTACGAAGCGGCACAGCCGTTGTCTCGACGGACTACATCGGACTCGGAACCACCGACGCCCACCATTACCTGAACAGCATTTCGGAGGCGAACGCCGTCACCGACATCGTCAGCGCTGCCGCAGACGAACTTCCCGAGCTGTCGCGCACCTGGGTTGCCGCCGGACACTCTCAGGGCGGCGCAGCAGCACTCACCACCGGGGCTCGCGCCGACAACTACGGAGAACGGTCGGATTTTCGCGGGGTGATGTCGTTCGCACCGTCGTCGAACCTCGAAGCCGTCCTTCCGCTGCTCTCGCCCACCACTCCCCGGATCACACCTCTCGACAACATCACAGCCACCCTGATCTACGTCCTGTACGGGCTCAGGGATTCACGGCCGGATCTCGACGTGAACAGCTATCTCAGCGAACTGGGGCGCGACTACCTGGCGCATGCAGAAGACAATTGCATCAGCGACATACGACAGAAGGTCAGTGGTGTTGCACCACAACAACTCCTGTCTCGACCGCTGTCCGACCCCGCCATGACCTCGGCTATCGGCGACTACCTATCCGTGCCGACCACCGGTTACACCCGGCCGGTGACCATCGAGCAGGGGCTCGCCGATACCGTCGTGCCGCCGGCTCTGACGACCGCCCTCGCTGCGGAACTGGCGGCACAGGGCATCCGCGACGTGACCTACCTGCCCGTGCCCGGTGCCACTCATTACGACGTCATTGCCGCAACCGTCGACGACGCCCTGCCCCGCATACTCGACATGTTGCGCTGATCAGCCACCGACATGCGGTGGACGACGATCACTGCCGAGCACGTAGTCCCGCTGGGTCGCCGAGCCGGCGGCACGAAGGACTGCGTCGAGGGTGGAGGACAGAACGGAGCGATCGATCCCTGCCGCCCATCGAGACCCAGTGGCAGTGCGATATTCGAGCATCGACACCGCATCACTGTCGTTGCCGGCTCGCACACTCGTCTGCGTCAGACCGAGGATGTCCACGTGCCTGCCATGAGCAGACAACGCGTCGACGAGTGCCTCGACGGGTCCGACTCCCGTGTGTGAAGACTCGAAGGACGTGCCGTCGATCTTCAACGTGATGCAGGTGTCGGCGGACCCGTCGTCGTCGTGAGAGTCGAAACCGATCAGGGTTACGTCGGGTTCGTCGACACCGATGTACACCTCCTGAAAGACGTCCCAGAGTTGCTCGGCCGACAGTTCGGTACCGATCGAATCCGTGCGGGCCTGCACGTGCCGGGCGAGGTCGATCTGCAGGCGACGCGGAAGTTCGATGCCGTAGTGGGTTTCGAGGAGATACGCGATTCCTCCCTTGCCCGATTCCGAATTGACGCGAATGACCGCGTCGTACGATCGACCGATGTCGTCGGGGTCGATCGGCAAGTACGGCACCCGCCATTCGATATCGCGCTCGGAACGGCCTTCGCTCAGCGCCCGAGCGCGATGCTCGACGAAACCCTTCTTGATGGCGTCCTGGTGCGTACCGCTGAAGGCGGTGTGTACGAGGTCGCCGACATACGGATGCCGCGGGTGAATCTCGAGCTGGTTGCAGTATTCGACGGTGCGTCGAATCTGATCGATGTCGGAGAAGTCGATCATGGGATCGACACCCTGCGCGTGCAAATTCAGTGCGAGAGTAGCGATGTCGACGTTTCCGGTGCGCTCGCCGTTGCCGAATACGCAGCCCTCCACCCGCTGCGCTCCGGCCAGGACGGCCAGCTCGGCGCAGGCAATGCCGGTCCCGCGGTCGTTGTGTGGATGCACCGACAGGATTACGCTGTCTCGTCGCGCAAGGTTGTCGTTCATGTACTCGATCTGGTCCGCATAGACATTCGGCGTCGCGACCTCCACTGTGGCAGGCAAATTCAGGATGACCGGCCGCTGCTGCGTCGCGTCCCACAGAGTCGTCACCGCATCGCAGACATCGAGGACGTAGTCGGGTTCGGTGAGATTGAAGACCTCGGGTGAGAACTCGAATCGCACGTTGGGCAGGTCGCCGGCAAGTTCGAGAACGTCGGCTGCGCCCGAAAGTATCAGTGAGCGAAGCTCGTTGGCCTCCCGGCCGAGCACGACCTCGCGCCACGTAGGAGCCGTGGCGGTGTACATGTGGATCACGACGTCGTTGGTGATTCCGCGGATCGACTCCACGGTTCGCTCGATCAGGTCGCGTCGAGCCGGGGTGAAGACGACCACGGTGACGTCGTCGGGTGCCAGATCGGTGTGTGCCAGCAGCCGCACGAAATCGAAATCGGTCTGCGATGCCGAGGGATACCCGACTTCGATTTCCTTGTAGCCCATCGCAACCATCAACTCGAAGAACTGTTTTTTGCGGGCAGGATCCATCGGCTCGGGCAACGCTTGGTTGCCGTCGCGCAGATCGACCGGCACCCACAGCGGCGCCTCGGTCAACCGTCGCTCCGGCCAGCGACGCCGGGTCAGCGGAATGTCGACCTTGGCGTAGACGTCACGGTAACGATGCGACGGCATCTGGGAGTGCCGTTGCCGATTCCAGGTGGGCGCGCCGGCGGGAACGGGTCCGGCGGGAGTGGACAGAGTGGGGAAATCTGTGCGCATACGAGCAATGTAGCACCACTCCTCAGACAAGCTGAGGAGTATTGTTCCACTGTGACCGCGATACGCCGAACCTCGTTGGCCGATCAGGCCGCCGAACTGTTGCATGCCAAGATTCAGTCCGGTGAGTGGCCGGTCGGCACCAAACTGCCAGGTGAAACGACCCTTGCCCCCATGTTCGACGTCGGCCGATCGACGATGCGCGAGGCCATCAGGCAACTGGCGGGGCGCGGAATCCTCGTCACCCGGCAGGGATCCGGAGTCTTTGTCGAATCGCTCGACGAGGCGCGGACGGACTGGGACAAAGTTCTCCAGCGCTCACACATCACCGCCGTCCTTGAGGCCCGCCTCGCCATCGAAGGTGAGGCAGCAGCTCTCGCCGCAGCCCGACGCACCCCCACCGACCTCGACGCCATCCGTCGCTCACTCGAGCTACGCAACACCGCCCGCGCCGACGCGGTCGATCTGGTGGAGGCGGACATGGCTTTTCACCGCGCCATCGTGGTCGCGTCGCACAACGACATCCTGCTCGAACTCTTCGACTCCATGACTCCACGGTTACGGACCGCGATGATCGACATGCTGAAGATCAAGGGCGCGTTCGGAGAGGACTCGGACCACGACACCCACGCCGACGTCGTCGAGGCAATCGCCGCACGCGAAGAGCACCGCGCTCACGCGCTCACCCGCACACATCTACTGGAGTTGTCGACGACCATCGCCCATCCGACGTGAGCACCGGCCGGTCAAGGCTTTTCGGCTACTGGAACAGTCCGAGTACAGAATCGGGCTAGACTTCCGACGCCTCGACCACCACCTTTGGAGTCTCCACATGCCCCAGCTGAAGACCGTCAGCGAATTCACCGGCAAATGGTTTGCCCTGATCGTCGTCGCGGCGGGGGCTCTGGCCTTGATCACCCCCGACACGTTCAGCGGCGGGACACCCGCGGTTCCGTGGTTGTTGTCGATCATCATGCTTGGCATGGGAATGACGTTGCGGCTCTCCGACTTCGCCGTGGTGGCACGCCGCCCATGGGCACTGCTGCTCGGCGTCGCAGCGCAGTTCATCGCGATGCCGCTCCTCGGTCTCGGAATTGCGAATGTCCTGGGTCTGTCCGCTGCGCTCACTGCCGGGATGGTGCTGGTTGGCTCCGCCCCCGGAGGTACGGCGTCGAACGTGATGGTCTACCTGGCCAAGGGTGACACCGCACTGTCGGTGGCGATGACGTCGGTGTCCACACTCCTCGCGCCCATACTCACACCACTGCTGGTTCTATGGCTCGCAGGCGAATACCTGCCGGTGGATGCAGGCGGATTGTTCGTCTCGATCCTGCAGATCGTGCTGGTACCCGTCGTACTGGGAGTTGTACTGCGACTTCTGTTCCCGAAGATCATCGATCGTATGCTCGACGCCTTGCCGCTTATCTCGGTCGCCGGAATCACCGCTGTGGTTGTCCTCGTGGTGTCCGCCAGCGCGCCGACCCTGCTGTCGATCGGTGCCCTCATCGTCGTTGCCGTCGTGCTGCACAACTCGCTCGGGCTCGCGGTGGGTTACGGAATCGGCAGAGCATGCGGACTCGATGTGGCCAGCCGCCGCGCGATCAGCATCGAAGTCGGTATGCAGAACTCCGGCTTGGCAGCGGCATTGGCCTCGGTACATTTCTCACCCGCTGCAGCACTCCCCGCGGCGATCTTCTCGGTGTGGCACAACGTATCCGGATCGCTGCTGGCCAGCTACTGGTCCAGACGGTCGACGGGTGCCGATCACCGCCAGGACAGTACCGTCACACAGGACTGAGTCTTGGACGCAGCAAACAGAATTCGTTGCCTTCCGGATCCGCCAGCACGTGCCACGATTCCTGGCCGGTTTGGCCGATATCCACTCGTCTGGCGCCGAGGGTGAGCAGTCGTTCGAGCTCGGCGTCCTGATCTCGATCGGTTGCATTGACGTCGATGTGCAGTCGAGGTTTCGCCGGCTCGGGATTCTCGCTAGGGATGAAGATGATGGTCGGCTGCGAGCCGCCGAAACCGTCGCGCGCACCGATCTCGACGGAACCGTCACCCTCCCTGTCCAATACGACGAAGTCCAACACCTCACACCAGAACGTCGCCAAGGCCTCGGGATCGCGGCCTTCGAGTACGAGTTCACTGATTCGACATGCCATGGGCGGGAATTTACACCTGCCCCGGCGTCGGACATGTCGTGTTCACGGCCTTTTCGCGCGAGAAATGAATCCCCGTCGACCGAAGGCTCGCAGGCGGTCCTTCGCAGTACGCGAGCGCAGGGACGTGGTGGACGCACCCGCGTTGTCGCGCATACCCCGAATGACCTCTCGGGCCACGTCCGGACCATCGATTCGCGGAGCCCAGTCCAGGTCCCGTCGAGCGCGGTCGGTGTTCAACATCGGGGTGGCGAACGCGAGATCGACCCAACCGTGATGGACTGCGGACACGTGGGTCTCGAAGCCGAGGCGCGCAGCAGCGGACAACACCCGAGAGGGCACGGGCACGATGCGCGCACCGAACGCGTCGGCCACGTCGTGGGCTCGCACGGGCGTCGGGCCGCCGAGGTTGTAGGGCCCGGTTGCACGCCTATCCAGCACTCGCACGATGGCATCGGCGACATCGTCGCTGTGTGCGGCCGGAACAGCGAACGACCTGTCGATGGGCAGGATCGGAAGATGATCGACGATTGCCGACGGCACGAGATCGGGCAGGGCGTAACGCAGCAGCGCACTTCCGAACTCGTACTGCCCGATCAGGCCCGGCCTGATTCGAGCGACCGCGACATCGGGATGCGCTGCCTCGAACTCGTCGAGCACATCCTCGGCGGCGGCCTTGTCCATGCTGTACGTCGACGAGGACACCCCCGTTCTCGGCCACGACTCGTCGACCTTCTCGCCGTACGACCCTGGTGCGTACACCCCGCCGGAAGACATGTGCACCAGATGAGGAACTCCGGCGTCCGCACAGGCAGTTGCCACCGTGCGCACTGCGTCGACATTGACTGCTCGCAGATAATCGCGGTCACGCATCGGCTGGAAGGCGATGGCCAGATGAACCACTGCGTCTGCGCCGCGGCACAACGCGCGTAGCTCGTACGGTGCGTGTTCGCCGGTGAGATCCAGCGGAACCCAGTCGACCTGCTCGGCAAAAGGATTGAGGCTCGGCGGACGCCTCGCTACGGCGACAATGGAATTGCCCGGATGCTCGTCGGTGAGCCTTCGCAGCAGGGCGGTGCCGACATTGCCGGTCGCGCCGATCACTACAGTTCGCATCTCTACCTCCGAAAATCGACCACAGTCGAAGTGCCCCCTGCACATCGATCGAAACCACACTGGCTCAGGAGTTTGAGCCGCCATTCTCCCGGGCATCGAATCACCATGAGTGAAAACAACGAACCGACCCTCGACGACGTCATGATCCCCACCGAGGAAGCTCACCCCGACCACAAAGAGCACGCCAAGACGCCGAAGCATCTCGACGACAGCGACCTCGACGCGCGTACCGAGCACGAGCGCAACGAAGTGAACTGACGGCCGAATCGAACGACCGTCATGGCGGTCGCATTTCCCGGTTTCCACCGAAAAACCCCGGGTATGCGATCGCCATGGCCGATTCAGCAGCATCACCCGCACCCACCGAGGCAGATCCGGACGATCCGCGCAAAGCGGATTCACCCGCCGATCTGACCAAGCCGTCGTGGATCTATGTTCTGAAGAAGACTGCCCGTGAGTTCTCCCGGGATCAGTGCACCGACCTAGCAGCCGCGTTGACCTACTACGCCGTGCTCTCGCTCTTCCCCGCCATCCTGGCCATCGTGTCGTTGCTGGGTGTGTTCGGCCAGGGACAGGCCACGGTCGACGGCGTGCTGCAGATCGTCGGCGATCTCGGCCCGCAATCCGCTGTCGACACGTTGCGTCCCACCATCGAACAGCTGGTCCAAGCGCCCACTGCCGGATTCGCGTTGATCATCGGTATCGCAGGCGCACTGTGGTCTGCATCCGGCTACGTCGGCGCATTCGGCCGCGCGATGAACCGCATGTACGAGGTGGACGAGGGACGGCCCATCTGGAAGCTGCGCCCCGTGATGCTTCTGGTCACGCTCATCGCCCTGACCCTGATTGCGCTCGCCGCGGTCATGCTGGCCATCAGTGGCCCCGTGGCCAAAGCTGTGGGCGACGCCGTCGGACTGGGCGACACCGCACTGACGATCTGGAACATCGCACGCTGGCCGCTGGTCCTGATCGTGGTGGTACTCGCGGTCGCGATTCTGTACTACGCAACACCGAATGTGCAGCAGCCCAAGTTCAAATGGATCAGTTCCGGTGCCGCGGTCGGCATCATCGTATGGATTCTCGCCACCGTCGCGTTCGGCTTCTACGTCGCCAACTTCTCCAGCTACAACAAGACCTACGGCTCCCTTGCCGGAGCCATCGTGTTCTTGCTGTGGCTGTGGATCACCAACTTGGCCTTGCTGTTCGGTGCCGAACTGGACTCCGAACTCGAACGCGGCCGCCAACTCCAGGCCGGAATCGTCGCCGAAGAACGCCTGCAACTGCCGCCCCGAGACACCCGGGTCTCGGACAAGAACGACGAAAAAGACGCACAGGCCGTCGAGCAAGGTCGAAAATTGCGGGAGGAACACAACCGGACTCCGTGAATCACGCCGCCTCGAAGGGAGCACCCATGGATCAGTCGTCGGCCCCGATACTCGACGGCATCGCCGCGTACCACCGAGATGACCGCTACAGCTTCACCCCACCGGCCCATCGACAAGGCGTCGGTATCGATCCACGGGTGACGGCTGTACTCGAGGCCGACAGCTTCCGGTCGGATCTGTTGGCGTCCGGCGGGATGGACGACCGTCGTTCCCGCAACGAATACCTCACTCGCGCCGAGGAACTGATGGCCGACGCCGTCGGCGCACGATCTGCGTTCTTCTCCACCTGCGGGAGTTCGCTGTCGGTCAAGGCCGCGATGATGGCCGTCGCCGGAAACAGCGACGGCGGCCTGTTGGTCGCACGGGACAGCCACAAATCCATCGTGGCCGGCCTGGTGTTCAGTGGAGTACGACCACGCTGGATCTCACCGAGATGGGATGCAGAGCACCACATCTCCCACCCACCGTCTCCTGAACAAGTGCGTCGGGCGTGGGATGAGAATCCCGACGCCGCAGGAGCGCTCATCGTCAGCCCCACCCCGTACGGCACCTGTGCAGACATCTCCGCGATCGCGGACATCTGCCACGAGCGCGGCAAACCCCTCATCGTCGACGAGGCATGGGGTGCACACCTTCCGTTCCACCCGGACCTGCCGACGTGGGCCATGGATGCCGGTGCCGACATCTGTGTGGTGAGTGTGCACAAGATGGGTGCCGGGTTCGAGCAGGGATCGGTGTACCACCTGCAAGGCGATCTGGTGGACGATCGGCACGTCGCCCTCTGCGCAGATCTGTTGATGACGACCAGCCCCAACGTGTTGATCTATGCGGCCATGGACGGGTGGCGTCGGCAAATGGTGGAGCGAGGGCACGAATTGCTCGGCAATGCACTCGAACTCGCCACATCGGTACGACGCGATATCGACGCCATCGATGGAATGTCCGTACTCGAAAGCGAATTGTTGGGAGCCGAGGCATCGTCCGACCTGGACCGGTTGCAAGTGCTGATCGATGTGTCCGCCGGCGGAGTCAGCGGTTACCAATGCGCCGACTGGCTACGTGAACACCATCACCTCGACGTCGGAATGAGCGACCACCGCCGCATCCTCGCCACCCTGTCGTTCGCCGACAACGCGCAGACCACCGGCCGACTACTGACCGCACTGCAGGAGTTGAGTTCTGCGGCTCCGTCTTTCGACACACCACCGAAGATTCATCTCCCCGACCCGAACGATCTGTCGCTCGAGTCGCTCATGCTGCCACGAGATGCCTTCTTCGCCGAGACCGAAATGGTCGACGCCCGGGCCGCTCCCGGTCGCATCGCCGCCGAGCAACTCACGCCCTACCCACCGGGAATCCCGACCGTCGTTCCCGGCGAGCAGCTCAGCAGCGGTGTCGTCGACTACCTGACGTCGGGAATCGAAGCAGGCATGAACATCCCGGACGCCACCGACCGGTCGATGAAACAGTTCCGCGTGGTGCGCTGATTCGGTGTGGCGGTTCGAATGACACAGAGAGGCAAGGCAACGTGGCCGAGGAAGAAAATACGGAAGAGTCCCGACGCGCCCACGCCCCGGACTCCGATAGCTTCAGCGCATCGATGTACGGACACCATCTGGAGGGGGTTGCACGAGTCAGCAAGAGGTGTGTGACCGACGCCGGCGTGGATGGAGCCGCGGTCGCCATCCTCACCGACGATGCCGATGCTCGGGATCTGCTGTACGCCACGAACTCCGAAGCTGCCCGGATCGACGAGCTCCAATTCACCACCGGCGAGGGCCCCTGTATCGATGCCTTCGTCACCGGAGAGCCGCAACTACACCCGGACATCGGTAATCGGCCCGATACCACGGGATGGCCGTCGTTCGCGTCGGAAGTTCTTCAGGAGCTCGACGTGCATGGGGTGTACGCGTTCCCATTGTTCAGTGGCGGTGCTCGACTCGGCGTCCTCGAGCTCTACACCCAGAAGTCCGGAACTATGACGGCACAACAGATCACTGCTGCCCAGGCCGCAGCCTCGACCCTCGGTGACATCGTCGTCAGTGAAGTCGCAGCCCGACCGGACTTCTTCGACGAGTCGACACTTCGCCCACCCGACGGCCCATTCCGCTTCGCTCGGTCCGACATCAACATCGCAGTCGGTGTGTTGGCCGAACGTCTGCATGTGTCGCTCGACGAGGCAACCGCGCGGCTGCGTGCCCGTGCCTACGCCGATGCCCGCTCGATCTCCTCCCTCGCGTTCGACATCGTCCGCGGAGACGGCTTGTTCTACGACGACCCGGGGAGCGCGTGACATCGAAGCCCACCGTCCATCGACCACGAACGTCCGAGTTGACAGCTCCAACAACGAAAGAAGGCCGAACATGCCACCCATCCCTCGCCCGGATCAATCGTCGCCGGCACCCAACGGCCCGACCGGAGCTCGCGATACGAGAGCCCAGACCGGTGATTTCCTGACCACTGCGCAAGGCGTACGTCTACCCGACACCGATCATTCCCTGAAGGCGGGCGATCGAGGCCCGACGCTGCTCGAGGACTTCCATCTTCGCGAGAAGATCACCCACTTCGACCACGAGCGAATTCCGGAGCGCGTCGTGCACGCACGCGGTGCCGCCGCACATGGAACGTTCGAGTCCTATGGGTCGGCGAAGACCGTGACCAAGGCAGGATTCCTCGCCCAGAAGGGCAAGCGGACACCGGTTTTCGTCCGCTTCTCGACCGTTCTCGGATCGCGTGGTTCCGCCGACACGGTCCGCGACACGCGCGGTTTTGCGGTCAAGTTCTACACCGACGAAGGAACCTTCGACCTGGTCGGAAACAACATGCCCGTCTTCTTCATCCAGGACGGCATCAAGTTCCCCGACATCATTCATGCCGGCAAACCGCAGCCCGATATCGAACTGCCGCAAGCTCAGTCGGCACACGACTCCTTCTGGGACTTCGTCTCGCTGCACACCGAGGCAACTCACCACGTCATGTGGAACATGAGCGATCGAGGTATCCCGCGCTCGTATCGCACGATGGAAGGCTTCGGCGTCCACACGTTCCGCCTCGTCGCCGAGAACGGCGAGACCAGGCTGGTCAAATTTCATTGGAAGCCACTTGCCGGAGTGCACTCGCTGGTGTGGGAGGAAGCCCAGATCGCCGCGGGCGTCGATCCGGACTTCCACCGACGCGACATGTCCGACGGCATCAAGGCCGGTGCCCCACTGGAATACGAATTCGGAATCCAGGTCATGCCCGACGACGGCACCGAGACCTACGAGGGCATCGATCTGCTCGATCCCACGAAAATCGTTCCCGAAGAACTGGTTCCGGTGCAACCCATCGGCAAGCTCACCCTCGACGCGAACCCCACGAACTACTTCGCCGAAACCGAGCAGGTCGCGTTCCACACGGGCCACCTGGTGCCGGGCATCGAAGTGACCAACGACCCACTGATGCAGGCGCGTCTGTTCTCTTACCTGGACACCCAGATCACGCGTCTCGGCGGCCCCAATTTCTCGCAACTGCCGATCAACCGACCGCATGCACCTGTCAACGACATGCTGCGAGACGGCATGCACCAGACCGCCGTTCACACCGGCCTTGCCCCGTACCTCAGCAACTCCATCGACGACGGAGAACCAGCGGTAGCAGGTGAGAAGGACCACGGTTACGTGCAGACCGAACGCCTCATCGAGGGCCGCGCTGTACGAGCGAACCCCGCATCCTTCGACGATCACTTCACTCAGCCCACCATGTTCTATCGCAGCCTCAGTGCCGTCGAGCAGGATCACCTCGTCGAGGCATTCACGTTCGAGCTGGGCAAAGTGTTCGAGCAGTCGATCAAGGAACGTGAGCTCGAGGTTCTGTCGAACGTCGACGCCGATCTGTGCGAGCGCGTCGCCGCCGGCCTCGGCCTGCCTGCACCTGTCGGCACACCCGCTGAGGACGTATTGCTCTCCCCCGCACTGTCTCAGATCGTCGAGGCTCCGGGACCGATTGCCGGACGCAAGATCGGCGTCATCGCCGACGCCGGATCGGACCTGTCCGGAATCGGCAAGCTACGGACGGCAGCCGCGCGCCGCGGTGCCACAGTGCACGTCATCGCTGCGGCCGGCGGCATCCTCGGCAAAGGCATGCGCACTCAGGTGGTCGAGCGAACATTCCTGACAGTTCGTTCGATCGAGTTCGACGCCTTCGTCGTCGCGGGCGGAACAACGCCGACGAACGACATCAAGCTGATCTTGTTGCTGCAGGAAGCATTCCGTCATTGCAAAGCGATGGGTGCCTGGGGCGACGGAGCGGCACTGCTCGAGCAGGCCGGAATCGGTGCCGACGACGCAGGCGTCGTCATCGGCGAGACAGCGGTGAAAGCGTTCAACGACGCATTGTTCGCTGCGGTCGGACTGCATCGAGCCTGGGATCGTGCCCCCGCGGTGATGGCGTCGAACATCCCGCCTGCAGTCCCCGACAAGCCTGCTCGTAAGCGGGCAGCCAAGGCCAAGGCCAGGAAGTAGGGCTACCCCGACTGGGGCTCGGTCAGCATCGCTGCCATGTCGTCCAACTCGAAGTACTGGGCGATTGCGTGCGCCGATCGAGCTCCGGCTGCGGGGTCCGCGCCTGCCTCCAGCAACATCCTCACAATGGGCGTCGACCGACGAAACACCGCGGCCGCCAACGCTGTCTGGCCGTTGTCGTTCACGCAATCCACCGCTGCCCCCAGCGTGAGCAGCGTGCTCACCGCACCCGGTTGTACGTGATACGCCGCGAGAATCAACAGTGTGTCGCCCTTGTCGTTGGTCAAGTCGACGGAGCCCCCGGCCTCGAAGAACGACTGCAACCACGAGGCGTCACCGCTGCGCGCGCAGTCGAATGCATGCCGAAACACCGCCAGAACATCGTCGTCGTCCACCAACACATGATTCCCCGAGCAGTGAGGTTCCAACCAAGCACCGTCGATCTGGATCGAGCGCTGATCCGGTCTATCCACCGCATGCTCCGTGTAGTGACCGTGCGAGTGTTCCCGCACGGAGCGAGACCTCGCGTACGGACCCACCGACGTGGGA
The DNA here is from genome assembly GCF_002258475.1 of Rhodococcus sp. 06-1460-1B. Lineage (NCBI taxonomy): Bacteria > Bacillati > Actinomycetota > Actinomycetes > Mycobacteriales > Nocardiaceae > Rhodococcus > Rhodococcus sp. 06-1460-1B. Next base: position 301,701 of record NZ_NOYS01000019.1, read on the forward strand.
GAATCGTGCGGTCCACGGACATGCGGCGTCTGTCGTGTCCGACAAGGTGGGGGGAGCGTCATGACCGGTCCGGTTGCCCAAGGTAGCGCTATGAAGCGGCGAAATCCCGTTGTGGTCTGGATTCTGTTGCCGCTCATCACTCTCGGCATCTACCACTTCGTCTGGTACTACCTCATCCACCGTGAGATGGCGGACTTCGACCGACGCAAGGTCGACCCGCCGGTCGTCGGCCCACTGCTGGTTCTGCTCCTCCTCGGCTGGACCATCATTGCGCCGTTGATCAGCTACTACAACACCGGAAACCGCATCGCCGACGCTCAACGCGCGGCCGGCCTGCAGCCGACGTGCAGCTCGGTCGTCGGACTTCTGCTCACGTTCGTCTTCGGCCTGCAGTCCCTGTATTACCAGCTGGAACTGAACAAGATCACGGCCCGATACAACGACGTACCGCCGGGAACCGTTGTGCCGCTCGCGGTGTGAATCCCGTAACCGAAACGACGAAACGGACCCGATGACCACCCTCCATCACGCACCGCTCTCCCGCGTCGACCCGAGCACCCTGTACCGCATCATGGCGCTTCGGGTCGCGGTATTCGTGCACGAACAGAAGATCGTCGACGAAGCCGAACTCGATGGCGCGGACCTACTTCCGACGACCGAATTGTTCTGGATCCAGGACGAGGACGGCGAGGTGGTGGCCACTCTCCGAGTGCTCGTCGACGATGCGGTCCACATCGGCCGCGTCGCGACCGCGGCTGCGGGCCGGGGCAGAGGCTATGCCGGACAGCTGGTCGAGGCCGCGCTGAAGGCATATCCCGGGGTGGTCGAGATGTCCGCGCAAGCACACCTCGAAAAATGGTACGGGCGATTCGGGTTCACTCGAGTGGGAGAGCAATACCTGGAAGCGGGAATCCCGCACGTGAAGATGTCCACCCATTCCAGCTGAGTCAGGTCAGTGTCGGTGCGTGTGCAACTTATGCTCCACGCTGGGCCCCGAGTTGGAGAATCCCCGCGACCGAGACGTCGAGTGGAGCGTCAATTGCTCAGGGCCGACTTCTCGGGTGCGAGGCCGCGACGATCGATCCTCCGAGCACCAGGGCATTGCCGAGCAGAATGCCGGTCACCCCGAACGGGCCGGCGAGTGCGCCGACCGTCAGCGGGATGAGGATCTGCGCAGATCTGTTGGCCGACATCCGCAATCCCAACGCCTCCCCCTGAGTGGATTTCGGGACGATCGACACCACCCACGACATGGTCAGTGGCTGCGGAATGCCCAGCGCGATGCCGAGTGCAATCATGACTCCGATGGCTCCGACGGCCTGCACGAACGGCAGCACAGCGAGAGCGATCGCGCCCGCCGCCAACGAAACATTGAGCAGCACAGTGCGGCCGAACCTCGCGTCCAGTTTGCCGAGCCCCACTCTGCTGACCACCGACACTCCGGCACGCAATGCCAGCAGCCAGCCCACCGTCGTCACCGACACCCCACGCTCGACGGCCCATGCCGGCACGAAGGCGTAGAGCAGATCGACGGTCACCAGCACTGCGCCGCTGACCGTCAACGACTGCCACATACCCGGCAGCTTCAGCAATTTCAGCCCCGACGCTTCCCCTTCGGCAGGCTTCTCGGCACGAATGTGGTTGCGGCCGAGCATCAAGAACAGTGCGGTGGGGAGCGCGACCGCGGTGAAGGCACCGGCAGTGAGGATGCCTGCCGTCGTGTTCGGGCTCTCGATGCTCGCGCCGCCGAATCTCGACGCGACGGCCGTCACGGCGAGCGGCCCGACCAACTGACCCATCGACGCGGCGGCAGTCAGTGCGCCGAAGGCACTTTCGTTCTTGCCGTCGACGTGGACGTGTGCAACGAACGCCTGCTGCCCGATCATGATGAGCAGATTGCCCAGTCCGAACGCAGCCGTGCACACGAGCAACGCCCACATTGCCGAAAACGTGACGAGTACACCGGTTGCGATCGAGCACAACACGATTCCCGATACGATGACCACCGGCCCGCCGAACCTGTCGGCGATGCGGCCGATCGGCAGGGCCGCCAATACTGCGGGGGCAGCAAAGAGTGCCGCTATCACCGCAAGCGTTCGAGTGTCGGCACCCTCGGCGATCGCCCGATAGCCGATCATCAACCGCACCCCGACCCACCCTGCTTGCGCAGTCGTCGCCTGAACGGTCAGGGCAATGGAGTCACGAGAAGGCATCAGCGCAAGGGAATTTCGTCGGTTCCTCCGACCAACCTCGACACGTCGTTGATGTCGTCGCGCACCGCCCCGTACCGATCGGGATCGAGGTGGAAGATGGCCAACTGCAGCGCGTACGCAATGGCAATGGGAATGATGAGGGTGTTGTATTCCGAATCGTCACCACGTTGGGCGACGAGCAGATGCGTCGGCGCGGGCCGAAAGTGATATCCCGGCGCGTCGCTGATGAGGATCGACGTGCCGCCGCGTCGTTCCGCTTCCCGGACCAGCGCAGGCAGCTGCGACGGTGCCTCGCGCAGGGCAAAGGCGATCAGGACGGAGTCCTCGGTGAAGCTGACGAACCGCTCGGCAAGGTCCTTCCCTCCGAGCCCGAGCTCGACGACCACCAGGCCGAGCCTGCGGAGCCGTCGTGCCAGCATGTCCAACGCGGGCCGCTCGTCGGCCTTGGAGAACAGGTAGACCACTCGCGAACGGTGAATCGCCGTAGCCACCTCCACCAACTGCTCCTGTGGGATGAAACTCGACAATCGTTCGAGAGCACGCGCTTCGTCGCGAGCGAACACGGCAAGCTCATGCCCGGTGTCGCTCCTCATCAGTGCAGATGCCTCAACCGGTTCTGGGCTGTCGCGCTCCAGGTCGGCACGAAGGTCGGGGAAGCCGCTGTAGCCGAGCTTCTGCGCAAGACGCACTACCGTCGACTCATGCGTCTGTGCACGGGCTGCGACCGGGGCCGCCCGCAGACTCGACGGTTCGGGCTCTCCGAGAAGTACTGCGATGACACGTTTTTCGGACGCGCTGAGCGATTTCCCGCTACTGGCAACCACTGTTCGGAAGCTCATACCCTCCACTTTCCACTGTGTCTGTTGACACACTCAACCACAATCCTGTAAAACTGTGCAAGATTGCAAGTGACGTGAAGCACAGCAATCCGGCCGACCCCTCCAGGCCACATCCGAACATATCGTCAGAAAGGCAGCCGGCCGTGAAGATACTGCTCGGCACTCAACACACGATCGAATGGATCGTGCTCGGCGCGACGCTGGTCGTCGGCTTGGCGACCGTCACCATGGCAACCGGGTACGGCATCGCCGCCGAACCCGGCGTCGGCGCGGGCTTCCTGCCCCTGGTGGGCGGCCTCGGAATGATCCTCGGCGGCGCGATGTGGGCGATACAGCTCGTCCGAGCGCCGCGGGTGACGGCACCCGAACCGGAACTCGAACTCGAACCCGCCACCTCTGCGGCCGTCGCGTTCCTCTCCAGCGACAACGAGGAAGACGCCGACGAGACCGAACTCCCCGACCGCGCAGGCTGGATCAGAATCGGAGTGGTCGTCGCCGCGATTGCCGGCGCGGCACTGGTCCTCCCCACCCTCGGCTACACGCTCTCGATGGCGCTGATGCTCGCCGTCGTGTTGACGTTCGTCGGGAAGCGCACCCCAGTGGTTGCCATCGGCGTCGCAGTGGCCACCACACTCGCCACCCGACTGGTGTTCGACGTCTGGCTCGGCACCGCATTGCCGGCTTCCTCCATTCCGTTCCTCGCCGATTGGGGGTTGTGAGTCATGGGATTTCCCGATCTGATGGCAGGCTTCGTCAACGTCCTCACTCCGACGCATCTGCTCTTCGCACTCCTCGGCTGCGTACTGGGCATGCTCGTCGGCGTCCTCCCTGGGTTCGGCCCCGCCGCCGCGGTGTCGCTGCTGATCCCGATCACCTTCGGCCTCGACGCCACCACGGCGCTGATCATGCTCGCCGCCATCCTCTACGGCGCAGCATTCGGCGGCACTGTCACCGCGGTCCTACTGCGCATTCCCGGTGAGGCGTCGTCCATCGCAACGACACTCGACGGCTACGAGATGGCCAAGAGCGGACGCGGCGGTCCCGCCCTCGTCGTTGCCGCACTCGCGTCGTTCGTCGGCGGACTGGTCGGCGTCGTCGGATTCGTCGTCGTCGCCCCGTTCAGCCGATTCGCACTTGAATTCGGTGCTCCCGAACTGTTTCTCGTCGCACTACTCGGCATGGCCCTGATCACCAGTTTCTCGGGCAACAACCCCGCGAAAGCGCTGATCAGCGTGGGGCTCGGCCTGGCCATCGCGTCGGTGGGCATCGACTCCGGCCAAGGCATCCAGCGGTTCACGTTCGGCATGCCGGAACTGTTCGACGGCGTCGCACTCGTGGCCGTTGTGATGGGCTGCTTCGGTCTCACCGAAATTCTCATCCAAGCCCGCTCGGCGGGCGGTGCCGGCCGACGACCACTCGCCGTCGGAAAGCTGCTGCCCACCAAGACGGACATCACCAGGTCTGCAGGCCCCACGATGCGCGGCTCCGTCATCGGCTTCTTCATGGGCCTGCTCCCCGGATCTCCGGGTGCTGCAACCTCGTTGGCGTCCTATGCGATGGAGAAGAAGCTCACCAAGCGTCCCGGGCAATTCGGTAAGGGTGCCGTCGAGGGTGTCGCCGGACCGGAATCGGCCAACAACGCACTCGCACTGTCGTCGATGATTCCGCTCTTCACCCTCGGCATCCCCACCTCCGCGACCGTAGCCATCATGGCCAGCGCCTTCACCATCAACGGTCTGATCCCCGGCCCACTGTTGTTCCGCGACAACCCTGAAGTGGCCTGGACCATCATCGCCAGCTTCCTCGTCGGCAACATCATCCTGCTGATTCTCAACGTGCCACTGGTTCGCCTGTGGATTGCCGTACTGAAGATCCCGTTCCACTACCTGATGGCGATGATCCTGGCCTTCATGTTCCTGGGCGTCTACAGCATCAACGGCAGCGTCTTCGACATCTTCATCATGCTCGGCGCAGGCGTCATCGGATACCTGTTCCACCTCAACAAGATTCCACTGACTCCACTGGTGCTGGCCCTGATCCTCGGGCCTCTGCTCGAGGAGAACTTTCAGCGTTCACTCTCGCTGTCTCGCGGGGACTACGGCGTCTTCGTCGAAGGTCCCATCAACAAGGTTCTCCTGCTCGTCTTCATCGCAGCCGTTCTGTTCGGAATGCTGCGCCCCGTCCTCGCTCGCATCCTCTCCCGCCGCGCCACCCGAACCCAGCCCATCAAGGAGCCCGTCTCATGAGAACACTGCCCACCCTGGTCGCGGCCATCTCCGCTGTCGCCCTGATTGCCGGATGCGGCTCGAGCACAACCGATTCCGGAGCGCCGTTCCCACGGAACGGTGCCACCGTCGAATGGGTCGTCCCGTCCGCCGCAGGCGCAGGCAACGACATCCTGGCCCGAATCATGGCCCCCGCCATGGAGAACGAACTTGGCGTGCCGGTCAAGGTCGTCAACAAGGAGGGCGGCAGCCAGGTCGTCGGACTGAACTACCTGGCCAACGCCAAGCCGGACGGCGAGACCATCGGCTTTACCAACATCCCGTCGATCCTCGGGCGATACCTCGACCCGAGCAAGAAAGCCGGGTTCGATCGCGAAAGCTTCTCGCCCATCGGGTCGTTCGCTTCCAACGACATCGTGATCGGGGTCAACAAGTCCAGCCCGTACAAAGACATTGCCGAGCTCTTCGACGCCGTGAAGGCCAACCCGGGGTCCATCACCGTGGGCACCGATTCCAGGGCCGGCGACGACCACGTCAACCTCCGCACCCTCGAAGACACCCTCGGCCTGGACTTCAACATCGTCCACTACAACAGTGGTGCCGACAAGATCTCGGCCCTGGTCTCGGGTGAGACCGACTTCGCCCTCGGCGGAGTCTCGAGCTTTTACGGCCAATTCGCATCGGGCGAGGTGAACATCCTCTCGGTACTCACCGAGGAGCAGAACAAGCTCATCCCCGAGGTACCGACGCTTGCGAGCGAGGGATACGACGCCCCGTTCATGACCAACAACTTCGCCATCAGCGCTCCCGCGGGCACCCCGGACGCGACGATGACCACGCTGCAGAATGCCCTCGAGACTGCACTGGCCGATCCGGCGGTCGCCGAGAAGCTGACCGGCGCAGCGACGCAGCCCGATTGGGTGTCCGGTGCCGACGTCGCGACCTTGTGGGAACAGCGTGAAACCGAGATCGAACCGATCATCGCCGAACTGCTCGCCGACCAGCAATAAGTCACCGAAAGGCATTGATCTCATGAGTACCGAAACCTATTCCGCCACTGCCGTATCCGACGATATGATCGAACGCTTCTCTCGAGTGCCCGCAGCCAACGTAGGCGATGCCCAGGAGCGCTTCGGCATCATCGCCGGACTGCGGCCCATCTGGGCCGGAGCAGCAGTCACCGGCCGGGCGTACACCGTCTGGACCCGATCGGGCGACAACCTCTACATCCACAAGGCTCTCGACGACGCCCGCCCCGGCGACGTCATCGTGGTCAACGGCTCAGGTGACGACACACGCGCCCTCATCGGCGATCTCATCGGTATTCGCGCCAAATCGCTCGGCATCGCCGGCTTCGTCATCGACGGTGCCGTGCGCGATGCCGACGCCTTGGCCGAGTTGGGTCTGCCCGTATTCGCACGCGGTGTCACACCGGCGGGTCCCTACAAGAACGGGCCGGGCCGACTGAACGAGCCGGTCGCGCTCGGAGGAGTCGTCGTCTCACCCGGTGACCTCATCGTCGCCGACGCCGACGGAGTGGTCGTCGTCAAGAGTGCCGATGTGGACGACGTCATCGTCGCGGCCGAGGAAGTGGTGGCGCGCGAGGCCTCGAAGCGAGCGAGCTTCTCGTCGTAGATGCGCTAGTCGGGTCCTCCACGGTGTGAGCAATGTCTGCTCCACTCCTGGGCCCCGGTGGCGGAATTCCCGCAGCCGGGGCCCGAGTGGAGCAAACCTCCCGTCAGCGAACCGAGATCACTTCTTCTTCGGGTCGTGGCCCCAGTTCATCAGTGAGTAGCGCCATTTGGTGTCGGTGATGTCCCCGTCGGGCCGCTGCGCAAGGTGTCGTTTGCAGTATCCGACGACCTTTCGCATGTGCTCGTAGTCGTCGTCGGACAGGTCCGCCTTCTTCGTCTTCAGGATTTCGACGATGCGGCGGCCGCTCTCGTGGCCCGTCGACTCGCCGCCGTCCTTCTTTTGGCCGACATCCTTCGAGTCGTCGGTGCCGAGAAACTCGTCGAGTTCCTTCGCCGTCATGTTGACAAGGTCTTCGAACTCCGTCTTGATGTCACTGTCGTCATCGGCCATCGGTCCGTCTCCTTCGATTCACCCTCGGTGGTGGTGCCGCGTGTCTCCCTTTCGACCGCATCGGCCGTCGGAACTCGTCTCGTTCCTAGTCCGCCGCATACCCACAGTTGGGCGGTACTCAACCTGCTGGTCAGATCTGATTACACCGTCGCAGGACGGCCCACTCGGAAGCCCTGCAGCAGGTCGGCCCCGATCGACGTGGCGGCTTCGAGATCGTCGTCGGTCTCGATGCCCTCGAACACGCACCTGGCCTCGGTTTTTCGCGCGAACTCGAGCACCAGTTCGGCCAGCGCAGACTTCACTCGATTGCCTTTCATGCCGTGAACGACGAACGCGTCGAGTTTGATGATCTGCGGCTCGATCACGACGAGCTGCCGCATACCTGCGTATCCGGATCCCACATCGTCCACTGCAACGGCGACGCCGCCGCGTCGAAGTTCGGCCAACACCGCCATCACCGCGTCCTCGTCGTCCTGGGCGGCATGTTCGGTGAGCTCGATTACCAGTGACCGTCGTCGGCCGAAGTCGAGCAGCACATCCACGAGGGCAGCATCGACCAGTAGCGTTGCAGCACTGAGGTTCACGGCAACGAAGCAACCATCCGGCAGACGCGCTGATTCTCCCAATGCCTTGATAGCTGCAGATCTGTCCAGAGCAGGACCGAGGCCGCACTGCGCTGCATCGGCGAACCACGCCTCGGTGTCACCGCCACCCGCAGGGAAACGCGACAGGGCCTCGTATCCCTCGATCACGCCATCGCGTGCACGGACGATCGGCTGAAAGACTATGTCCGGGCCACCGCCTGCAATCACAGCCTCCACCCGACGCCGCGACCGCAGCAGTGTCGAGCGCAGCGGTGTCGACGCGGCCCTAGTCGACGGCACGATTCCACACCCGAACCACCGGGTGGAGCTGAACCGGAGCTGCAATCGGGCGCATAGCGGCAAGGACGGCATCGGGATCCCGATCGCCGAAACTGCTGATCAGCACACGAACTCGTCGTGTGTCGCGAGGCCAGAAGGCCCCGAACGATTCTGCTATCGCGACATAGTCGGCGGCGCGTTGCTCGGCGCTCAGGCGTGCGGGGCAGCGGTGCCGGAGTACGAATTCTCGCACCAGCCGCCAGCGCCTGCGGCCGCCGATCAGTCGATGGAGCATGGTGCCATGGGGACGTCGGCGAACCGATCCATCAGGAACGCTGCAGCGGCACCGCCGTACCCGTCGATCAGCTGCGGCCCGAAGTGGTTGGGCAACACCGCACCCTGCAGGATCGGCGGCAACGGGTTGGTTCGGAACTCCACCGTGGCCCCTCGCCCACACCAATCCTGAGCCAACTGCCGGGCCTGACCGTACGGCACGGTGTCGTCGTTGAGTCCGCTGGTGATCATCACCGGTGCGTTCGGAGTACTGCGACCGATCCGCTGAGCCTCGAGGATGCGACCCGCCTGCGGAATGGTGCCCAGATTCTCGAGCATCGACTTACCGTCCGCGGTCAACGATTCGGTTCGCAGGAACGGGTACTTCAGAATGGTGTCGCCGATGCACTGCGTCGACAGATCGTTCAGCACTGCCTTGCCGTGATCGGTGAGTCGCTCTTCGACGAGCGGCAGCAAGCTCGGATCCCGCTCTACGAACCCGTTGAGGGCATAGCCGATCACCCCTCCGATCAGCGTCCCGTCGACGGTCTTCAACACCTCGAGCAAGTCCGCTGTGGGAGCTCCGGCCCACGTACCCTTCACATTCAGACCTGGTGCGTACTCCGAGGCGAGTTCGGCCGCCGCGGCTGCCGCCCCACCGCCCTGGGAGTACCCCCAGATACCAACGGGTGCATCGGTATCACCGAGAAGCTCGTTCGCGGCACGAGCACCGTCGAGCACCGCATGAGCCTGCTCGACACGATTGACATAGGTGTGCACACCGGGCGTTCCCAACCCGATGTAGTCGGTCACGAACACGTTGGCACCCATCGATCCCCACAGAGTGGAAGACAACAACTCCTGATTGAACGAGATCGACAATGGTTGTGTCACAGCGTTGACAGTCGTCGGAAACGCACGAGAAGGAGCGCACTGATCGGCTTGACCCACCGTGCCGGGCGCGACGACGATGGTCGGCCGCGGGCCTGCACCACGCCAGGGCACCTCGGTCTCGATGAACGTGCCCGACACGCCCACCGGCGTATCGTCCTGCGTCCGTGACGTGTACAGCACCCGCTGCGCCTGAACGGGGTAGGCACCGTCCGCACCGGGCAGAGCCGCGAACAGTGACATCGGCTGCGTCCGCAACACGGCCCCCGGGTCGTCGACGACCTGAGCCGGAGGGACGTAGAAGTCGTCGACGGGGTCGGCATTCGCTGCCGAGCCTCCAAGCACGGTCAGGGAAGACGCGAGCACGGCGGTGACTGCGACGCCGATCATGTTGCGGTACAGATGCATCGGTCTCTTTCTGGTGGGGGTCAGATAACGGTGCCGATGTCGTCGGCAACGATGCTGTCCAGCGCACGTTCGGCCAGTGCGGCGATGGTCATGGATGGGTTGCACGCTGCGGTGGTGCCGGGCATGAGTGCCCCGTCGAGGACATACAGTCCTCGCTGGCCGTGGACACGACCGTCAAGATCACATACTGCGCCCATGTTGGCCCCACCCAACGGATGCCAGGTGGACGGGAACAGTGCATTGGTATCGGTGAGAACACTGCCCGATCCGGCGATACGACGCACCGTCGGATCGATCGAACCGTCCTGAATCAGGCTGTCGCCGGTGGCCGGCCAATGTAGTCGCACCTGGTCCATGGAGGAGTCGTAGCCGAAATGGCCGCGGCCGCTGCTGACTCCGTACCCGACGAGCATCGTGCTGTGGGCATCGAACGACAACGGCGGTATCGAGGCCTGGATGACGGTGTGTGCAGTGTTCGGGTCGTCCCAGTTCAGGCTGCCGAACACCACCGGTCCGCCTTGGGGTGCACCGAATTGCTGCTCGATGCTCGACCACACGTAGATGCGATCGGCATTGGTGCCCCAGCCCTGCCCCAACTCGTTCGGGAGATCGGGAATGCCTCCGGTCGCTCCGGCGCGTACGAGCAGTTTGGTGGTGTTCAGGCTTCCGGCTGCCATGATCAGCGTGCCGGCGGTCAGAACCTTGTTCTCCAGAACCGTTCCGTCGGAATCGATTCGATCGACATAGACCGTCCAGCGGCCGTCGGCACGCCGCTCGACACTCGTGACATCGTGCTGCGTCGCGACCGTGGCCAGCCCCGTCGCCTCGGCGGCGGCGATGTAGGTGACGTCCACGGAGTGCTTGCCGCCGTTGTTGACTCCGAATGCACCGGACCCATCGGTGTAGGACGGGGCCATCACCCCGCGAGTCTCGTCGAGGGCGAAGTTCCAGTCGATGGGCATCGGGATCTTCGACACCGGTAGGCCGGCTCGACGAGCATTGGCCGCAAACACCCGCGCCGCTTGATAATTGGGCGTATCGATCAGCTCGTCGGGAGCCTGCTCGAGCTGCAACATTTTCGCCACGCGTGGGTAGTGCACGCGGTTCAGGGTCGGCCAGTCCAGCCCGGCCGGGAAATGCTCCTCGAACACCGACTGCGAGGGCTGCAGCGTCATCCCCTGGTAGATCAGCGACCCGCCGCCGACCCCGGCCGCGCACAACGCCGTCATGTTGTCTCCGGACACCGCCTCGAGCAGACCGACATACGGATCGAACGGAACTGGCCTTCCGAACAGGTTGGGACTCGAACCGTGCCACAACATCCGCTTGTCCGGTGACGTGGCATCGGGAAACGTGTCCGCATTCGGGCCTGTGTTCCAACGCCTTCCGCGCTCGAGCACCAGAACCGGCACCCCGGCTTCGGCAAGGCGCAATGCGGCGACGCCGCCGCCGAACCCCGATCCGATGATCATCACACGATGATCCTCGCGGGTCAGCGGGATCTGGACGCGTCGCCCGCCGGCTGCTCGCGCCACCCCGGTGCCCGATAGTGCGGCCAACCCCGCAACCGCAGTTGCGCCGAGAAACGACCGGCGATTCAAATTCGACACGTACCCCCCAATGGTGTGCAGCAGCGCGCATCGAGACCTGTGTCACGTGCACGTGCGAAGCAAAACTAGACAGATGCGGCTTATGGTGTCAAGTTTTTGGGGGTCCGTCAGAACAGGAGCGGAATCAGCCAGCGACGCAGGTATGACCGCAAACCGTCGTCGTCGTGGATCTGCGCGTCGTCGAACAAGATGACGGACAGCGCCACTCGAACCAGCACTCGCTCGATACCTTCGAACCGAGTCGAATCGAATTGTGGGTTCCGTTCGATGTAGCCATCGAGGAATTGACGCGCCACCGGCTCGGCCCGATCCACGACGTCCGGATCGAACAACGGGTTTGCGTTGCCGGAACGTAGCAGCGAGTTGAGCACAGGCTCGCTGCGAACGAGGTTGCGTGCGGACACGATCATCTCGACGATGAACTCCGATGGCGTTTCGGCTCGATCGGCCTCCTCTCGGATGCCACCGATGATGCCGACGACAAGGCCGACCATGGCCTCCGAAATCATGTCCTCGCGCGTGCTGAAGATCGAATACACCGTCTGGCGCGTCACGCCCGCGGCCCGCGCGGCCGCCGCGATGGTGACATCCTCGAACCCACCCTCGGCAATGAGCCCGAGGGTGGCGTCGAGAATCTTCTGCTTCGAGCGCATGGTCCGAGTATGACTGCATCGCCGGCTCGGCGAGTCATCCGATGAGAGGCCGCCGATTCTTCGTCAATTTTTCGAGTTCGGCCTGCATCGCCCCGTGCACCCGCCCCGCGAACTCCTCCGCCGACTCGTCGGCGTCGGGGTGCATGGGCGCGAGCACCGAGGTCTCGAGTTTGGTGGGGAGCGGCAGGTACGGAAGAAGCCCAACCAGACCGAGATTGACGCCCCACGGAATGGACACCGACAACGGAAACGTTTTGAGCCGCAGCACCTTATCCAACCTCAGCACCTTCGCCCACCGCTTACCACTGCTGAGTACCAGCAGGGACTCCCCCGCTCCTGCTGTGACGACGGGGACGACCGGCACCCCCGCCTCGATTGCCAAACGGGCGAACCCGGTCCGACCCGAGAACACTATGTCGTTGCGATGCCGCCACGATTTCAAAGCATCGACGTCACCGCCCGGGAAGACCAGGACATTGCTGCCCTCCGCAAAAGCGTCCAGAGCCGTTCGTCGCCCGGCGGGCCTGGAACCGAACGGTTCGATCAGCTTCTCGGCATGCAGAGTCCACGCGATCTGGTGCGTCAGCGTGATCAGCTCGCGGTCGATACCGAGCTCGTCGTATGCGGCCGCGAATGCGAACACGTTGAGATCGATGACTCCACCGAACCCGTGGTTGGCGACGAACAAAACCGGGGTGTCCGGAACCGGTTGCGCTACGGTCACTTCCAATCGGTTGTAGAGGTGAACAGCACTGATGCTCGCCGCGCGAACGACTCGAGCGATGTTGTCCATCGCCGACTACCGGTCCAGTTGCAGGTCTGCCAGCGCGCCGGCGATCACGAAGCCTCCGGCAATTGCACAGCCGGCTGTTCTCGTTCGTTGCGGCAGGTGAGCGGTGAGCGCGAACGCCGCGGTGTCCCAGACGTCGACGGCCACACCTGCTCGCAGCAGGGCGCGCACGGCCTTCGGCGCGAGCCGAGTTGCCGCATACAGGCCGCCGCCGATGTAGATTTCCCGAATTCCGAAGGTGCGAGCCGCAGCTCGCGTCGTTGCTACCGCAGCATCGGGCCCGGCGAGGAGTTCGTTGGCGCGAGTGGGCGCAACCATGTGGGCGATGCCGATCGCTGCCCGAGCAAGCCCGACCGCCTCGGGAAGACGACGAACCAGACCGGACGCAGAGCCGATAGCCATGAAATTCCTTACGTAGTGGGAACAGCGGATTCGCGAGCAAGCCGTCGGAGCAGGCCGACAGCCTTCTTCATGCCGTAGGCAACGATGGTCGTGCGGCCGTCCTCGTGGTTCCACTGCAGCAGCGCCGATCCGTCGTCGACGGAACCCTCTAGCACGGTCGGATTACCCAGTAGCGGAAGAGGACCGACGACCTTGATGGACAGTCCCAGAATCTCGGTCCAGAAGTAGTCGTCGGTGGGCGCACACGTGGGTTCGAGGCCGAGTGCGGAGGCCGCTGCGACCTTGCCCTGCGCGACGGCATTGGACCAGAACGGGGCTCGACCGGAACCAGCACGTGAATACGCGACGTCGCCTGCGGCGAACACTTCGGGAAGCGTAGTGGTGCAACGATCGTCGATCGCAACACCGCGATCATCGGCGATACCGGTACCGTTCAACCACTCCGTCTCGGGCACATCACCGGCGCAGGTGACCACCACATCGGCGTCGAGGGTGCGGCCCGCGAACTCGATCCCGGTAACGGGGTTGCCCGTCAACGTAACCGGGCTGTCCGCGCGGAGAAACTCGACCGACGCGGCCTCGGCACGCGCGGTAATCGCGTCGGACAGATAGGTACCCAGTAGCCGTGTCAACGGAGGGTCGACGTCCACGACGGTGACTGCGATTCCGCGAGAGACGCAGGCACTGGCTACCTCCATGCCGAGGAATCCGGCACCGACGACGATCGCCGTCTGCGCCGCATCGAGTTTCGGACGTAGTGCCCGAACATCGTCGAAGGTCCGCAGCACCGTCTCGCCCGTTTGCCCGGGAGCCGCGATGCGACGTGCAGCCGCTCCAGTGGCGACGATCAGCCGATCGTATGGAAGATCGGTACCGGCGGCGGTCGTGACTGTGTGGGCCTCGACATTCACCGATACGGCCCGATCGCCGATTGTCATGATGCCGAGGTCCGACAGATCCCACGTTTCCGCCTCGGCTGCTTCGCCTTTGAGCACGTGCTTGGACAACGGCGGCCGGGCATAGCAACCGTCGGCATCGGCCCCGATCATCGTCAGTGGACCTTCGTGTCCGCGGGCCCTCAGTTGGCGGACAACGGTGCACGCGGCTATGGAGTCTCCGACGACGACGATCCTGCTCTCGAGAGAGCTCACGCCTGTTCTCGCAGTGCCGCCACCGGACACACGCCGACCGCAGACCGGGCCGAGGCCGCGAGGTCGTCGGGAATGTCGTTGCCATCGAAGGCGTAGTGCAGTTCGCCCTCGTCATCGAGGCTGAACACCTCGGGTGCCTGTTCGGCACAGATGCCGTGGCCCTCGCAGCGATCCCAATCGACGTCGATCCTCATGGCTGTGTCCCTTCTGCCGCCACCAATTTCAGGGGCAACCGTTCGTATCGGTGAATGACGTTGTTGACAGCTCGTACGGGTGTTCCTGCGGGAACGAACTTTTCTACCCGCTGCGCCAGCACTCGGAGCATGGTCTGGGCTTCCAGACGAGCAAGCCCCTGGCCGGCGCACCCGTGCACGCCGGAACCGAAGCCGAGTTGACGCGCCGCGTCACGGGTGATGTCGAAGGCATCGGGGTTGTCCCATTCACGCTCGTCGCGGTTCGCCGACGCGTAGACCACCAGTACGCGAGCACCTTTCGGGATTCGTGATCCGTCGATCTCGACGTCACGGACCGCTCGACGCGAGAATGCTCTGATCGGCGACTCGTATCGAACGACTTCGTTGATCGCATTGGGTATCAGGTCCGGGTCCTGCCTGATCGCCTGCCACTGCTCGGGGTGCCGCGCGAACAGGTCGAGGGCACCGGAAATCGCTCCGATGGTGGTATCGAGCGAGGGACCGAGGTAGTCGATCATCAACGCGGGACATGCCGACTTCTGAATCTTGTTGTCGTCGGCGGCCTTCAGAACGTCGTCGCCCATACTTCCCGGAATCACCGATCGATCTCGCACCACGCGCCGCGAGAACGCAAGCATCTCTGCGGCACCCTTGACAGCGGTGATCGAGTGTCGATTCACGGGGCCGAGGGAATCGAATGTCGCACCAGCCCAACGGAGTAGATCCTCGCGTCCGTCCTCCGGCCACCCGACGAGATCGGGCACGATCGACATCGGCAGCGCTGTCGCGAGATCGTCCACGCCGTCGACGAATTGTTTCTTCAGTGCCGCGTCGACGATGGCCTCGGCCTTCTCCTCCACCGCCGCCTTCATCTTTCGGACGGCCTTCGGCGTGAGTCGATGCGCCAGCACCGATCGCTTGGTTGCATGCTCGTCGCCGTCACTGTTCAGTGTCGTTCCGCGGCCGAGCCGATTGGCGACGGGATTGAGTGCCACGCCGTCCCCCGAGATGAAGGTCTCATCGTTGAGCAGCACCGCCTTGCAGTCCGCGTAGCGCGAGACGGCGAACACCTGCTGGCGCGGCAGCCACACCACCGGGCCGAGGGCGCGTAGCCGGGCGTAGTGGGGGTACGGATCGAGAATCGCATCGGTGGAGTACAGATCGGTGCGGTACTGCGGGATCGTCGCGTTCGTCGTCATGAGGTCCTTCGGTGCCGCCGGAAGTCGATACCCCTGCCTTCGCGAGGTGTTGACGATATCGTCACTCACGGCACGGCCGTACGTCAAGGGTTTTTGACGAATTCGTCATCATTGATTCGCGATAGGCTGCATCGACACCGCAGAGCAGGAGCAGATCGTGACCGAAGGCAACCGCGTCGAGCGCCGCAAGGCACGCACCAGAGCCGCGCTGATCCAGGCCGCGCAAGGATTACTCGCCAACGGGAACACCAACGCACCCGTGCTCGAAATAACGCAGGCCGCCGACGTCAGCAACGGATCGTTCTACAACTACTTCGAGAGCAAAGAAGAACTGTGGCAGGCCGCCATCGACGCCGCTCTCGAGTCCGTCGGCGACTACCTCGATTCGCTCACCGTCGGTTTCGAGGATCCGGTCGAGAAGTTCACCCAATCGTTCAGACTGTCCGGACGCCTGTTCCGCCTCGAACCGCAACTAAGCCGTGTCCTGCTCAACTCCGAGGCCGCCGCGTTCGCCGCGGCCGGTGGCCTGGCACCACGGTCGCGTCGCGATATCGAATCGGCCGCAGCGCAGGGGAGATTCGACGTCGACGACCCGGATCTCGCCCTCGCGATCGTCGCCGGTTCACTGCTTTCCATGGGCCGTCTGCTCCTTGCACAGCCCGACCGCGACGAAGCGGCGACGGTCGACGGCACCACCGAGCGAGTGCTCCGCGCACTCGGCATTTCGACCGACGAGGCACGCACACTGTGCAGTAGTCCCTTGCCTGCGTCCTACAGCGGCGACGTCCATGCGGCGGTCGTACCCACTGCGCCGCACTGAGGGACTCACCCTGGGTTTGCCGTCAGGCTCTCTGGTGCCGGGGTGGGCCGTGCACGGCCGCCGGGGCCGGTGCCGGCCGAGCAATGGGCTCGTTCTTCCGACTCCCCCCGCCGGTATCCATGTCGAGAAAGTGCTGAAGTTCGTCGTGAATCGGAGTGTCCGTCATGGGCCTTGACCTTCTCGACCTTCGGTGATGCAGATCGTTCGGCTTCGCTGAACCATTGATGATGCTCGGTGGACCGTGCTACCCCGACACTACGGCCATTCGGCATCCTGCCGTCCGACGACCGAATCGACCATCCGTGCCGCCAACACTGCAACTCGCGTGTTCTCTCGCTGCGATTGCTGAACCAACGCGGCGAACGCGGCCCCAGGAGTCATAGATTGCGTTGCCATCAGGATGCCCTTGGCCTGCTCGATGGTGGCCCTGGTCGCCATCGCCGCACGAAGACCGACGACTTCCTGCTTCGCCTCAGCCGTGTGCCGGGAATTCCATACTGCCGCTTCGACCGACGTGACGAACATCTTCACCACCACTTCGTCGATATCGTTGAAGCCACCGGCATCGAAGCCGTAGATGTTGAGCGAGCCTGCATGCTCGGAATCGACTGCCAGCGGTGCCGACAGGTAACTCTGCACTCCGATGTCTGCTGCTGCGGCTGCGAATGCAGGCCAGCGAGTGGTGATCTCGTCGACTCGGACGCACACCAACCGATCGTGGCGCGCAGCTTCGAGACACGGCCCCTCGTCCGCTCGGTACTGATCGGCATCGATGTCCACCACACGAGCGTCCGAGAATGCAGCGGTGGCAGGATTCTCCGAATCATGATGCAGCAGGGTCACTCCCGCCATATCCGCCCCGGGAATTGCCACGACGGCCTGCTCGCACAGGCCCTGCAGCACAGTCTCGAATCGGCTGTGCTCGAGCAATATTCCGCGGAACACATCGAGCGCCTCGAAGGTGTCTTCCGCGAAATACGTCGTCGCACCCGGCACGTGTGATCGCCTCGGGAGTGCCGCCGCGATCTGCTCGTCGAACGCGGCTGCGGCCGCTCTCTCGGCAGCCGAATCGTCCGGCGTTTCCTCGGATGTCCGATCGGTCACGTGGTCCCGCCCCCATACGATGCGGCCATCACACCCTTCGCCGTGAACGAGCAACCTACGGCGTTGGCCCTCGCCGAATGTTACAACCGTACGCCCACTGTCAATCGGAACTGGATGATCCGGACACCGTATTGATCTATTGACTTTCGATAGATTCCTGTCGATACTCGCTAAATGCTGAGTGGATATCGAGTGGTAGTCCTGTTGCTTCGCCTGTTTCTCGCCGCGTTGTTCGCGGTGCTGGTGCTGATGCAAGTCATGTCGTTGCCCGGGCAGTTCGCCCACATGGCCCAGGAATCTCCCGAATCCGCGTACCTGCGATGGCCGCTGACCATCGTGTCGATCTTCTGGGTGCTGTGCATTCAGGTGGTCGTGATCGCGACATGGAAGCTAATGACGATGGTGAACCGCAACGCCATCTTCACCCGCGCTTCGTTGGTGTGGGTAGACACGATCACGTGGTCGATCGCCGCGGCCTGGGTGGTGCTGGTCGGCGTCTTTCTCTACGTCGGATTCGGAGCCGACGACCCGGGCCTGCCGCTACTGCTCTTCCTGCTCGTCGTCATCGTCGCCGTCGCCGCATTGTTGATGGTCGTCATGAGGACCCTGCTCAGTCAGGCCACGGAACTGCGCAGCGACATGGACGCGGTCATCTGATGGCCATCGTGGTGCGCATCGATGTTCAGTTGGCCAAGCAAAAGATGAGCGTCGGCGAGTTTGCCGAACGCGTGGGGCTGACGCCCGCCAACATCGCAGTCCTCAAGAACGGACGGGCCAAAGCCGTACGACTGAGCACCCTCGACGCCATGTGCCGGGTGCTGCACTGCCAACCCGGAGACCTCTTGGAATGGGTGGACGAATGAGCACCCGCGGCACTACTGACCGGTGACATCCAGAGCGGCACCGACGATCGAATCGGTGTCGATGTGATGATGCTTGTACACCTCGTCCAGAGAGCCCACCTGACCGAAGTTGCTGACGCCCAATGACGTCGACGCCACGCGGTTCACGTTCGCGAGGAAGGCCAGGGTGTGCGGATGGCCGTCGAGGACGGTCACCATCGGTGTCGCCCGATCGGCCGGCAACAGCTGATCGAGAATCCACGACTCCGCGTCGCCGTGTCCCTGTCGAGCCTGGACGGCTTGATAGAGCTGGCCCGGACTCGTGATGCACAGGACGTCCGCAAGAATGCCGATGCGTTCCAATCGTGCTGCGGCGTCGAGAGCTTCGGGCATGAGCGCACCCATCGCCGCGATCGTGACGGTGGCACCGTCACGTCGGACGAGCGGGTAGCCGCCGGCCACCACCTGCTTGCGCCTGCGTTCGCGGGCCGCCGGATCGCTGGGCACGTCGGCCAACGTCTGATCGACCGGCCGGGTAGACAGGCGCAGGTACGCCGAGGTGCCGTCGGGACGACCCAACTTGGCGATACTGGCGAGCAACGTCCACTCGACGTCGATGGCGAACGCCGGCTCGTACGAGATGCACCCGGGCTGCTCCAGACCGATCGATGGAGTCTTGATCGACTGGTGCGCACCACCTTCCGCAGCCAACGTGACACCCGACGGCGTACCGACCAGAATCGACTGACCGCCCGCGTAGATGCCGTACGACCACGGTTCGAGGGCGCGTTCGACGAACGGGTCGTACATCACCCCGATGGGGAACAACGGCTCTCCCCACCGACTCCACGTTGCACCCAGCTCGCCCATCAATCCGACCAGATTGGTCTCTGCGATACCGAGTTCCATGTGTTGACCGGTAGGACCCTCACGCCAGTGCATGATGGTTTCGGCATCGTCACCGAACCAATCGTGCCGCTCCGACGACGACCAGACACCGACCTTGTTGACCCAACCGCCGAGATTGGTGGTGGAGCTGACGTCGGGACTGACCGTCACGACGCGTCGAGCCGCATCCGGAGCCTCACGCGTCAGGTCGATGAGGGTGCGGCCGAGCGCGGCCTGCGTCGTGGCCGTGCCCTTGGGAGTACGGCCGATGTCGGTGGGAACTGCCGGCGGTGCCGAGACGGGCACCGGTTCGCGGCGCAGCCGTTCGGCAACATCGGCGCACAACTGCCCGGCCACTGTGGCGTCGTCGAAGCGGCCCCACGGCGAACCGACGTCGGTGCCGAGAGTATCTGCCAGAGCTGCATATTCGTCGACAGTCAGCAGAGACGAATGGTTCTGCGGATGCCCCTGAGTGGGGAGGCCGAAGCCTTTGACCGTGTAGGCGATGATGACCGTGGGCCGGGTGTCGTCGATCTGCGCGTAGGCCTCGCGCAGCGCGTCGAGATCATGGCCGCCGAGATTGCGAATCGACTCGGTGAGAATCAGATCGTCGAGGTCACCGATGAGCGCGGTGATCGCCGCGGCATCGGAACCGTTGCCGGGCAGTCGATCACGCAATTCGGACGCCGAGCACCGCAACAGCCGCTGATACTCGGGATTGGGCATGTCGAGGATGCGACGCCGCAAGGCGTCGCCCCCGGTACGCGCGAACAGGTTCTCGAGCAGCCGACCGAACCGCACGGTGATGACCTGCCAGCCTGCCGCGTCGAACATCTTCTCGAGGCGACGCGCCGCGATGTTCGGCACCACTCGGTCGAGGGACTGCCGGTTGAGGTCGACGATCCAGACGATCTCGCCCAACTCACCGATGCCCGGATCGATGACGGCTTCCCACACGGCACCCTCGTCGAGCTCGGCGTCTCCGACGAGCGAATACTGCCGTCCGCGAAACCCACTCGAGGTGTCTGCGGAAAATGCGGAGTCGACGAAGCGGCGCGACATAGCGCCCCAAATAGGTGCCGTCGCACCGATACCCACCGATCCCGTCGAGTAGTCGACGGTATCGGGATCCTTGGCGCGCGACGGGTAGGACTGCAGACCACCGTACGAGCGCAGCGTCGTCAAATACTTCTCGTCCAGCTCACCGAGAAGGTAGTTGATGGCGTGCAGCACCGGCGACGCGTGCGGCTTGACCGACACTCGGTCGCCCGCTTCGAGCTGCTCGAACCACAGCGAGGTCATGATGGTGACCATCGACGCGCACGACGCCTGATGACCGCCCACTTTGAGACCCGTCGGATTGGGCCGGATTCGGTTGGCGTGGTGGATCATCGACGTCGACAACCACAGCACCCGCTCGGAAATGTCGTGCAGGGTTTCGCGCCCCCCGGTGACCGCGTCTCCGTCGGTCGAATTGCCGGTGGTCGAGCTGAGGCTGGTCATGGCGAGCACTCCTGAAATAGGCGACGAAAGATTGCATCGAGTGGAAGTGGCGGGACCGGATGGGTCCCGTCACTCCATGAGGCAAGCGTTCGGATTGCGAAGCGCCGAGTCAGTCGCGTCTGTGATGCAACCGGCGTCAGTCGACCAGAACCCGGCGGGCTGCGCAATAGTAGTCTTCGGTATTGAGCAATCTGCGCAATTTTCGGAATCGGCCTTTGCAGTTTCTGGTCGACCTGATCACCGCGGCCCGGCCCCTCGGCGAGTCGCGGAATCGACCACGGCCTCGAATGCGTCGACGATCAGCGCGACCGACTCGTCCAGATCGAGATCCGCCGTCTCGAAGAAGGCATCGGCGGTTCGATCGAGAAAGCCGGTCCACCCCGAAATCGCGACAGCGACCAGTGGTGGCAACGGATCCGGGAGTTCGGCCAGGGCTGCGACCTGACGCTCGCCCTCGGCCCGAGCCTGCCAGAGGGCGCTCTCGACGCCTGCCTCGCCGAATTCCTCCTCGCGCACCACCCGCAGGTAGAGCGCGCGGTGATCCCGCAGAAACTCGATGTGCCGTCGGACGAATCCTTCCAGCCGAGCTCGGACGGTCCGCTCCTCGGACTGCGGCCCCTGCGCGTCGGACAATTTGCCCAGAACGTCGGCCAGTGCGGCCTGCACCAGGCCCTGCTTGTCGGTGAAGTAGTAAAAGAGCAACCCGTGCGCCACACCCGCTCTGCGCGAGATCGCCGCCGCGCTGATGTCTGCGCTGGCACCTTCGGAGATCATCTCGATCGCGGCGTCGATCAACGCCTGACGGCGATCGCGACGTGGGCGGGCGCGCCGCGACTGCTCTGCATCGTCGACGTCGTTCGAAGGCACCGTCCGAGACTAATGCAGATCGAGGCGGCTTTTGCGTCGGCCCCTTGCGTTATGTGCAGATCCTCTGCAATATATGCAACCGAGCCGGAGTTGCCGCGCTCACCATCGAGGAGGTGCGATGATCACAGTGACCAGTGCCGCAGGCGGGATCGGACGGTTGCTCGTCCGGCAGCTAACTGCGCAGAAGATGCCCGTCCGCGCTGTCGTGAAGAACGACAGCCAGGCTGCGACCACCCGTCGAGACGGGGCAACCGAGATCGTCGTGGGCGATCTGAGGTCGCCCGACACGCTCGACAGAGCCCTGGCCGGGGCCGACGCGCTCTATCACGCGGCTCCGACCCAGGTCATCGACGAAAGACCGATCATCGAGCACCTGATCGCGACGACGCCGGCAACTGGGTTGCAGCACATCGTGTTTCACTCCGTCATCCATCCAGACCTGCATCAGCTGACACACCATCACCAGAAGGACATCGCCGAGGGTCTGCTCCGCGACAGCGGAATCCCCACCACGGCGCTCAGGCCGTCGCACTACATGCAGAACTATCTGGAAGTGTGGGAGTTCCTGCAGGCAGGCGTCATGCCGTACCCGGTGTCGCCGGACAGCGTCATGGGGGTCGTCGATCTCGCCGACGTCGCCGAGGCCGCGGCGAACGTACTGATCGACCCGCCGCCGCACACCGGCCGCACCTACGACCTGTCCACGGTCGAACTCACCCGACACCAGATGGCCGAGATCTGGTCGCGCGTGCTGGGGCATCCGGTTACCGCCATCCGAATCCCGCCCTCGTCGCTGACCAACTCGCTCGATGTACTACCCGCACTCCCCACTGTCATCGGTCACGCTGTGCGATCGACGAAACTGAATGCGCTCGGGCACCTCGTTCGCGGCGCGCAGGCCGCTTCGAACCCCCGCGACATGAAGAATTGGCTGGAAGACGCACGTCAGGCGTACCGCACGATGATGACCCATTACGACGGCCATGGTCTGCCCGCGGGAGACCTGACGGTTCTTCCGACCCTGCTCGGACGAGAACCCACCTCGTACGAGGAGTTCGCCCGTCGCTCGGCCGCTGAGCTCGGGCGCTCGGACCGATGAGCCGCACAGCAGGTCGATACAGTCCGGGCCGCTCGCTGGTCACCGGCGCGAGTTCCGGAATCGGTGCCGAGTTCGCGCGTGTGCTGGCTGCCCGCGGCTCCGATCTGGTGCTCGTCGCCCGACGGGAAGATCGTCTGACAGCGCTGGCGGACGAGCTCGAATCGACCTACGGTGTGCGCTGCCGAACAGTGCCCTGGGACCTGTCGGAGGAGGCCAGTGGTCGGCGGCTCCGCGCCGCCGTTCCCGAGCGCATCGACCTCATCGTCAACAACGCAGGATTTGCGGTCCAAGGACCGTTCGTCGACGGCGACGCAGACGACTTCGAGCGACTCGTCGCCGTCGACATCCGCGCGGTCGTGGACATCTGCTCGGCGTTCCTGCCGGACATGATCGCCCGCACAGCAGGCACCATCGTCAATGTGGCCAGCACGACGGCATTCCAACCTGTCCCGACTCTTGCCGTGTATGCGGCCGCCAAAGCCTTCGTGCTGAGCTTCAGCCAGTCGCTGTGGTACGAAGCAGCGCAACACGGAGTCAGAGTGTTCGCACTCAACCCCGGCCCCACCCACACCGAATTCTTCGACGTCATAGGCGATGCGGCCACAGCCACCGGTACCTACCAGACACCGACCGACGTCGTCGCCACCGCCATGAAGGCACTAGACGCCAAACGGTCACGGCCACATGTTGTTTCGGGTCGCCGCAATGCTCTGCAGGCGGCGACGGCGGGTATCGTCCCCGCACGAGTTCTACTCCCGGCCCTCGCACGAATGCTGCACTAGACTGTCACGATCATGGCCAGGGTCTCGAGATTCACACTCGCCGATCGCCGAGAGGCGGTGGCACGGGCATTCGGGGGTTCCGAAAGCCCGACAGCCGTAGCCACGGACTTGGGCATCCACATCACCACGCTGTACCGCTGGGCCGGGTCGTCCACCACTGACGAACCCGGGCCCGCACCGACACGCCTCATCGAGGCCACCCAGGAGCTGCTTCGGCACGCCGACTACGCAGACATCACGATCGAAAGTGTCGCTGCGCAATGCGGTCTGGCACCCCGAACGGCCTTCCACCACTTCCCCAACAAACGCCAACTCTTTCAGGCCGCCGTCGACGACGCCGCCACCGTTCTGATCGAACGCATCCGTGAACGGTCTGCGGACGCCGGCTGGCCGAGCACCCCACTCGAGCAGCTGCAGACATTTCTGCGAATAGCTGCCGAGAGCATCTACGAGACACCGCGCACGCACGTGCTGTTCCGCAATCTCGGAGTCCCCAAATCCGAAGGCACAGCTGAGCGTTGGCACGACAGCTTCGTCGATGCCATCACCGAACTACTCCGCGCCGCTGCCGAAGCAGGGCAGATCGACAGTGCCACAGACCTCCCCGCCTCAGCCCGACTGCTCACCGGTGCCATGCGCGGCATCCACACAGCGGTGTTCGACGGTGCCGACGCCGACACGGCTCTGACCCTCGTCGGCCGCGTTCACCTTCTGATCCCGCCTGCGCGGCGCGACGCGACCGACTACGACGTCACTGTCGGCCCTGACGCAGCGCAGCGGTGACCGACGCGAACATGGTCGTCTTGATGGCTCCGATGGTGGCTTTGTCCTTACCGGCAATTGCCGAGAGCCGCTCCAGCGCAGCATCGATCACCGAGTCCTCGGCCGCTACGCCGTCGACGAGACCTGCAGTGAGGGCCTCCGCGCTCCCGTACCGATGTCCCGTGGTCATTGCGACCATGGCCGTCTGCGGAGAGAGCTTCGCCTGAATCAGAGCGGACATGCCGGGAGTGAAAGGGATGTTGATATCCGCTTCCGGAAAGCAGTAGTAGCCACGATCCTCGCGCATGAAGCGGTAGTCATGGGCAATGGCGAACATCGCTCCGGCACCGAAACTGTGCCCGTTGACCGCCGCGGCGGTGGGTATCGAAAACGTGAGTATTCGGGCGAACAGCGTCTGCACTCGATCGACGTACCAATCGGCGCGATCACCATGGGCCATCAGCCAGTCGAGGTCCAGTCCGTTGGAGTAGAACTTGCCCGCTCCTACCGTGATCAGCCCGCGCGCCGACCGCTCTATCTGGTCCAAGTGGGCGTCGACCGCATCGAGCCAGTCCGGTGAGAATCGATTCTCGTCCGAGCCGAGCGTCAAAATCGCTATGTCACCGCGAATTTCTAGCGTAGGAGTCATCGTGAGCTACCTTTCGAGGGTGCCGAGGCTATGAAGACTTCGGCGGTGGAGGGGGCGGAGGAAGAGTGAGGACGCCGCGCACGGCGGCAGCGAGTCGTTCGCGCACCGATGCGTCTGGCGCACGGCGACCCCGCAGGAGCAACGCGGCAGGGAGCTCGACGGTGCAATCCTTGATCACGGCTACGGCCGTGCGATCCGCTCGGTTCCACATCTCGGTCGACAACCGCACGAACAACTCGACGAGCGTCGAATCGAGCATACGAAGGTCGTCGGCAAGCGCGTCCGGAATATCGTTCGAGCCCAACAACTCTCGACGCGACACAATCATGAGAAACTGTCCGGCCGTCGGATGATCGAGTAGAAAGCGCGCCGGCGCATCCGCAGCAGCCACTATTGCGTCCACCGCGGTGCCCGTCGCCAATGCGTCGTCCACGGACCCTCGCTGCACGGTGAGCATGCGCTGCGCGCCGCGCAACCACACTCGGCCGAGGAGTCCGGCCCGCGACCCGAACGCGTGGTAGATCGCCCCGTTGGACACCGAGGTCAGCTCAGACAACGCGCGAATGGTGACCGCGGCCGGGCCCGACTCGACGGCCAACGCCTCGGCCACATCCAGTAGGTGGTCGAGATCGTGCACGCGTGGGCGGGGCATGACGTGACCGTAACAGAGCAACTGCTCTGTTACAACGACACGCTCGGCACCGCACCCATTCCGGATTTTCGACTGACCATCAGTCAATTTATTGACTGACAGTCAAACTGCACTTAATCTGGATCACACTCCGATCGCGACGAAAGGTCGATTCATGAGCGCAACGCACGATGCACCGACGATCGAGACGCAACGGGTCGCGCCCGACTACATCGCGCATTGGGTCGTCAAATCTGCGCGAACCGAGGAGATGGTGCGCTGGTACGGCACCGTGTTCGGGGCCGAGATCGCCTACCAGGACGACGAGATCACGTTCTTGACCTGGGACGACGAGTCGCATCGACTCGCAATCATCGCAGTACCCAAGCCGGTGAAGTTCCTGTTCCCCTTCGCCAAGCTGCGGCGCAAGGCCTACGGCATCGATCACATCGCCCTGACGTTCCGATCGCTGGAACGACTGCTGGAGAACTACGTGCGGCTCAAGCGCCAGGGCATCCTCCCGGTGTGGTCCATCAACCACGGACCCACGATCTCGCTGTACTACGAGGACCCCGACGGCATTCGGCTCGAGTTCCAAGTGGAGAACTTCGACCCCGACCACACCGCTGCCTTCTTCTTCACCGAGGAATTCGCGCGCAATCCCATCGGCGTCAACATCGACCCCGACTACCTCCTCAGCCGACTCCGCAACGGAGCGACCCACGAGGAACTGCGGCAGCGTGAGGCCGGAACCAGGCCCGGCCGGCCGGTGATCGCCAACAAGAAGACCATCACACCGAAAACTTTGTGACCGATTGCTAGGGGGGGGATCGAAAGCTATGCCCATCAACATCATTCGAACCACGGACGGCTGGTGGCGTCTCGACGGCGACCAGGCCGTCAGGATCGACACCACTGCGCAGACCACCCGTGAGCTACTGGCCGACCGGTCGGCTATCGACGCCGCGTCGGGGGTCGGGACGAACGTCGCCGAGCTCCGGCTCGTCTCGCCCATCACCGCACCCTGCCGAGTGGTGGCGCAGTTGCTGAACTACCGATCCCATGCGATCGACGCCGGTTCGGACCCGAAAACCCTGCAGCCGACGTTCTTTCGTAAGTCGTCCGCGTCGATCAGTGGCCCGAACGATCCCATTCGGCAACCGCCGGAGGTAGCCCTGCTGGACTACGAGATCGAGCTGGGTGTGGTGGTCGGTGCCGATATCCCCATCGGGACAACCGTCACCGACGACAACCTCGCGTCCTACGTGGCCGGCTTCGTCGTGGCCAACGACGTGTCGGCTCGTGAGATCCAGTTGACGAAAGTGCAGGTGTACGAGAGCAAGTCGTATCCCACCTTCACTCCACTCGGCCCTCGGCTGGTGCTGCTCGACAACGATGAGCTGCGACGACTGCCCGAGCTACGCATGACACTGGCGGTCAACGGGGAGATCCGTCAGGACCAGACCGTCGGCGACGACCTCATCACGCCGCCCGCCGAGGCCTTCACCAGACTGGCCCGTTTTCAGAACATGACCGCAGGCGACGTCCTGTTGACCGGAACTCCGATCGGCACGGCAATCTCCGCACCGCCCAAAGCGATCCAGAAGATCGGTGAACTCATCCCGCCTGCGCTGAAGTGGAAGTTCTTCTTCGCACGCCAAGCCAAGAACCCGAAGTACCTTTCGGTCGACGACGTCGTCACTGCCACCATTCGCACTCCGGACGGGTCGATCGACCTGGGGACCCAGGAAACCGTCGTCCGATGAGCACTCCCGTCGTCATCATCGGTGCCGGCCCGGCGGGTACCACTGCAGCGCTTCTGCTGGCGCGCAGGGGCATTCGAACGGTATTGCTCGAGCGTCGAACCAGTCCCTTGTTCCATCCGGCGGCTCACGTCATCAATGCTCGGACGCTGGAGATCTGGAACGAGTACAGCCCCGAACTGGCCAAGTCGATAGCGGCGATGTCGCCTCCGCACGAACAGGTCAATCTGATCAGCTGGTACGGCGACCTGGCCGGTGACGCCATCGGGTCGATCGATCTGCTGTCCGATCCCGAACGCAAAGCCATCGTGGAAAGCCAGAGCCCGTACATGGTGTCGCACATCGGCCAGCACATTCTGATGCCCGTGCTGTGGGACGCCGTGGACGCCGAACCGCTGATCGAAGTTCGCCGCGGAGTCTCCGTCGAATCGGTCGAATCGAACTCCGGTAACGCGCGCGTCGCCTTCCGCACCCTCACGGGTGACGCCGCCGAAGTACGTGCGCCGTACGTCCTCGCCTGCGACGGTGCCAACAGCGCGACCCGCGACGCAGCAGGGATATCGCTGACCGGACCGGTACTCGCCAACATGGGCAGTGCGTTCTTCACGTCAAACACACTGTTTCCCGACGACGCGCGTCCGCTGTTGAGTTGGATCTACACCCCGGACCTGTGCGGAGTGCTCATCTCGCACGCCGACCACCGCTACATCCTGATGACGGCCTATCTGCACCCAGCGCAGGAGATCGCCAGGAACGGCCGCCGATTCTGGGAGAAGACGCTACCGAAGGCGTTGGGTACGAACGACTTCACGCTCGAATCGACGGGCACGTGGGTGATGACGTCACAGACGGCCGACACCTTCCGCCACGATCGGCTGCTATTGCTGGGCGATGCCGCTCACCGCTTTCCGCACACCGGCGGCTTCGGGCTCAATTCGGGAGTGCAGGATGCCCACAACCTCGCTTGGAAGCTCGATGCCGTGCTCTCTGGTGCGGCAGGCCCGGAGCTGCTGGACACTTACGACACCGAGCGCCGCCCGGTGGTGGAGAAATTCGCCGAACAGAGCGTGGCCAACCACTTCCGCATGGACGACATCGGCAAGCGCGTCGGGATCACCAACGCCATGCTGGCCAAGGCAACTCAGGCGATGGGGCGGGCACCACTGAACAAGATCCCGGGCCGACTGATCGCGCCCATCGCAGCCGCAGCAACCCGCAAACAGATGAGTCGGTCACGAAGCCTGCGCCCGGACGTCCCCGGGTCGGCGGAACTGCGTGCCCAAATCGCAGCCGCGATTCCACTGCAGTTGGAGCATTTCGTCTCCACCGGCCTGCAATTCGGCTACCTCTACGACAGTCCACTGATCGCCCAGGACGCGTCGACGAAACCCGTGGAAGATGTTGTCGATTACGTGCCCACCACGTACCCCGGTGCGCGATTGCCGCACGCGCTCGTCTCGGTCGACGGGCAACTGGTCTCGCCGCACGACGTGTTGGACCCGAACATGTTGACGCTGTTCACCTTCGATGGTTCTGCATGGGAGCCGGTGGTGGAGAGTATGCATGATGCACGCCCGGGTATGTCGCTCGTCGTGCTGGACGCACCCGTCGGCGTCGATCGGAACGAACTGATATCGCTGTACGAGGTAGGTGAGTCCGGAGCAGTCCTCGTCCGACCCGACGGTCACGTCGCCTGGCGTACCAACGATTCGGGGAGTTCGCTGTCCGACTTCCTCGAAACGCATTGGCGGAGGTACTACGCCGAGACCGTGTGACAGGCAGAGAGTTGTCAGGACCGGGAATCGATGCCAGATCGATTGCCGTTACCGAGGATTGTGGCCACTGCGGCGTTTACCGAGACACTCGAGTCCAGTATCGACACCGATTCGAGGCACCCCGCGACAAGGTGGATCAGCATCTCGACGACCGCGTCGATCTCGAAGGCGCTCTCGTCTTCCAGCCATCTGACCGTGGTCTCGTCGATGGCAGCGACGGCGGCCCGCCCGGCCATAGCGATCGCAGTATTGTGCGGATCGAGACCGAGCAGCATCGCCCCGGCTGTGAGAACGCCGGCCCGAGCTTCCTCGAACACCTGCCACGCCTCCGGATCGGCCCCTCGTCCGCCCAGCACCATGCGGAGCGCCAGGCCCCGATGAATGCGGAGGTACGTGAGATGAGCTTTCAGTGCCGCACGCAACTGCACGTCCGGTTCCGCATCCGGGAGATCGACGAACGACTGGGACAACCCGTCGGCCGTCGCACGCATGGCCTCGAGATAGATGCCCCGCTTGTTACCGAAGTAGTGAAACAAGAGGCCGTGCGCGACATCGGCGGCCTCGACTATCTCGGTGACACCGACCTTGTCGTAAGGGTTCTCGGCGAAGAGGGCAACCGCGGTGTCGATCAACCGTCGACGAGTCTCCGCCGCCTGCGCAGAGCGCGCCTGCTTTCTCGACGAGGCCTCCGGCACTGTAGATCCCATCTCATCGCGTCGGCTCACGGCACCTCCGTGAAACACTGACGAGCTTAGGCCATCGGCCCGGGCACGACGCGCGTCGACGTATAGGGCTTCATCATGGGCGGTCTCGATTCAGATAATCGGAGTGATGTGGTCGTGCAGTTCGACCCCCAGCAGCGCCTTGCCGTAGGTCTCGATCGACACTCGCGGCAGCATCACCGCATGTCGTGCTCCGACATTCGAGTCACGCCAGATACGTTGCAGCGCATTGACATCTGCGAATGCTCCCGCTCCGGTGGCGTCCAACAGAATGTTCAACGCCTCGTTGATGCTGCGCAGTGCTGTTGCCGCGTCCCCGCGCACCCGTGCGCGTGAAAGCAGATTCGGATATTCGGCTGCGTCGGCCCACCGCATCACGTCGTCGGCGGCGCGATAGGCGTGCAGATGGGCGGTGTCTATCTTCATCGCGGCCTCGGCAACCATCATCTGGAAGGCGACCGAATCGGCTTGGCGGTCGAACACCGTGTAGGCCAAGGACTTCTCTGCCGCTTTGGTTCGTACCAATTCCAAAGCAGCTCGGCCCATTCCGAGCTGTGGACCCACCAGAACCATCACCAGCATCGGCCCGAACGCGGACCGCGCGAAGGCCGAATCCGAGCGTTCGGCGACATACGATCCGCTGAAAGCCCCCATCATCGACAGCATCCTATGCTCGGGCACGAACACATCTTCGGCCACGACGGTGTTGCTGCCGGAGGCTCGCATGCCCGCCACGTACCAGGTGTCGTCGACGCGATAGTCGCTACGAGGGATCAGCGCCATGCCCTGATCCATCACCGATCCGTCTTCGTCCTCGATCACCACACCGCCCGTGCACCACGTCGAGTGCAGGCTCGCCGACGCGTACGGCCACTGACCACTGACCCGATACCCACCCTCGACCGGCTTCGCGACGGCCGTGGGCGACACGACGCCCGAAATGATGACGTCGGGCCCATCGGCATACACCTCCGCCTGCGCCTGCTCGGAGAACAAACCCAGCGCCCAATGGTTGACGTTGGACAACGTGGTTACCCAGGACGCGCCGCCATCACCTTCGGCAACAGCGGCAGAGACGTCGAGCATCGTGCGTAGGCCGGCTTCGAGTCCACCGAACCGGGTCGGTGCCGCGACCCGAAATGCGCCCGCTCGCCGGAGGGCGTCGACGGTGTCGTCGGAGAGCCGACGGGCTCTCTCGTTCTCGGAGGCACCCTTCTTCAGTTCGGGCAGCAACGCGCCCACATTGGCCAACACGGCTGCGCCGGTGTCGATGGGGTGGTTCTCGAGAACGGGCGGATTTGTGGCGGCAGTCATGGTG
Source organism: Rhodococcus sp. 06-1460-1B (assembly GCF_002258475.1). NCBI lineage: Bacteria > Bacillati > Actinomycetota > Actinomycetes > Mycobacteriales > Nocardiaceae > Rhodococcus > Rhodococcus sp. 06-1460-1B. The sequence continues at coordinate 333,022 of NZ_NOYS01000019.1, forward strand.
TTCCCTTCGATTCGGCCCCGAGTCACTGAGGCGGCAGGAGATCTGAGTCACCCGACCGTACGAGCCGATTGACTCGAAGTCAATATTGACATCAAGTCAATAAAAGTGCCTAATCGTCAGGAACATCCGCCATCGAAGGGACCGTGATGAGTACGACGACCACCATGAACCGAGACATCGCCGCCTCGCCCGAGAAGGTCTGGGACACCGTCTCGGACGTCACCACGTTCGAGCACTGGCATGCCTTGCACGTCGGGTGGGAGGAACTGCCACCGCAGACCATCGCGGTCGGGGCGGTGATGGTCGAAAAGATCAAGGTTGCGGCATTGATCGACACCATCACCTTCGAGGTGAAAGCATTCGACCCGCCGCACGAAATCATCTTCGACGGCAAAGGATCGACCGGCTCGAAAATTCACATGCGCGTGAGATGCCAAGCGTCAGGCGAGAATACGACCGTCACCATCGACCTCGTCGTCTCCAGCCCGTTGCTGGTCGGGCCCATCGGCAAAGCGCTACAGGGGACATTCAAGAAGCGGCTCGGAGAAACCCTCGATGGACTCTCGACCTATGTCACACAGCCCTGACGCGGCGATGGACCGTCGACCGCCGTGATCGGAGCCTGATTCCCACCGTCACGACGGCGACGATCGCTGCGGCAAATACGGCCGTCCATCCGGCCGTGGCGTTCGTCAACTCGCCGCCGAGACGCCCCTGCGCCAGCCATCCCAGTCCCCACACAATGGCGAGCATCGGAGCGATCGCTCCGTTCGAGTAACGCGCCAGAGTCACCCCGACCAGTGCTGCGACGGCGAGTACGACGACTGCCCAGACCGTTGCGCCACCGGTGACTCCGAGATCGACCAGCCACGCCGAGATGTTGGCGACGGTGGCCACGCACACCCACCCGAGATAGAGACCCATCGTGCCGTCGGTGATCACCGCGTCGACCACGGATTCCGGGCGCTGCTGTTGCAGGAGTACGAAGACTCGCACGAGAGCGGCCAACAGCGCGACGATGACCACCACGCTGAGCCACACCTGCCCGAACTGAATCGCGAGAATCCACGCCGGATTGAGCAACATCGACGCGATGACCGGTGCCCGCAAGGCGTCATGACGTGCAGTTCGACCGGGTAGGAACTGCCAGACGGCATAGACGACGAGACCGGTGTAGATCACCGACCAGATCGAGAACGCGGGACCAGCGGGAGCCACCAGCGTCGACGTGGCACTGAGCGCCCCGCCGGCCGCCTCGGCAATGGGCGTCCCGATCCACGCGCCGGAGCCGAGAAACGACACCACAACCGCAACGACCGCACTGACAACGACGCCAATCCTCATGGCTGCGATAGTCCCCGAAAAACAGAAGCGACAAACCCTGAACTGCGATGCCGGTGATTCGATGTTGGCATTGTCCTGATGTCGACCGACGTCTGGTAGACACGCGATATGCCCGCATCCATTGCCCTGTCGTCTCGTCGAGTCTTCGCAGCTGCGTGCGGGCTCACGCTGTTGACGGCCGTCGGATGCAGTTCGTCGCCCGCTGCGCCCGACTCACCCGCGCCCGCAACGACGTCTGCAGCACAGTCGCCGTACGAGCTGACGGGCACTCCGGGGACGCTGCTCGAATCGGAGGATTTCGGGTCCCGGTCAGCCACACTCACTGCGACGGGCGCGACCGTCTATCGCTTCGTGTACGAATCGACATCCGGTGTCGATGATTCTGCGACTGCGGTCTCCGGCGTCGCCGCTGTCCCGCCCGGCACACCTCCCGCAGGTGGATGGCCGATCGTCGTCTACGGCCACGGCACCACCGGCGTACAAGCCGACTGCGGACCGTCCCTCTACCCCGACCTACTCGGATTGGACTCCACGGTCGAGGCTTTCACCGAACTCGGCTACGTCACGGTGCTACCCGACTATCAAGGACTCGGCAGCGGAGACGGCACCCACCCGTACCTGGAGCCGCGCACTGCGGGCCACAACATGATCGACGCGGCTCGCGCCGTCCACAACGCCCTGCCCGAGACCTCTGCTCGGTGGGCGGCCGTCGGACTGTCACAGGGCGGGCAAGCTGCTTGGGCTGCAAACGAATTGAACTCCAGCTATGGGGAGGGGCTGGAACTGATCGCCTCGGTCTCACTGTCCCCGCCCACGGATCTGACACCGCTTGCGCGTGCCGCCAAGGACGGCACCCTGACCACACCGCAGAAAGGGCTGCTGCCGTACCTGCTCTACGGGGCGCAACAGGTCGATCCCACCCTCGACCCTCGGGACTACAGCGGCACGGTGGCCCAGACCAACGCAGAACTGCTACTCGCGTGCCAGGGCACGAACACCGCAACCAAGGAGCGCGCGGTCAGCGAGATGGCACCGACGGAGTTCGCGCCGAGATCCCCCGAGGCAGAACAAAAGTTTTTCGAGCTGATCGGCCGCTATACCCTCCCGCAGGTACGAACCACCGCGCCGATGTTCGTCGCCTACGGTGCGCGCGACGACATCGTGCTACCGCAGTGGACGGCCGACGCCGTCCGCGCAGCGTGTGCGCTCGGCGATCGGGTTGTCGCTCAGGAACAACCAGAGCAGGGACACAACGTGAGCGACGACGAGGCCATGCAATTCCTCGCCGCCGAATTCGCCGGTGCATCGGTTCCCAGCACGTGCTGACCAACGAAAGGATTCTTCGGTGAACGAGAGGATCGCACGCTACACCCATGACGGACTCGAGTTCGACGTCCTCGACCAGGGACCTCTGGACGGACCGATTGTGTTGCTGCTGCACGGCTTTCCCGAACGTGCCGCGTCGTGGTCCGCCGTGATGAACGAGCTGAACGAGGCGGGGTTCCGAACAATCGCGCCCGATCAACGCGGGTACTCGCCGGGTGCCCGACCCAAACGCCGACGCGACTATCGCGTCGGTGCGCTCGTCGACGACGTCGTGGCCCTCATCGACGAAATCGGTGCCCCGGTGCATCTGGTCGGCCACGACTGGGGAGCGATGATCGCGTGGGTCACCGCAGGCCGACGCCCCGATCTGGTGTCGTCGCTGACGGCATTCTCCGTCCCGCATCCCGGGTCGTTCATGACGGCTCTGCTCACCTCACGACAAATTCTGCACTCCTGGTACTTCGCATTCTTCCAACTGCCGGTGCTCCCCGAGAAATGGATGACACGGCCTGGCCAGAGGGCCGAAAAGTGGTATGAGAAAAGCGGTATGAATGCGGACGACCTGGAGCGCACGCGCACGGACGTCGTCGACTACGGCGCACTTCCCTTCGCTGTCACTTGGTATCGCGGACTGCCGTTCTCCAACCCTGGTATCGGCCGTCTGCGCATCACAGTCCCGACATCGATGGTGTGGAGTGACGGCGACACCTTCATCGGCCGCTCGGCCATCGAACGCGCACAACAGTACGTCGATGCCCGCTACACCCTGACTGTGCTTGCCGGAGTGACACATTGGATCCCGACTCAGGCACCGACCGAAGCCGCGCAGGCAATCATCGCCAACGCCTCATAGATGCCTGCGGCAGTGGTGCGGTCATGTGCCCTCTGCGGCGCTCTGCCGCACCACTGCCGCAGGCACCACGGGCATACTGGAGTCATGGATTCCGTCGGACTTCTCACCGAACTGGTCACCCAGCCCACTGTGTCGGGTGATCCTCGTCCCCAGCGCTCGTCGATGGACGCAATCGTGTCCGTCCTCAGGGCCCGCGTCGGTGACCTTGCCATCGACGGCGATCCGGATGGTCCCCACCCATGGCTGTTGATCACCAATCCCTCCCCGCCGACGTCGAAGCGGTTGATGTTCGCGTGCCACGTGGACACCGTGCCGGCGGGTGATCTGTCGAATTGGCAGTTCGATCCCTTCGCTGCAGATATCGAACACGGTGTTCTCCGTGGCCGCGGCACCTCGGACATGAAGGCCGGGCTTGTTGCCGCCACCGCTGCGGTGATGGACGCCTTCGACAACGGGGTTCCCGCCGCCCTGTTGCTCACCAGCGACGAAGAGATCGGGTCACTCGGTGCGCGTGCCGCTCGCCACGCCGTCGCCAAGTGCGCCGTAGGAGCGGTCGTGGTTCCCGAGGCGACAGGGAACCAGGTACACCTGGGGCATCGAGGAGCACTGTGGGTCGATGTGACCACCAAAGGCATTGCAGCACACGGAAGTACTCCGCATCGGGGTGAGAGTGCAATCATGAAACTGGTCGACGTGTTGGCACGAGCCCGCACCGAGCTCCCGCTGTCTACGGATCAGTTCCTCGGCGCCGAAACGTTCAACGTGGGATTGATCGACGGCGGCTCGGCACCCAACATCGTTCCCGACACCGCACACGTCGTCGTCGACCATCGCACCGTCGGGGACGGCTCGGCACTGCTGTCCTGGTGGCGCGATCAACCCGAGGTCGATCACGCCGACGCTCGCATCGATCTGCCAGGAGTTCGCACACCCCAAGGCGACCGATGGGTGGATGGCCTTCCGCATACCGTTGCTACAGAACCGGTCACGTACTTCACCGACGCGTCCATCATCGGATCCGCTGCCCCCGGTGCCCCTATTGTCGTGTGGGGGCCGGGGACGCCGGCACTGATGCACGCCGCCGACGAAACCGTCACGCTCGCCGAACTCGATGCGGCGATCGTGGCCTACACCGCGGCGACGCGTGCGTGGCCGACCGTCGACTGACGGACCACCAACTCCGGCTGCAACGCGATGTGCGCAGTGCCGGTGTGATCGCTGTTCATGGCCTGATCCAGTAGGCGAGTGGCCTCTTCAGCGATTCGTTCCTGGGGTTGCCGGATGGTGGTCAGCGGCGGATTGCTCAATGCAGAGAACGGAATGTCGTCGAACCCGGTGACCATCACATCGCCCGGGACCGACAATCCCAGAGCCTGGCAGCTCTGCAGCACCCCGAGGGCGATCAGGTCGTCCGCACCCACCACCGCATCGGGCCGCGTGGGAGAAGCGAGGATCGAGCGCGACGACTCACGCCCCCAGTCGATCGAATAGTCACCCAACAACGTCCACTCGTCCCGCGTCCGAATCCCCACGCGCTCGGCATGGCGGAAGAAGCCCGCCCGCCGCAACTCCGTCGACGAATTGGTCAGCTCGGAACTGATGAATGCGGCACTCCGAACACCCTGTGCAGCAAGGTGATCCATGATCAGGCCCTGAGCGGCATCATCGTCGACGCCGACCCAATCGGTATGAGTATCGAGAGCGAAGCGGTCGAGCTGGACCACAGGGATCGCACGGGCCGACGCACGAACCGCCTCGGCAGAACGTTCTCCATGGCACGGGCTGATGATGATGCCGTCGACCTGACGCGAGACCAGACTACGCAGCCGTTGCGCCTCGACTTCCGGATCCGATCGCGAATCGCACAGGAACAACTGCAGTCCACGCTGCGAGAGAACATGTTCGACGTTGACGACGAGCGAGGTGAAGAACGGGTTGGCAATACTGGGCACCACCATCCCAACCGTGTCCGTGCGGTTGCGGCGCAGCGAACTGGCGATGATGTTGCCCGAATAGCCGAGATCGGCCGCCGCCTGCCGAATGCTCGCGGCCACGTCGTCCGACACCGGACGTGACCCCGAGAGCGCCCGGGACACCGTGGCTGTCGAGACGCCCGCGCGCTCCGCGACGTCGCGAATGGTTGCTTTGCGCATCCAACTCCTACTCTCGCGTGTAAACCGAGGCTAGCGAACCGCACGGTCGCTTGCGATGCTGTTTACACAGTAGAGGTAATCGTTTACATAAACGACTCGCGAATTCCTTGACACGACCCGGTGCCGATCGCCTACGGTGCATACATACGAGGCAATCGATTACATCGCCTCGGTCGACGACCACACCAGAGGAGCTCCCTACGTGAGTACGTCCCCGTCGGATCCGAACCCCTCAGCCGCGCTGGGGGTATTTCCGACCAAGCCGTCGGCGCTGGCCGAGATGTTCACCTCCGCGCCCGCACTCATCGGCGCAATCCACCTGCCCGCATTACCGGGCAGCCCGCACTACAAGGGCCAGCCCGTCTCCGAGATCGCAGCGTTCGCCGTGGAGGAGGCGCACGCGTACATCGACAACGGATTCGATGGCGTCATCGTCGAAAATCATTGGGACATACCCTTCCTCAAGCCCGGAGAGCACGGATACGAAACAGCGGCCAGCATGGGTGTCGTCACCGCCTCCGTCGTCGGTGAGTTCGGCAGCAGAGTCGGAGTATCCATCCTGTCCAACGCGGGCGAATGCGGCGTGGCCGCAGCGTGGGCCGCCGGAGCAAGCTTCGTGCGGGTCAACCAGTGGGCAAACGCCTACATCGCCAACGAGGGATTCATCGAAGGCCAAGCAGCCAAGACCACCCGCTTTCGCCACCGCATCGGTGCCGACCCGGTCAAGATCTTCGCCGACGTTCACGTCAAGCACGGTGCCCACGCCATCGTTGCCGATCGCACCATCGCCGAACAGACCGAGGACGCAGAATTCTTCGACGCAGACGTGCTCATCGCAACCGGCTCGAGAACCGGTGACGCCGCCTCGGTCGACGAGGTGTCGGTCATCAAGAACAACACGGTCCTCCCCGTCATCATCGGATCGGGAATCACGGCGGCCAACGTCGCCGACCTGATGAACGAATGCGACGGTGCCATCATCGCTTCTTCGGTGAAGGAGAACGCACGCTGGTGGGGCCGGGTCTCCGGCGAGAAGGTTCGCGACGTGTCCCGCGCAGCCGGGAAGTAGACGATGATCGTATTTTTCGGCTACGCCAACAACGATGTGACGGTTCATGTTCCGCATGTTCCGACCCTCGGAGAGAGGGTGCAGGCCACGACGATCGAGTCGATCGACGGCGGCATGAATGCCAACGCCGCAGTGTCGGCAGCCCGCATGGGAGCCCGCGTCGCGTTCGCCGGCGCGGTGGGCCCGGACATTCGATCCTCCGAATTCCTCGCGGCCCTCGAACGCGACGGAGTCGACACCAGCTGGGCACCGCGCGACGCATTCCTCTCCACCGCAGTGGTTCTCATCGCCGACGGCGGGGACCGATCGATCATCAGCCAGGACGACGCCAACGACGCAGGCAGACTACGCACGGTCCTCGACAAGCTCTCGATCGACGGTGGACGCGTGTTCCTCGACGGCTACCGCGCATCGATGCTCCCACCCACACTCCCCGACAACGTCGGCCTCGCCATCGACCTCGACGGCTGTGACGACCTCGACGCCGCACTGCACGCATTCGCCCTCGCCGACCACGTCATCGTCGGACGCAGTCTGTGGCAGAACAGCTTCGGCATTCCAGCCGAACGGTGGCCGATACTGACCGCCGAGCACGACACCCACCTCGTCGTCACCGACGGCGAACGCGGGTGGACCCTGGTCACACCCTCGGGTGAGACCATCACCGAACCGGCAGTACCGGTCGACGTCATAGATGCCGTCGGAGCCGGAGACTGCTTCTGCGGTACCTACATCGCCTTCATCGACGCGGGCGAACTCCCGATCCACGCAGCCCGAATGGCGGGAGCCTCGGCAGCTCTGGCCTGCGCCACAGCCGGACCACGCGGATGCCCCACGCCGACCGAACTCACCGACTTCACGACCACGCTCGCCACTGTCGACCTTCAGGAGACCCGATGATCAAACGCGCACTCCCCCTCGTTCTCGGTGCCGCACTTGCGCTCACCCTCACCTCGTGCGATTCCGCATCCAGCAGCGACACCGCGGGCGGAACCGACGCAGCCGCGTCGAGCATCCCGGATCCGAGCCGCGTCGCCGATTCGTGCGACGGTAAGAACGGTGCCCTCAAGGTCGGTCTCGTCACCATCAACCTCCAGGCGCTGTTCTTCAATCAGATCAACAATGCTGCCCAGAAGATCGCGGACCAGACCGGCGTAGAGCTGCAGATCATCAGCGGTAACGACGACTCGGTCAGCCAGGCCAACGCTTTCGACAATCTCATCGCCTCGGGCGTGGACGCGATCATCGTCGACGCCATCGACACGGACGGCATCAAGCCCTCGATCGTCAAGGCCGATGCTGCGGGCATTCCGGTCGTCGCCGTCGACGCGACCGTCGACGATCCTGCCGTGGACACGCAGGTCGGCACCGCCAACGCCGAAGGCGGCGTTCAGATCGGCGACACTCTCACTGCGTTGGCGGACAACACCGGCACCGTGGGAATCGTCGGCGCACTCAACAGCACCATCCAACTCGAGCGTCAGAAGGGCTTCACCGATACCGTCTCGGCGGCCGGGATGACCGTCGGCACCGTGGTCGATGGCCGCAACATCCAAGAGAATGCGCAGACCGCAGCCGAGAACCTACTCACCGGCAACCCGGACATGCAGTACGTGTACGCCACCGGGGAGCCTGCTCTGATCGGATTGGTCGCCGCGGTGAACAGCCAGAACGCCCAGGACCGAACTCAGGCCGTCGGCTGGGATCTGTCCGATCAGGCCGTCTCCGCTCTCAACGCAGGTTGGCTGAAAGGCGTCGTGCAGCAGAACACCTTCGAGTTCGGCTACGAGGCCATGAATGCCGCCATCGACCTCGGTTGCGGACGGACCGCACCCGCTGACATCCCGGTACCGACCCAGATCGTCACTCCGGAGAACGTCGGCGACTACATGTACTACCTGGAGAAGTAGCCCTATGGCTCAACAAGACCTGACGGTCGCGCCACTGATCGAACTCTCGGGAATCACCAAATCGTACGGCCCGGTGAAATCGCTTCGCGGAGTCGATCTTCGACTCGGTCGCGGCGAAGTACTCGGGGTCGTCGGAGACAACGGCGCCGGCAAGTCGACGCTCATGAAAATCCTTGCCGGCGCCGTCCAACACGACGGTGGCGAGATGCGCGTCAACGGAGAACCCGTGCGCTTCTCGACACCGCTGGACGCACAACAGAAAAAAATCGGCATCGTCTACCAAGACCTCGCCCTGTGCGACACCCTGGACGTCGCAAGCAATCTGTTCCTCGGCCGCGAGCCGCGGAAAGGGCCGTTCCTCGATCGCCACGGGATGCACGAACGTTCCGCCAAGATTCTGGCGGACCTGCACGTGAAGGTGAAGTCGACATACCAGGAGATCGGGCAACTCTCCGGTGGGCAACGCCAAACAGTAGCCATCGCACGCGCGGTCTCGTTTCGACCGGACGTGTTGATTCTGGACGAACCCACCGCCGCTCTTGCTGTGGCAGAGGTCGAATCGGTCCTCAAGCTCATCACCGACGTCGCAGCCCAAGGCGTCGGAGTCATCCTGGTGACGCACCGCCTACAGGACCTGTTCCGGGTCTGCGACCGCATCACCGTCATGTACGAGGGGCAGAGCGTCGACGATGTTCCGATCGGCGATCTGAACATCGAGTCGCTCGTCGGATTGATCACGCGCACGCCGGTTCCCCAGCGTTCACCCTCCTCGTCGGAAGGCCGCCCATGATCACCGTGGACAAGAAAGACCAGCCGACCGTGGAGAAACTCGCGGCTCGCCCGACTCTGTGGCAGCAGACCAACAAGCCGACCCTGGCCATGCTCGCGGTCACCATCGCAGTGGCCCTGGTGTTCTCGGTGACGACGTCCTCGTTCCTGACCTTCACCAATATCTCGAACCTCGCGACGCAGATCGCACCGGTTCTCATCATCGCCGTCGCCATGACGTTCGTGATCACCACCGGTCAGATCGATCTGTCGGTCGGAGCAACGGTTGCCTTCGTCGCCGCGATGAGCGCCGAACTCATCCAAGCCGGAGTCGACTCGTCGGTGGTATTCGTCGCGGCACCACTGATGGGCGCAGCATGGGGCCTGGTCAACGGCTGGCTCGCTGCATACCAGGGCATTCCGCCGTTCATCGTCACCCTGGCAACCCTGTCCATCATCCGCGGTATCGCGCTCTATCGAACCGAGGGCTTCTCGGTACCGATCACTCCCGGTACCGCCTTCGCGAAACTGGGTACGGCGTCGTGGCTGGGCTTTTCGGCAAGCGCATGGATTGCTCTGGCCGTAGTGATCGTCGGCGCTGTTGCGCTCAACCGCACACGATTCGGCCGCTACGTCACCGGAATCGGCTCGAACGTCGAATCCGTCCGACGCTCCGGCGTCAACACCCGTCGCGTGCTGATGATGACCTTGGTGTTCACCGGGCTCGCCGCGGGCATCGCGGGCCTGTTGATCGCTGCACGACTCGGTTCGGGATCGGCCAACTCCGCCAATGGTTTCGAGCTCACCGTCATCACCGCAGTGGTATTGGGAGGCACCAACCTGTTCGGCGGCAGGGGAACGGTCATCGGCACCGTCATCGGTGCAGTGTTGACCGGCATCATCGCCAACGGCCTGACGCTACTCGGTGTGAGCCCGTTCCTGACACCGATCATCACCGGTGTCGTTCTGCTCGTTGCCATCTGGATCAACATGCGCGGGCACTCCCTGGCTTCGCTGTTCAAGCACCTGCAGAGCGCACCGGGTAAGCAATGATCGTCCAGACCGTCACCGGGCCGATCGACTCCAGCGAACTGGGACTGGTGCTACCGCACGAGCATCTGCACAACGACGCCTCGACCGCGTATTCCGAAGCTGCCGACCCGGCTCTGGCGCAGTTGCTGTCCGGTCCGGTATCGGCGGACCGCGCCTGGCTGCTGCACGACAACCCGTACCACAGCGCAGACAACTGCCGAGTGGACGACGCGGCGGCCGTACTCGACGACCTGAAAGTGTTCGCGGACAACGGCGGTACCACGGTCGTCGACCTCACGCCGCCGGGCATCGGGCGGCGACCCGAGATCCTCGAGCACTACTCACGCGAGTCCGGAGTACGCGTCGTCATGGGTTCGGGCTGGTATCTCGAACCCACGCACCCGCCCGAGGTCACCGCGCTCGGTATCGACAACCTCGCGGCCCGGCTCATCGCCGAATTCACCGGCGACGGGCCGCGGCCGGGGGTGATCGGTGAGATCGGCGTTTCGCCGTCCTTCACCGACGCCGAGGCCAAAGCACTGAGAGCCGCCTGCATCGCCCAAAGAGAAACCTACGTCCCCTTGTTCGTCCATCTCCCGGGCTGGCAACGCAGAGGACATCAAGTCCTCGACATCGTCGTGGACGAGATGGGTGTCGACCCGGCAGCTGTGGTGCTCTGCCACATGGACCCCTCGGGCGACGACCCCGACTATCAGTGCGCCCTCGCCGATCGCGGAGTCTTCCTCGAGTTCGACATGATCGGCATGCCCTTCGAGTTCGCAGGCGAGGGCCAGTCGCCGTCGCCCGCCGATACCGCGTTCGCGATCTGCGGCCTCGTCGGCGGCGGCTATCGATCCCAGTTGCTGCTCAGCCACGATCTGTTTCTCAAGTCGATGCTCCGCAAGTTCGGTGGCAACGGATTGGCCTACGTTCCAGTCTCTTTCGCAGCGCGGCTGGTCCGCAGCGGAATGGACGCACACCACGTCTCCTCGCTCATGCAGGACAACCCCAGGTCGCTCTTCGAGAGCGCCGGAAAAGGATAGAGAACCACCATGGGTAAGAAAGTTCTGATCGCCGGCGAAAGCTGGATGACCTCGTCCACCCACGTCAAAGGCGTCGACGAATTCACCGTCCATTCCTACGTCGAAGGGGTCGGACCCCTGCGTGACGCACTCACCTCGCGCGGGCACGAAGTGGTTCACATGCCCGCGCACCTCGTTCCCACACAATTCCCCGGCACGGCCGAGGCCCTGTCCGAGTTCGACGTCATTGTGCTCTCGGACATCGGAGCCAATTCGATTCAGCTCGCGCCCAACGTGTTCGACCGCTTCCAGGCCGGCGACGACAGGCTTGCCGCACTGCGTGAGTGGGTGAGCAGCGGAGGAGGACTGATCATGATCGGCGGGTACCTGTCGTTCTCCGGTTTCCAAGCGCGCGCCGCGTATCGGCAGACTGTGCTCGCCGACGTATTGCCGGTGACACTGCTGGCCGAAGACGACCGAGTCGAGGCTCCCGGCGGAATGGTTCCCGATGTCGTCGACAGCACGCACGCCGCACTGGGTGCCAGCGGAACACAGTGGCCCGCCTTGCTCGGTTACAACCGAGTGGTACCGAAGGAGGGCGCTGCCGTGCCCGCCACCATCAATGGAGATCCGCTCGTCGCGGTCGGCGAATACGGCTCGGGCCGATCCGCGGTCTTCACCTCCGATTGCTCGCCGCACTGGGCCCCGCCCGAGTTCTGCGAACAATGGCCCGGTTACACCGACCTGTTCGACGGCTTGATCACGTGGGTTGCCGGCGCGTGACCCGCTCGCAGCAACTCGTCGAGCGTCAACAGCCCAACCTCGCTGCTGCTCAGCAAGTTCGGTTCATCGTGCAATCGACGGACGGATCACTCTCCGACGAGGCCTTTCGAAGGTACCTGGTGATCGAGGAGGCGTTCGTACTCACTGCAGTCCGCATTCTGGGGCTGGTCGTCGCGGAGTCGACGTCATTGGACGACGCGTCGGATCATGTGATGTCGATGTCGAACCTCGTCGGAGAACAGCGAGCGTACTTCGCCGGTCTCCGCGAGAAGTTTCCGTTCGACGGCAATACCGAAGAGTTGATCGCGAGCTCCTCGGTGTTGTCGGACTATGCCCTCGGACTCGCGCAGCGAGAAGGTAGAAGTGCCGCTCTGGTAGCGATGTTCGCTGCCGAGACTCTGTACTTGTCGTGGTGCCGAACTGCGCTGACGTTCTCCACCGAACGCGAACCGGCACTTCAAGAATGGATTGCCATGCACACCCGGTCGACCTTCGTCGCTCAGGTCGACGCACTGGCCCATGAAGTCGACCGCATGGACGCCGTGGACGACGAGACGCTCGACAGGTGGTTCGAGGGGATGCTGGCCGCCGAAAACGAATTTCACGACGCAGTGTGAGTGCCTTCGGCAGTGGTGCGGTTATGTGCCCTGGGCGGCGCATTGCCGCACCACTGCGCGAAGCGCACTCAGCTCTTCTGCGGCTCGATGGTCTTCTGCGTGTTGTCGTGAGCGATCTCGATCTTGCGCGGCTTCGCCCGCTCCGCCAGCGGGATGGTGACCGTCAGGACGCCGTTGTCGTAGGAGGCAGAGATCTTCTCCGCGTCGACGCCGTCTCCTAGGGAGAGTTGCCGACGGTACGTTCCGGCGAACCGCTCCGACGAAAGCCACTGCACACCATCACTACTCGGAGCGGTGCGATGCGCCGTCAGAGTGAGTGTGCCGCGGTCGATGTCGACGTCGATGGAGCCGGGATCGACGCCGGGTAGGTCTGCGTTGAGTACGTAATGGTCGTCGAGCTTGTACAGATCCATCGGCATGAATCTGGGCGCACGGTCCGAACCACTGGTCGCGCCGAGCATGCCGGCAGCAATGGAGTCGAGGTCACGGAACGGATCGAAGCGAAGCACAGCAACCACCTCCTGTACGACGAAGCGTCCGCCCCTGTGGCGGGCCGCCCTTCACTGTGCAGAACCCAAATTAGCACTCTCCACCGGAGAGTGCCAATAGGGTAGTTCGATTTTTTTGTGTCCAATTGTGTTGCAGTGGTGCAGCTGTGGGCTCAACTGCACCACTGCGGACATCTCAGGCTGCGTCGGCCAGTCTGACGAGATCGCGCCCCTTGGTTTCCGGTGCCAGGTAGGCCGACACCAGGGTGATCGCGGAGTAGATCACGAGCATCGCCGCGATGGGCCACCAGCTACCGGTCCATGCGGTGAGGCTGGCCGCGAGCAGCGGTCCGATGGCAGTGGCGAGGATGCCGCCGATCTCCTTGGACAGCGCGAGCTGCGTGAAGCGGGTACGTGCGCCGAACAGCTCCGCCATCGTCACGCTTTCGAGCGAGAACAGGCCCAGCACACCGAGGTTCAGAGCAAGAACCATTGCGACGACGAGGGCTACGGTGTTGCCGCTGGTGACCATCAGCATCAGCGGGAACGCCAGGATCATGGTGAGCGCACTGAGCACCATGTACATCGGACGGCGGCCGAACTTGTCGCCCAGGATTCCAATGATCGGAATGGTGGCGAACCCGATGAGCGAGCCGTAGACGATCGCGCTGGTGGCGATGGAACGATCGATCAGCAGCGTCGACGCGATGTAACCGACCAGGAACGTCTGAATCAGTCCGGAGTTGCCCGCCTGACCGAACCGCAGACCCAGCGCGATGAAGAACGCGCGCCCCTTCTTCTGCTTGAGACCGGACTCGAGAACGCTGACCTTCACGTCCTCGTCGGTCTTCTCGATCTCGTCGCGCGAGAGAGCCACACCGTCGACCACGTCGGCACGCTCCTCGAAGACCGGGCTCTCCTTCAGGTTCGAGCGCAACCACACCGCGAAGATCATCAGGAAGAAGCTCGCGAGGAACGGCACTCGCCAGCCCCAGCTGAGCAACTGATCCTCGGACAGGACAGCGAGCAGCAGGGCCCAGATAGCCGAGGCCGCAAGGGTTCCGGAGTTGGTCCCCAGGGAGACCAGCGATGCGATGAGGCCTCGACGCTTGTCCGGTGCGTATTCGACCAACATGACCGTCGCCCCGGCGATTTCGGCTCCGGCACCGAACCCCTGGATCAGGCGAAGGGCGACGAGCAGGATCGGCGCCATGATGCCGATCGCGTCGTATGTCGGCAGTGCACCGATGAGGGTGGTGGATGCACCCATCATCGCAATGGTGATGAACAGGACCTTCTTTCGACCGATCCGATCGCCCATCCGGCCGAAGTAGATGGCACCGACCAGGCGGGCCACGTAGCCGACTCCGTAGGTGGCCATGGCGGCGATCAAGCCGATCGCCGGGCTCACGTCGGGGAAGAAGATGCGATTGAAAACGATCGCGGCGGCGAGCGAATACAGCTGGAAGTCCATGAACTCCATTGCCGTACCCAGCCAACCGGACATCGCCGCCTTGGTGAGGTCTTTAGTGCTGCGAGTCGGGACGGCGGTGTTACCGCGATCGTCCGTCGACTCGTTGGTGTCCTGTGACATCCGAAGCTCCATTGCTGGTGATGATCGATGAGTTCATGATGCGAGTTCGCCGCGGCCTCCGCGAGACCTGTGCCTCATCGAGGAGGGTTGGTGGCGCTCGCCACAGTGATATACAAGCACTGTTATACCAATACGTCAATGACCCTTCGCGAACCGAACTACGCGGTGCCGAGCGCACTCGCAGAACGGGCCAGTTCCTCTATCGCGGCCCAGTCCCCCGCCTGCACCAGTGAGCGCGGGGTGAGCCAGCTACCGCCGACGCACACCACATTCGGCAACGCCAGGTAGTCGACGGCGTTCCGCGGAGTGATCCCACCGGTGGGGCAGAACGTCAAGTGCGGCAACGGGCCTGCCAGCGCGCCCAGTGCCGCTGCGCCACCCGAGAACTCGGCCGGGAAGAACTTCATCTCGGTCGATCCGGCCTCGGCAACGGTCATCGCCTCGGTCGCAGTCGACACGCCCGACAGAACAGGCACCGGTAGCGTGCGTACCGCGTCGAGAAGACCCTTCGACGATCCGGGTGAGACCAAGAACCTCGAGCCGGCATCCACCGATCTCATGGCATCGTCGCGGTTCAACACCGTTCCCGCGCCGATGACCACTTCCGGCACGTCCGCAGCGATCGCCGCAATGGCACCGAGCCCGGCCTCGGACCGCAACGTCATCTCGATGATGCCGATACCGCCCGCATAGAGTGCACGCGCCAGCGGCACTGCGTCCTCGACCCGATCGATGACCACCACAGGAATCACCGGGCTCACGCGCAATACGTCGCGAGCGGTAAGGCTTTCGCCAGAAATAGTGAGTTCGAAGGTCATACGAGTACTCGTTTCCACTCGCCGAGCGAGTTGGTCCGTAGGAAGTCGGTCCACGCAACGACCTGCGTGCCGAACGGTGACGTGGGCCCGAGATCGGACCCGAAGATGGACTCGACAGCGAGCAGGTCCGACGCCGACCCGGCCCGAGCCAATTGCGCCGACAACGGATCGTCCAGTGCACGTCCGGCTTCCGTCTCGGCGAGAACGAAGGCGCACCAGGCTGCGACGGCGAGGGCGAGCATGTCCGTCGAACCAGCCGCCGACGCCGCATCCCGCACGGTTCCGAGTAGGCGCGGTCCGAGCTTCTGCGATCCGTCCATCGCCACCTGCCGGGTGGTGTGTTTCAGCGCCGGGTTGGCGAATCTCGTGCGTACCTCGTTGCCGTACCCGACAGCGTCCATTCCGCCGGTCGTCGTCGGCGCAACATCTCGGAGAACCATGGCCCGGCATATCTCGTCGAGCTCCGGATCCTGGACCGCCTCGGCGATGGTGTTGTGTCCACGCAGAATTCCGAGGTAGGCCAACACCGAGTGGGTGGCATTGAGGACGCGCAACTTCATGGTCTCCCACGGCTCCACGTCGTCGACGAACTGCACGCCCACTCGTTCCCAGGCCGGACGCGGACCCGCGAAATTGTCCTCGATCACCCACTGCCGAAAGGGTTCGCACACCACCAAGGCGTCGTCGCGCAGTCCCGTTCTTCGTTCGTTGTCCGCCCTGTCCTCATCCGTGGTAGCCGGCACGATTCGATCGACCATGCTGCTGGGGAATGCGACTCGACGCGAGATCCATTCGGCCAGGCCGTCGTTCATGCCGCGTGCCTCGACGAAAGCACTGACGAGTTCGGACAGAATCCGCCCGTTCGACGGTAGGTTGTCGCAACACAACACCGTGAGAGGCGCATCGCCCGCCATGCGTCGAGCCAAGCCCGCCACCAATTGTCCGGCAACGGTGCGCGGCGGCCTGCCTGCCAGATCCGCCGCGATCTCCGGATCGTCCAGGCGCAGTCGACCCGACGCGGGGTCGAGTCGATAGCCCTTCTCGGTCACCGTCAGAGTGACGATGTGCGTCGCGGGATCGGCGATGGCCTCGACCACCGCGTCGGGGTTCGCGGCTGCGTTCCGTACGTCGAGCATCGAACCGACGACGGTCGCCGTCGTCTCCTCGGTTCCCTTCTGCACCAGAGTGAACAACCCGTCCTGTGGGGCAAGCTGTTCCACCACAGTGTTACTGCGCTGGGTGAAACCGGTGATGCCCCAATTGGTCTCACCGGTCAGCAGCGCCGCCTCGGAGGTGAACGCGGCCTGATGCGCCCGATGGAATGCCCCGACGCCGAGATGCACGATTCCGCTGGCGGTGGGACGAACGACCTCGGCGGTCGCATCGGACAATCGCGTGGCCACCGTCATGTCGTCACTCGTTCTCTGTGACGTCGGATTTCGGACAGCGGTGCGATGAGACCAGTGCCGCCCCGCCCGCCGACGCTCAGCGATGCCGCAGCAGCTGCCATGGCCGCCGCCTCGCGAAGATCGTCGCCGAGAGCGAGACGCGCCGTCAGGGTGCCGGCGAACACATCACCGGCACCGGTCTGATCGATGACGTCGAGCGCGGGGATCACCGGCTGGTGCGACGTCCCCGCAGCGGTGAAGATGCTGGATCCTTCGGACCCCTGCGTGACCACCACGGAACGCGCACCCCAGCCCATCAGTGTTGCTGCAGCAGTCTCCGGTTCGGTTGTGCCCAGAAGCAATTCGATCTCACTCGGTGCCGATGGCACCATCACCTCGGTACAGGGAGCAACGCTCTGCAGGAATGCGCGGGCCTCGTCGGCCGTGGTCAACCTGGGGCGAAAGTTGGGGTCGTAGACGAATCTGCCCGAGCGCTGCGCCGCGTGCAGCATCGTGCGGGCGAGCGTCGGCGACAGTGCCGCAGCGATTCCGCCGCCCAGCACGGCACCCGCCTGCTCGATCACACCCTCGGGCAGGTCCGCCACATCGAGCTGACTGCCCACCGATCCGGATCGGGCATAGGAGAACTGGCGATTCCCCTCCGGATCGATGTGCAGGAAATAGACACCCTGCTGTCCGGGAACTCGCCGAATGTAGGTGTCGTCGATACCGAGTTCACGAATACGCCGACAGACGGCATCACCGAGTTCGTCGTCGGATACCCGCGCGATCAGCGCTACCGAAGCACCTGCAGCAGCGGCCGCGGCACCTGCGTTGACGACGTCTCCCGACACCCCGAGCGCAGCACCTACTCCGTGCCGGAAGGCCTCGGTGGTCGAAACCTCCACGAGGGGCTCGCCGAGCAGGACGACATCGAATTGCGTTGTGGTCATGTGGCGCTTCACCAATCGTGCATGCTGCCGTCGAGACGGCGATTGACGGGCAGATACTTGGGGTTGTACGGGTACTTCGCGGCGGCCTCTTCGTTCACCTCGACGCCGATGCCCGGCTTGTTTCCCGGGTGCATGAAACCGTCGGTGAAGGTGTAGCTGGTCTGGAACACATCGCCGGTCGGGTCGACGTGACCCATGTACTCCTGCACGCCGAAGTTCGGGATCGACAGATCGACATGCAATGCGGCTGCGAGGGAGACGGGCGAAAGATCGCCCGCACCATGAGATCCGGACCGAACGCCGTAGAGATCCGCCAACGAGAAGATTCTGCGCAGATGGGTGATGCCGCCGGCGTGTGAGACCGACGCTCGGATGTAGTCGATCCACCGGTTGGTGATCAGATCCTGGCAGTCCCAGATCGAGTTGAAGATCTCGCCGACGGCAATCGGGGTGGTCGTGTGTTGGCGAATGGTGGCGAAGGCACTCTGATCCTCGGCTGGCGTGGGATCCTCGATCCAGAACATGCGCATCTCTTCGAGGTCGCGCCCGAGTCGTCCAGCCTCGATCGGGCTCAGACGGTGGTGCACGTCGTGGAGCAGGTGAAAGTCGAACCCGTGACGTTCACGCACGGCACCGAGCATCTGCGGTGCGAACCGCATGTACGGGGCGGTATCCCACGAATCTTCCTGCGGCGCAGCGCCGGAGGCTGGTTCGTAGAAGCCGTCGACCGGAATTCCGTAGGTCTTCTTCAGGCCAGGAATGGCCGACTGAGCACGAATTGCTTTGTAGCCCTTGTCGAGATGCGCTTGGACGTCGTCGAGCATCTCTTCGATGCTACCGCCGCTGGCGTGCCCGTAGACCATGATTCCGTCTCGTGCAGCACCACCGAGGAGCTGGTAGACCGGCATATCGGCGGCCTTACCCTTGATGTCCCACAGTGCGACGTCGACGGCTGCGATGGCCGTCATGGTCACCGGGCCACGTCGCCAGTACGCGCCCTTGTACAGGTACTGCCAGATGTCTTCGATCCGATGGGGATCGCGTCCGATCAGAAGTGGCGCAATATGGTCCTTCAAGTACGACTCGACTGCGAGCTCGCGTCCGTTCAGCGTCGCATCACCCCACCCGACGATGCCCTCGTCGGTGGTGATCTTGAGCGTGACGTAGTTGCGGCCCGGAGCCGTCACGATGACGGTGGCATCGATGATTTTCATTGCGGTCCTTGCGAAGTGGTGTCGATGACGATCTTGAGCTGGGTGGGGTCGGTGAGCGCGGCCTCGAGCGCTGCGGCAGATTCGGCCAACGGGTACGTCGATGTGACGAGCGCCGCGAGGTCCACTCGAGCCGATCCGGCGAGTGCGATCGCGTCGGCGAATGCCGAAGGGCCGTAACGGAAGCACCCGCGGATGTCGAGCTCCCAGCGTTGCACTGCCCCGATCGGGAATTCGGCAGACGCGCGTCCGGGCACGCCGACGAGCGCCAGAATTCCTGCCGGGCCGAGTGAGCGTGCCGCGTCGGCAATGGCTCCGGGATGTCCCGAGCAGTCGAAGGCGATGTCGAAAGCGCCCTCCGGCAGTGCGTCTTCGCCGGAACGCAACGTCGTGGTGGCACCCAGCGCTGCCGCGACCTCGAGCCGAGCGGGTGCGACGTCGGTGATGGTTGTCTCCGACGCGCCCAGGGCAATGACCGTCTGCAGAACCAACAGACCGATGGGCCCGGCACCGGTGATCGCGATGCGCTTGCCCAGCACCGACCCGACCCGTGCGGCAGCCCACGCTGCGACGGCCAGGGGCTCGATCAGCGCAGCGACGTCATCGCCGATCGAATCCGGGAGGGGGTGCGCGAATTCGGCTGCGAGAACGACGGATTGCCGCAGCAGTCCGTGGTTCGGTGGGGATCCGAAACAGACAACGCTGGGGCAGACGTTGTAGTGACCACTCAGGCTCAGCGGTGAGGTGCCGTTCGGAATCGCGGGTTCGATGGCCACTCGCTGGCCGATCCGGTCCTGGGACACGCCCGCGCCGACCTCGGTGACGACCCCGAATCCCTCGTGGCCCAAGACGGTGGGCTGCGTCAGCGGGTTGGAGCCGTTGCGGCCGTCGGCGTAGTAGTGCAGGTCCGAGCCACACAGGCTCACGCCGTGCACATCCACCCTGACCTGGCCGTCGCCGACCTGCATACGGTCGATCTTCTCGATCCGCAGGTCACGTGGACCGTGTAGGACGGCTGCCTCGTCGTTGCCGCTGATCACTGCCATCGTTGTAGAGCCTCCGCCGTAGTGCCTTGAATATCAGTACTACCATACTAGTGACGGGCAGCACTTCGTCAAGGCTTCGGCCCTGTGGGTCACCCACGAGGTCACGTTAGTCTTGACCGGTGAGCACACAGAGCAGCAGGAAAGTCACCGCACGAGAGCGGGCGTACCGAGAATTGCGCCTGCGCATCGTGTCGCTGACGCTCCCCCCGGGTAGCCCGCTGTCAGAGAACGACCTCGCCGAGCAGATGTCCGTGAGCCGCACACCCGTTCGCGAAAGCTTGATCCTGTTGGCCGAAGAGGGTCTGGTTCAGGTCTTCCCACAACTCGGCACCTTCGTCTCGCGGGTCGACACCGACCGTGTTGCCGATGCCCAATTCGTCCGGGAGGCAATCGAAACCGCGTCTTTGAAAGATGCAGTCACGTCTCGCTCGGACCAGGACCTCGCTGCGTTGCGCGCCAATCTGGCAGCGCAGGCCGAGCCTGGAATCGACATGGACCAATTCTTCGAATTGGACGAGCAATTCCACCAGCTACTCCTCGCAGTCGGAGGACATTCCGCCGCATGGCGATCCGTCGAATCCGCGAAAGCTCATCTGGACCGGGCCCGACGACTCGGTCTGCGCGATACCCGTCCCATCCCCGACCTGATCGAACAACACACCGCAATAGTCGACGGCCTCGAAGCCCGAGACTTCGAGGCCGCGGCCCAGTCGATGCGCGAGCACCTGCGCGCCGTGTTCGCCGACGTCGAATACATCAAGAGCAAAAGCCCACACCTGTTCTCCAACAGCAACGAACGCCCGACGCGCAAAGTCGTCTCCAGCTGGGAATGAGTGCGGCTGCGCCGCAGTGGTGCGATTATGTGCCCTCTAGAGCACATATCCGCGCCACTGCCGCAGGCATTACAGGCGTTCGATGATGGTGGCGTTCGAGAGCCCACCGGCCTCGCACATCACCTGTAGGCCGTAACGCTGCGCGCGCTCGGCGAGCGCGTGGACCATGGTCGTCATGATTCGGGCACCGCTGCCGCCGAGCGGATGGCCGATGGCGATGGCCCCGCCGTTGACGTTGACCTTGTTCATGTCTGCGCCGGTTTCCTTCGCCCAGGCGAGCACAACCGACGCAAAGGCCTCGTTCACCTCGAACAGGTCGATGTCGTTCATCGTCAGCCCGGCTTTGGCGAGCACCTTCTTCGTCGCCGGAATGACTGCGGTGAGCATCATCAACGGATCGTCGCAGACCACCGAGAAGCTGTGCAGCCTCGCCATCGGAGTCAGGCCGAGTTCCTTCGCTTTCTCACTGGTCGTGATCATGACGGCCGCACTACCGTCGTTGACCTGACTTGCGTTGCCTGCGGTGATGTTCCAACCGATTTCCGGGAACCGCTGCGCCATGGCGTCGCTGTAGTAGGCCGGTCGCAGTCCCGCCAGCGCATCGAGTGTGGATCCGGTGCGGATTCCCTCGTCGCGGTCGAGTCCGCGGATTGCGGTGATCTCCCGCTTGAAACGCCCCTCTTCGGTGGCTGCGGCAGCCTTCGCATGACTCGACAGAGCGAACTCGTCCATCTCGGTACGGCTGATACCCCATCTCGCCGCGATCAATTCAGCACTGATGCCCTGCGGCACCAACCCTTCCGGATACCTCTCGATGAAACCGACACCTGCCGGATCCTCGGTTCCCACCAGGTTCGACCCCATCGGAGTGCGGCTCATCGACTCCGAACCGGTAGCCACGGCCAGATCGTAAGCACCGGAGATCACGCCCTGTGCGGCGAAATGTATTGCCTGCTGGCTACTTCCGCATTGCCGATCGACGGTGGTTGCGGGTACGGATTCCGGATAGCCCGCCGCCAGCGCCGCGCGCCGAGTCATGTTCGACGCCTGATCCCCTACCGCGGTGACAACTCCGCCGATGACGTCGTCGATCTGGGTCGGGTCTATCCCACTGCGCTGCACTACTTCCCGCAGGCTGTGGGCCATCAGGTCGACTGGATGCTCGGGATGCAACGTGCCGTTCGCTTTGCCCCGCCCGACCGGGGTTCTGACTGCCTCGACGATGACTGCGTCTCTCATGACGGCTCCTTGTCCGATCGATCCGGTCCTATCGGATCGCTGACACCACGGTACGAGCTGGCTATAGTTTTGTAAAGTCAGTAGGATCGTGGCATGCCCCTCCACATGGACGGCCCACTGTCCGATCTCGACAGCTGGACAGCAGGTGACCGTTGCTCCATCGCACGCGCGCTGTCGGTGGTCGGCACCCGATCGACGATGCTGATCCTGCGCGAGGCGTTCTACGGAACCACCCGCTTCGATGACTTCAGCCGACGCGTCGGCATCACCGACGCCAGCAGTGCGGCCCGACTCAAAGAACTGGTCGACGTCGGAATCTTCGTCAAGAAGCCCTACCGCCCCGAAAAGGGCAGAACGCGCTACGAATACGTTCTGACGAGAATGGGCGAGGATCTGCTGCCCGTCGTACTCGGATTGATGCAGTGGGGCGACCAGTACCTGCAACAAGACGACGGACCGCTCGACGTCGTCGATTCCCGAGGCGAGCCCGTGCGCGTACGGGTCACCGACCGCGTCGGTTCCGAAGTGCCGATGAACGAGCTGCGAGTACGCGTTGCCGGATGATTGCCGGGCCGACGCGTAGCGTCTCCGCCATGGACGATGAATCGTGCATCGAACCCGAGAATGACCCGCGAGCACAGTGGCGACAGCTACCAGACCCCGTGCAGCCCAGCCACGAGGGCCAGGCCCTGGAATCCGACACCTCCATTTGGGACCACAAACCCAAGAACGACCCGAGCATGGACATCGTTCGCTGATTTGCGCAAGTGCCTTCTTCGGGTCACACCGCTTCGACGGCGAGTGCGACTCCGATACCGATGAACAGGACTCCGATCACTCGGTTCCAGGATGTCGACTTCGACGAACCACCGGTCAGACGGCCCACAGCCGCGGTGACCACCGCCCAGACCACCAAACCGATTGCCACATCCACGATTCCGAGTAACCCGATCTGCAGGGGAAGCGGTCCGTCGGCATCGACGAACTGCGGCAGCAGCGCGACGAAGAACAGAATGGCTTTGGGATTGAGCACGTTCGTCACCAGGCCCATGCGAAACCAGCGCACATCGGAGGTCGCACGCCTCTCCGACGACGACTGTCGCAGCGCGGAAATACCGAGCCACACCAGGTACAGACCCCCGAGAATCTGAATGATGCTCAGCGCCATCGGTGATCGTGAGATGAGCAGTGACAGCCCCACCACCGCAGCGATCATGTGCACGCACAGTCCGGTCTGCGCGCCGAGGCCCGCTCGCCACCCGGCACTACGGCTGCTCGCTGCCGCCCGGGCCACCACCGCGAAGTCCGGACCGGGTATCGCGTAGGCCAACAGCACGACGCCGAGGAACGGTAACCATTGGATGTCCGTCATCGTCTCGACGGTATCTGATGCTTTTACATCCGTAAACCATTAGACTCGGGCGATGGACTGGAACTGGCTCGGCGACCACTTCGCGCTCGACGTGGTCAACACCGTGCAGTTGCAACGCGGCACCTACGTCGAATTGATCGCCTCCACCGCCGATCTCCAGGAATGGGCCGAGCTACAGGGTGCCCGGGTGCCCGAGACAATCCCCGACGATGCCGACATCGACACGTTCCGGCTGACGCGAGATCACCTGCTGGCGCTGCTGCGGGCGGTGGCGTCGGACATGGAAGTTCCGGGAGACACCGTCGATCACATCGACGACATTGCCCGACGCCATCCGGTGACCCGTCGGCTCGATCTCGGGAGCGGCGGTGGCGTCGGACATGTGGTGGGGACGTCGGATCCGGTCGACGCGATACGCGCCCGTGCAGCGTCAGCGGTCATCGATCTACTGAATGGCCCGGATCGCGCACGATTGTCACTCTGCGACGCTCCGCGATGCGGTCAACTGTTTCTGCAGGATCGGCCCAATCAGCAATGGTGTTGCAGCGCATGCGGAAATCGAGCACGTGCGGCACGACACCACGCAAAGGAGAAGCGCGGATCATGAACAGTTCAGTACGCCAGGTGGCTCAGCCGACACATTTACGCCCCTAGCAGCAATCCACACCCCCCACACGGGGCGTAAATTCCGAACAGGGGCGTAGATTGCAACCCCCACCCACACATCCACGCCCCCACCGACACATCAGCTCCCCACATTCGGAAACCCGACGCCGATCGGAGTCAGAAATCCGAAACCGAGGAGCCGATACGCGGCAACAAGCTCAGCCGACACATCTACGCCCCCAGCAGCAATCCACACCCCCCACACGGGGCGTAAATTCCGAACCGAGGCGTAGATTGCAACCCCCACCCACACATCCGCGCCCCCACCGACACATCAGCTCCCCACATTCGGAAACCCGCCGCCGATCGGAGTCAGAAATCCGAAACTGGGGAGCCGATACGCGGCAACAGGCTCAGCCCAATTGCACTGTCGCAGTAGCGCGGTGGCCGAAGATTCGCTTGCCCTCGAAGGTCGCGCCGATCGAGATGACGGCCGTACGGGACTCCTCGTCCTTCGACTTGATCTTGCCGCCGAAGACGATTTCGGCCGGCTTGTGTGTGTCCACCGGGATCGGGGTGGTGAATCGAACGGTGTAGTCCTTCACCGCGCCTGGATCGCCGAGCCACTCGCTGATGAATCCGCCGCCGACACCCATGGTGAGCATGCCGTGCGCCAGGACGTTCTCGAGATCGATCATCTTGGCGAACTTCTCGTCCCAGTGGATCGGGTTCGCGTCACCGGCGACGCCGGCGTAGTTCACCAGATCTCCGCGAGTCAAACGCACAGTGCGCGAGGGCAACTCGTCGCCGACATTCACCTCGTCGAACTTCCGAGTGGGCTGACCCCGGTACTCCTCGACGATGAGCGGCTCGTGTTCCTGCGGAGTGGACAGGGTGTCGTGCTCACTCGCCTCGGCACTGCTGGTGTCGGTCGTCGCACCGAACATCACGATGTTGCGAGCCGCCTCGGAGATGGCCGGATCGATCTCGCCGGATCGCCCCACGAGCAGCGTGGTGTACGTGGTCTGCACCAGTTCGTTCTTCTGGTTGGACACGACGTTCTTGGTGATCATCATGTCTCGACCCATGACCGTCTTGAACGCGTCGAGGGAGACATCGCAGGTCAACTGGTCACCGGCCAGAATCGGCTTCTGGAACACCAGCACCTGATCGGTCTGCAGAATCTGGCTGAGGTCGTAGCCCTCGGCGATGGACTGCAACAGCTTCTTCTGCGCCAGAGTGCCGACCAACGACATGAACGTGAGCGGGGCCACCAGAGCGCTGTGGCCCAGCGCTGCCGCGGCATCGCCGTCCCAGTGGGCGGGGTGGAAATCCTGAACGGCACGGGCGTACTCGCGAACCTTCTCGCGGCCCACCTCGTAGTAGTCCTCAGTGCGGTAGTGATACCCGACCATGCTGCGCGCGTGCTCCGCCGGGTCGAATGCTCCCGCATCGGATGCTGCTGCGCCGGACTCCGCTACCTGCTCTGCCACTGTTGCCCCACCGTCTCGTCCCTACTGTTCATCATTACCCGAGCAACCTACCCAACGACGACGCACGTTGGCCAGGAAGGGGCTCAGGCAGAACGGTGCCGCGGGGCGTCCCGGTACCCCACCATGCCCACCATCGCGGCCGGCTGAGTCAGCACCGACGCACTGCTCATCGCGCCGCGCGGACGGTGTTGGCGCGACGCGACCGCATCGATTGCCATCAGGGCCGCCCCGTGCGCAGTGAGGGACTCGGGATTGGCAGGCGCGATGACGGGCAACATCAAATCGCGTCGAAACATCCGACGCAGCGACGGCAGGTTGGCGCATCCGCCCACCATCACCAACGCGTTCACAGCGCAGGGTGCGTCGACGATGATGCTGGCCACCCAATCTTCCAGTGATCGGATACTGCGCTCGAGAACATCGTCGAACGTGTTGCGCCACAACCGGACCGGTCCGCCGACGAACGGCCCGGCGACCTCGGCCACCCGCAGGCGTGACAGCTGTTCGCGTGCCGTGCGAACCGACACCAGCAACTCCGCGCGGGCCCGTTCCGAGGCCAATTCGTCTGCCCCGTAGACGGACAGAAGGTAACGCGAGATCTGGGCGTCACACCCGATCCCGCCGAACAACGTGGTGCGGACCGAACTGTGCACCGCTCCCGTGGCGGGGTCGGCAATGGACACGGTGGTTCCCGACGCCCCGATGTCGCACACGGCCACGGTGCGCGCACCCTCGAGCATCCCCGTGCCGCGTAGATACCGAAGTTGCGCCCCGAGCTCCGACGCCACCAGCAGACGATCGGCCTCGTACGTGGAATATGCCGACGTGCGTCCGCGCGCACCGGGATCGTCCGGAACGGCGAGAACGATGTCCGGTCGATCTACCATCTGATCCCGCGACATCGAATCCAACAGATCGAGCGCGACCTGCAGATGGTCGTCCGGATCGAACGATCGCACGACGTGCGCAGAACGGACCGACTCGTCCGACGCATCCAGGGCTACACCCCGGGCAATGGCTGAACCCACCGAGACACCAAGGATAGATCTCATGTTCCCTCGACTCGCCTAGCTACTCCGACCTGGCGATCGTAGCGCCTCGAACCGTCGGTGAGTCGGTAAATGCCCTATTCTATTCAACTTTCGGTTTGTTTTGGGATTCGTTACAACCACTCGGGCGACGAGTTGGGTCAGGCGACGTGCCCGAACCCGTCCCGACGGTCGGCAAGCAACGAGCCCCACTCCGCCTGCGCCGACGACATCGCGGCACCGCCCACGCCGTTGTCGGAGTCCATTCCTCGTGCCGCAGTGACGATGGATCGAGCCGACTGCACTAGAGAAACATCGAACCGGAAACTGTGCGCTGCCAATTCGGCGAACGCCTCATCCGGACTGCAGCCGCGCAAGGCAATGAGGACACCCACCGCCCTGTCGATGGTCGTGCGCGTCACCGGTTCTACTGCGGATTTGTCGGTCATCAGAACTCACCGTCTACTGGTCGATCACCCGATGGTAGCCAGGCTCGAGCAGAAGTTCAGGTGTCCGAGTCGAATTCACACACCTGTCACATCACGGACTTTTCGAAGTAGCGAACCCGCTCGCTCACAACGGATTATCGATGAAATCGTCACTCGGCCGGATCGGTGACAGGTGGTTCCTCCATCCGAGGCGCGGGCTCGGAATCCGTCGGCCCCGAAGGCTCCGTGGGTTCGGTCGGCCCCGAAGGCTCCGTCGGCTCCGTCGGCTCCGTGGGCTCCGTCGGCTCCGTGGGCTCGGACGGACCCGGTTCCGTGGGATCGGGGACGTCCGTATCGGTGGGAGCTGTGGTTTCGTCGTCGGTCGGCGGAGTCTCGGTCTCGGGCTTCGAGATCTCTGTTTTCGTATCCCGACCGCCGGGGGCGGAATTGCCGCCACCCGAGTTGCCCCGTCCCGTCGACGACGAACTGGGTGCGTTCGACGTCGCACTTGGGGCCGCCGGGACCGCGTCGATCCAGATGTCGCCCGACCCGGAGCCGACGGTCGACACATCCAGAACACCCGCGTCGATCGGTGGAACCGCGGACGGCCCAGCCACAGGAACAACCGGCCCGGCGCTCGACGCCGGCCGACCAGGCGTCGATGGGGCGATGCTGGAATCTGCGGTATCGAGTACTGCGTCCTGAGTCGGCGCGGGCGAGGAGAACGCCCACACGGTTGCCCCACTCAGAGCAGCCAGCACGGCCACACCCAATCCGACCATGGTCCATCGAGATCCCCGCGACGCAGCATCGTATTCTCCGGCCCGATCGTCCAAGCCGGGTTGCCCCGCAGCGATCTCGTCACCCGTCGGGCGGCCCGTCCTGGACGCGGCACCGACGACGGCGGCGGCCACGTCCAACGGGTACTCGTCGGGCAACCGCGGATCGTCCATCGCCAATACCTCGACATCGACGACGCGGTGGTCGGCCAGCGCGGCCCGAACGATCTCGCCGTGCAGAAGGTTGTCGCAGACCACGGCGGCACCGTCGACGATCAGGTCTCGTTGAGCTGCCTGTACACGCATGATTCCGAGAACCGTCGCAACGGCGTCACCGATTCCGCCGGGGGCAGCGGCGATCGACACGGGTCGCGAGGTGACCGGGCCCAAACCCGGCAGATCGGTTTCGACCAAGACGGCCGAGATCTCGTCGGTTCCGACGTGAACGCCCAACGCAACGGACATACCCGTCGACCCCCCTACTCGATTCGGCCTCACAGTACACTTCGAGGGCCTAAACGGGGAAAACGACGGTTTGTGTGCGGGGTCAGAACTCCAGCTTGCTCGCCTCGTCACGTGCCAGTTCGGCTGCACGGCGCTCACGCTCGAAGAGGAGTCCGAACGTGAACCCGTTCTCGCCGGAGGTGGTTCCCGCTCGAGCCCCGAGGGTGCGCAGAATCTCCGCCGCGATGACGGCATCCTGATGCTCGCCCAGAACTTCTTGAATCTGCTTGTATCTCTTGATATTCGACTTGGACACCTTCTTGTCCACGACGGGTGCCACCAACTCGGCCGCATACCGAGCCCGCTTCGAGGCCTTCCTCGCGCGGTGCAGTTGCTCGTCGTCGGTGCCTCGTACTGCCTTCTCGGTGCGGTCTACGGCCTTCTTACCGGCCTTGCGCGCCAGCTTGATCAGCAACCGCTCGCTCACCTCGCCGTCGATCGGCAATCCCCTCGACCAGGCAGCCACGGTCGTGAGCAACTCTCGGTAGCGCTCGCCGTCGAGCTCGGCCATCGCGGCTTCGCGGTGTCGGATCTGCTCGGCCAGCAGGTCGTTCTCGATACGCGACGCCACCGGGCCCAGAACCAGTTCCGACGGAAGGTCTCGCAGCGCCGCTGCAAACCGCGCCCGCTGCACCTGCCGATCTCGCACCTCGCCGAGCAGGCTTGCATACCAAGACAATTCGTCTTCGAGTGCGGCCGCGGGCTCGTCCTCGAACACGCTGCCGAAGACGCGAAGCGTACTGCGATAGCGCCTGATGGCCACCCGCGTGGAGTGAATCGGATCCAGTCCGCGGCGCAGATACACGTCGCCGGCCACGATGGCCTGCGCCTGCTCGTCGAGATAATCGACGAGCAACCGAAGCCCGTCGTGGGCCGGCTCCTCCCGAACCACCGACAGCGCACGGTTCAACTTGGACGGATGTGCCGACGGCGTCGCACCCGACGCGCGAAGCACCTTGCTCGCCTTCTTCAGGAACGATTCCGAGCCGGCGGGCCCGAGCTCGACCTCCACCTCACGCCACTGCGGCCCGGTCGCGCCGCCGATCAGGACGACCGACACCGCGTCGTCGGCGAATTCGGCCACGACGGCTCCGGATGCATCGGTGACGGTACGAATCTTCCGACGCGTCGTCAGGGTGGCGACAGCCGACAACTGCTTGCCCATGACCGCCCCGCGCAGTACGTCGGCCAGCTCGTCGGGCACGACCTGCGGGTCGCCGTGGCCGAGTGGAAGCCTGATCTCGGTTCGCGCCTTCTCCGCAGGAACCTTTGCGTGCCAACCGTTGTCGGAGTCTCCGGTGCGTCGCCGAAGGGTGATCCCCCGACGCAGCAGATCGTGACCGGTGGTGTCGAAGTACTCGCTGACCAGTTCGGTGTCGGTCTCCACCGCCGCGCCGTCGGCAGGAACGAGCGAGGTGAGGGAGGGGAACTCGAAGTCTGCATCGACATCGAACTTGTCTTCGCGCTCGGTCTGTGACTCCATACCGACCATCCTGCCTCGAGGATGCGGCCCCGTGGCGGTCGAAACCGTAGATCTATTGCCGCCACGGCGAAACGAACGGCGGTGTCTACGGTCGCCGAGGCGTGGTTATCGTGGGTTTCGTCGGGGTCGAGGCGCGAGTGGTGGTGTGCGGCAACGTCGTTGTGGTCGGTGCAGTGGTTGTCGGCGCAGTGGTGGTCGGCGCAGTGGTGGTCGTGGGGTGAGTCGGAGCCGTCGTGGTGGTCGGAGCCGTGGTCGTCGTCGGAACTCGAGTGCCTTCACGCGCGGGCCGAAGGACAGTGACGTCAGGAATCGTGCGGGTTGGAAGCGGTGGCTCGGCACTGTTCGGCGAGGTGGGTGCAGGAGAGGACGTCGAGACTCCGGATGTCGGAGACGTCGAGGACGACGCGGCCACGTCCGTGGCCGACACCGAGGGCGGCGTCGACACGGACGGTGAGCCGTCCACCGCCGGCATCACAGCCTGCGATCGGGCGGAAGGCGACGCGTTCTGCGAGGTCGCGATCGACGGTTCGGGGGTGTCGTCGGTGGTTCGGGCCGCTGCCGCGACCACGGTTCCGGCCACGCACACCGCAACGAGCGCGGCGAGTGCGCCCCCGACGCGGCGGGACTTCGCTGCCCTGGCCATTCGCCTCGACGGGCTGCCGCTGTGCCGCGGACGACGGGCGGGAACGGCGGTCACGGCGGTCACGGCAGGGGCCGGTGCAGGCCTGGCTCCCACGGTCCGCGCGATCCCGGCCGCCCCACGGGCGGCCAACAATTCCGGTCGTTCCGGAACGTAGACAGGCACCGACACGGCGTCGAACAGTGTCTGCCGAACGATCTGCATGTTGGCACCGCCGCCGACTGCGACGATCGCCTCCACGTGAACGCCGCTCGCTGCGACGGACTCGAGCACGTCGACGGCTGTGGAGACTGCCGCACGAACGGCGTCGCCGATGATCTCGTCGAGGTCGTGTCGCCACAACGAGGCGCGACCGCCGACGAACGGCCCGACGACGGAGACGCTGCGCAGGATCGACAGCTGGTGTTTGCCGTCTCGCACGTCGTGCACGAGCTGTCGACGAGCTGCCACCGTCAAGGCTTCCGCCGCGCCGAACGTCTCGATCAGGTGGTCGCTGAGCACACGGTCGCAGTCGTCGCCGCGGAGTTCTTCGGTGCGACGCGAGGCCAGGACGCGACCGGACTCGACGTCGACCACCGATACGCTGGTGCCGGATGCGCCGACGTCGAACAGCGCGACGCAACGCTCACCGGCGAGCACTCCGGTTTCTCGTAACGCGCCCAGCTGCGCACCCAGTTCGGATACGAGCACGATGCCGTCGGAGAAGTCCTCGCGAAAGGCCGTGTCGGGATCGCTCTCGCGGAGGGCGAGCACCGGGTAGTAGCGAGCGGACGCGTATTCGTCTGCCGTGCTGTGCACCGATGCGACGACGGCATCCCAGGGATCCGGGGCGAGACCGTTGGGCGCGGGCCCGGTGGCAACCGGTTCGAGGACGTGGAGCACCGTGTCGACACCCGAGCTGTCGCTGATCACACTGCGGACGCCACTCGACCCCAGGGAAGCGCCGAGCACGGACGGATCGGGTACCGCGGACACGAGAAACCTCATTCTGGTAGGCCCCAACCCACGTTCGAGCACCAGAATACCGCTACAACCGGGAACTCACCAGGTTTCGTCCAAGAAAACAGACCGAACGTTGGTCTATGTCACGTCCGACTGGATGAAGTTCAGATACGCCTTCGACGGAGTGGGACCACGCTGCCCCTGGTACTTGGAGCCCACCGCGGCGCTGCCGTACGGATTCTCCGAGGGCGACGACAGCCGGAACAGACACAGCTGCCCGATCTTCATTCCCGGCCACAGCGTGATCGGGAGGTTGGCGACGTTGGACAACTCCAACGTGATGTGACCGCTGAATCCGGGGTCGATGAATCCTGCCGTCGAGTGCGTGAGCAGTCCCAGCCGGCCCAGAGAGCTCTTCCCCTCCAGTCGACCCGCCAGATAATCCGGCAACGTCGTCAGTTCGAGAGTGGAACCGAGGACGAATTCCCCCGGATGAAGAACGAACGGCTCACCCGCTCGTGGCTCCACCAACGTCGTCAGCTCGTCCTGCTGCTGGGACGGATCGATGTGGGTGTACCGGGTGTTGTTGAACACCCGGAACAGCTTGTCGAGTCGCACATCGACGCTCGACGGCTGCACCATCGACGGATCGAAGGGATCGATCGCCAGGTTGCCCAGGGTCACTTCGGCACGAATGTCACGGTCGGAGAGCAGCACCACTGCAGGTTACTGGTCCTCACGGGCCTTACGCGAAGCACCCGAGTGACCACTTCCACAGGTACGGGCGGACCGAACAGTCGGACAATCGATCGGTCACACCTCTCACATTCGGTGACACTCCCTCAGGAAGAGCCCAATGCGCATTCGAATCGACGTTCCTTCGTACTTCGATCATCCCTCCCAGTGCCACATTCTGGCCACGACTCCCACCCGAAGTCCCGCTTTGTGGACGCAATTTCTCGACGGTGCCGAAGAAAGCTATCGACGCCACGACGTGACACCAGCGCTCGAGATATCGGCAATTCGCGACGGCGGGACCACCGCATTGTTCTTCGCCGCTCTCGACCGAACCGGAACGATCCTCGGCGGCGTTCGCGTTCAGGGGCCGTATTCTTCGGCCGATCAATCACACGCACTCGTCGAATTCGCCGCGCATCCCGAGGGCCGACATCGCGTTCGCGCGATGCTCGACAGCCGCATCGAGGACGGGGTCGTCGAGATCAAGTCGGCGTGGGTTGCCCCGGGAGCACCCCGCGGCCGCGCCGTCACCACCATGATCGCGCAGTCACCGGCGTACAGCACAGCACTGCTGGGCGCTCGTTACGCGCTGGCCACTGCCGCCTCCCACGTCCGCGCCGCGTGGCTGCGCACCGGAGCAGCGATCGCAACGCACATCGAACCGGTGCCCTACCCCGACGACCGATACCGAACCGAGGTGTTCTGGTGGGACCGAACGACTCTCGCGTTCGATGCCGAACTCGAGACGTGGCGGCGCATGAAACGCAACACGGTCTCGCTGCTCGCGCAGCACGGCACGTCGAAGAACCTGCACTCGGCGGTGGCGTCGTGACGATTCCGATCACTGCCGAATACAGCTGGCAGCCTGTGATATTCGACGAGACGGTCGCCACACAGCGAGCCGCCTTGGACGAGCTACGGGGTGACACCTCGATCACCGTTCTCGACGAACGCGCCACCCAGCGAGCCGGACTGCATGCATTGTTGCCGAGCCCTGAGCAGAGCCTTCTCGACGAAAGCGACAGGTGGGTCTATTTCCCGTGGCGTAATACCGTCGTCGCCGTTCTCGGTCCGAATTCGTATCGGCACCTCCGACTGGACCGAAACAGAAACAAGATAACGCTCGAGGAACAGCAGAAATTGGGAGATCTCACGATCGGCGTCATCGGCTTGAGCGTCGGACACGCCATTGCGCACACTCTCGCACTCGAGGGAATCTGCGGAACTCTTCGCCTCGCGGATTTCGACGAGATAGAACTGTCGAACCTCAACAGGATTCCGGCGTCGATCATCGATCTGGGTGTCAACAAAGCGATCGTCGCCGCCCGGCGAATCGCCGAAATAGATCCCTACCTGACGGTGGAGGTCTTCCGGAACGGGATCGACGAGACCACGATCGACGAGTTCTTCGACGGACTCGACCTGCTCGTCGAGGAATGCGACTCCCTCGACATCAAGGTCCGGGCACGAGAGGCGGCCAGGTCGCGTCGAATCCCCGTACTGATGGAGACCTCCGATCGAGGTCTGCTGGACGTCGAGCGATTCGACCTCGAACCACAGCGCCCGGTGTTTCACGGCGTACTCGGCGACATCGAGTCCGCCGGTCTGCACGGACTCGGAACCCGCGACAAGATTCCCATCGTGCTCGATCAGCTCGACGCCTCCCTGCTCTCGGCTCGGATGGCGGCCTCGATGGTGGAGGTGGGCGAAACGATCGAGACGTGGCCCCAGTTGGGCGGCGACGTCCAACTCGGCGGTGCGACCATCGCCGCGGCGGTCCGACGCTTCGGGACCGGAGCGCACCTACCGTCCGGACGTATCCGCATCGATCTCGAGGTGCACCTCGACGGGCTGAACTCGCCGGCCCCCACCCGCAGACAGGTCTCGGGTGATGCGGCCGGTCCGCTGAGCGTGGATTCCCGTGACTCGATACTCGAAGCAGCACGCCGAGCGCCTTCCGGTGGAAACAGTCAGCCGTGGACCTTCTCCTCGAACGGCCGGACCTTCCGGGTCGACGTCGATCGATCCCGAACGTCCACCCTCGATATCGCGTACCGCGGCAGCTTCGTCGCTGTGGGCGCAGCCGGATTCAACGCGCGCGTGGCCGCCACCGCACAGGGCATGCTCGCCGGCATCGAGATCACCGACGAGGCGGTCGAGCTGTCGTTGCGCGACGGTACCGCCGGGCCGATCACCGATCGGCGCCTCCTCGACGCCGTGCTCACCCGATCCACGGACCGAGAGCTCGGGTCACCGTCGACGCTGGACGATGCGGTGGTCGCCGATCTCGTTGCGGCCGCAGCCGCCGAAGGCGGACGTGCCGTGCTGTTGACGACGCGCGAGTCCATCACCGCGGCAGCAGACATTCTCGCGGCCGCCGATCGGATTCGGTATCTCACGCCGCATCTGCACCGAGAGATGTTCTCCGAACTGCGCTGGGCAGGCGATCCGGACCCGGATCGGGGCATCGACGTCGCCAGCCTCGGCATAGACGCCGCAGACCTGTCCACGCTGGACATCATCGGGCGGCCCGACGTCATGGCGCTCGTGTCTGCCTGGAACGCAGGCGCTGCCCTGGCCACCGACATGCGCGATCGGGTATCGGCGAGCTCCGCGCTCGCGGTGATCGTGGTGCCCGGATCGACTCCGGCGCATTACATCCGGGGTGGATTTGCAACGGAGAACGTTTGGGTGACTTCACATCTGCACGCACTGGCAGTTCAACCCGTATCACCACCGTTCCTCTACGCGCGCACGATGGACGAGCACCGAGAATTGTCTCCGACCCACGCAGAGACGTTGCAGCAGTTGAACTTCGAGCTGCGGACGTTGGCGGAACTGGACGAGGCCGAGTCGATCGCTCTGGTGTTGCGGCTCGGCACTGCGCCACGAGGCGCGATATACAGTCGCAGAGTCGCGGTTTCGGCGTCCTTACCGGGGTAGAGTCCGGCATAGACCAGGGGGAACAGTCCTGCACTGCGTCTACAGGAGCGGTTCACGAGACCGCGTCGACGAGAGGCGGGAGTAGGGCCCTGGAGAACAGTCGGACACTCGAGGTCCTCGTCACCGGCGTCGCCACCGAACTCATGGGCGTCGACGCGGCGACGGTGCGAGAAGCATACCTGTCGGTACTGCGTCAGCTCGTGGACTACCTCGGCATCGATTTCAGCTTTCTCCGGCACCACGATTTCGATGCCCGGGCAACCAGACTCACCGCGGAATGGCCACCGCGCCTCAGCGTGCCCGATCCCGACCCCCTGGCCGTCGTCTACTTCGACGAGGCCGACTCGGTCTTCGCGATGGCCGAAACACTGTCCGAACCGGCAGTGTTTCGGCCCGACCCGGAGCAGGAGGACTATCGCCGACGCGTCGAGACCGCCTCGGGATTGAGCGCCACCTCGATGGCCGTCGTGCCGCTGCTGCACTCCGAACGCACCACCGGGATTCTGGGCTTCATCAAAGTGGGAGACCGAAGTTGGTCCCAAGCAGAACTGAACGCCCTCAAAGCAATTGCTGCTCTGCTGTCGCAGTTGCAGGCGCGAGTCAGTGCCGAGGAACAGATCAGGTTCTCGGCCTTGCACGACGGTCTCACCTCACTCCCGAACCGCACCGCACTCACGCAGCACCTCCGTGACCGACTCGATCCGTCGATGCCCGGTCCGGTGGCGGTGTTGCACATCGACCTGGACCGCACCAAGGCGCTGAACGACTTTCTCGGACACCTCGCCGGCGACCAGTATCTCCAGGCTGTCGCCGAACGCCTGCAGGCGTTCGTCGACGAATCGGCGAGTCTCGCGGCCCGCCTGAGCGGCGACGAGTTCGTCGTGGTCCTGGCTGGCCCGTGCTCGCACCGCGTCGCCACCGACCGTGCCCGCACGATCGCCGAGTCGATACAGGCACCGGTCACTCTCGGTGTCGAGAGAATCGGTCGCAGCGCCAGCATCGGAATCGCCTTCGGCGAGCCCGGCACCCACACCGCCGACTCTCTGCTCCGGCAAGCAGGGCAAGCCGCTCTGGTGGCCAAGCGTGCTGGTGGACACCACATCTCGCTGTTCACCGACGAGATGCACGCGCAATCCGAACTCCGCAACGACGTCGAGATCCATCTGCGTGACGCCATTGCAGGCGACTCGCTGACGTTGCACTTCCAGCCCGAGGTCGACCTCGTCACCGGGCGCATCACTGCGGTGGAGGCACTGGTTCGGTGGCGTCACCCCACCCGCGGGCTGCTACCACCGTCCGCCTTCATTCCAGTGGCGGAGGAGACGAACCTCGCCGGCGAGCTCGGTCGGTGGGTTCTCGACCACGCGTGCCGGACCTTGGCTGCGTGGCAACGGGACATCCCCGGCCTCGACATCGTGATGCGCGTGAACATCTCGCCCGTACAGCTGGTCACCACCGGCTTTGCGGCCACCGTGGCGAGCGCCCTCGAGGAATTCTCGATCGCGGGCTGCAACCTGTGCCTGGAGATCACCGAAGTGGCCGTCGTACAGGATCTTTCGCGTACTCGAGTGACGCTCCGAGAACTGCGGGACCTCGGCGTGCAGGTGGCGATCGACGACTTCGGTACCGGATACAGCTCGCTGTCACACCTCAAGGAACTGCCCGTCGACGCGCTCAAGATCGACCGCGCGTTCGTCACCGACCTCGGATCGGGAGCGACCGACGACCTCGCGATCGTCCAGTCGATCATCGGGCTCGCGCACGCCTTCGGCCTGAGCATCATCGCCGAGGGCGTCGAAACCGAGAGTGCCAGGAGCACATTGGTGGCCTTGGGCTGCACCCGCGCTCAGGGCTACCTCTTCTCCGAACCGGTGCCGGCCGAGGACGCCCAGGCCCTGCTGCACGGTGTACGCATCGACGTCGGGCCACCCTGCTAATCTGGACGCCGCACCACACGCCGGTGTAGTTCATTGGTAGAACGCGACCTTCCCAAGGTTGAGAGGCGGGTTCGATTCCCGTCACCGGCTCCACGTTCCCCTTGTCGGCGGTAAACCCGTCTTTCGATCGATCCCTGCGTCTGCACCCTCGCCGTCACCGGTAGCTCGGTCGGCAATCGGCATGCGACACAATAATCGCTACAGAACTATTATTGTGACTTTTATGCGTTCATGTCCGAATTCGTAGGGACATTTCACAACTGCAGGAATACCGTGTGGTCATGCGCGGACCACGCCGAAGTCTGATTCTTCTCGTCGTCGCACTCACCGCTGCACTGTCGGTCTTGTCGACCCGAGCGGCACCACTCGCACATGCCGGCCCGCTCATGCCCATCGCAGCTGCACCGCCGCAACCCGACCACGCCGATGCCATTCGGTACGCGTCGACCAACCGCGACGCCGCCCCGCCCGGGGCCAACGACATGAGCTGCGTGCCCTCTGCCGAGCACCCCAATCCTGTCGTTCTCGTCCACGGCACCGACGCCACCGCCTACTCCGATTGGGCCGGCTTCTCCCCCATCCTGCAGGCCGCGGGCTTCTGCGTCTTCGCGATCAACTACGGCGCGTCGCCGGACGGTAAGTCCAACGGCTACGGAGTCATCGAAGACAGTGCAGCACAACTGAAATCGATGACGGCAACCATCCTCGACGCGACCGGTGCCGCGGCGGTGGACGTGGTGGGCTACTCGCAGGGTGCTGCCGTCGCCCGATACTTCGTCAACCGGCTCGGCGGGGCCGATGTCGTCGACCGATGGGTGGGAATCGCGTCACCGACCTACGGCGGCACCATGTACGGAGTCGCCCCCGTCGTCCAGGCCGTGCCCGGCGCGACCGGTCTGGTAGCCGACGAATTCGGCCCGGGCCTCGCCCAGCTGATGGCCGGATCGGACTTTCTCGAAAACCTCAACGCCGGCGGCGACACCGTCCCCGGCGTCGACTACACCTCGATCGCCACCAAGGTCGACGAGGTCATTCAGCCGTATACCAATGCGCTGCTGCGAGATCCGGGAGCGCACAACATCGTGATCCAGGACGTGTGCCCCGACACCGAGGTCGCCCACTTCACCTTCACCTACGACCCGACCGCGCTGCGTCTGGCGCTCAACGCACTCGACCCCGCGAATGCCCGTCAGCCGTCCTGCGTTCCGGTACCCCTGGGAACGGGAATCCTCGACGTCGTGCTGGCCAGCCACTGACCCGTCAGGTCAGTAGCTGATGGGCTCGAAGCCCGACATAGAGTTCGGCGGCCTGCACGGGATCACGGAAGTCGCGACCGGTGAGTTCGGCGATACGCCGCAATCGGTACAACACCGTATTGCGGTGGTAGTGCAGCTGTTCCGCGGCATCCTTGGTGGAGCCACCGCACGAGAACCACGCATCGAGAGTGGCGAGCAGACTCGTCCGCTCGGCGCGGGGCAACGCCAACAGATCGCCGAGAATCTGACGGGCCGCGATACGGCCGGATTTCGGGTCGCGCGCGAGCAGTAACGGCACCGGTACCGAGTCGTAGCGCACCGGCGTCGACGGCACAGAATCGGGAAAGCTGCACGACCGGGCCAGACGGGCTTGCCCCACGGCGTCACCGATTCCCGACGGCGACCGGAACACCGAACTGACGCCGATCCGCCCCGGGCACAGTTCTCCGAAAGTGGCCAGTGCCGTATCGATGTCGGATTCCCGAGCGGCACAGAATAATCCGATGCTGCCGTCCACCTCGGCATCCCACACCGACTCGGTACCCGCGGCCCGCAACCGAGCGACGACGCCTTCGATACCGAGTCCCGTCGACGAGGGTTCCTGGGAAACCACCGCAAAAAAGCCGCGATCCGGAATTCGGAACGCACGCAGGGCATCCGCCGCCGCGGCCGGATTCGCGGCATGATCGGCGAACAGCACCCGAATCAGCCGGCCGCGAGCTTCGGCGCTCTCGCGGGCTCGCATGTCGGCGCTCTCTCGATACGCCTCGGCCGCCTCGTCGGAATACACGTCGACCAATGCCCACACCTGCGCCGCCATGTCCAGCAGCGCGTGGCTGGCCCGGCCGTGCGAACGCACCATCAACTCGTCCCAGACCAGCCGACCACCGAGCCGGAACGCGTGCAGCAATGCCGCCAGCGGCACACCTTGCTCGGCCTTGAGCCTGCCCGCCTGCTGCGCCGACTCGAGCCGAACCGGCGCACGCCCGGACAGCTTGCCCAACATCGAGGCCAGATTGCTGCGAGACGCTTCGTGGAGTTGATCCGCGGTGAGCAGCGTCGCCTCCAGATAGGCGTGCTCGGCTCCCAGGATGCGCCGGACCAGTTCGCTCGCCAGCTCGTCGACGTCGTCGAGCATCGCCGCCGCCAGCTCGGTCGGTGACGGATGCAGAGCGGACTCGGTGGTGGTCATGACTGAACCATAGCCCGGCCGATGTAAGCCACACCACACCCAAACTGTGCGACGGCACAATCCGCTGCGCTCGATTGACAGCGGCGGCCCATAGCCTGCCGCCCCGAATGCGACCAGAATCACACTCGAAGCCGTGTATCCGAACGACGAGTGGAGACGAAAAGTTGACCAGCGAAGTCACCCCGCATCTGGAGCCTGTACCGACGAACGGACCGGACGCCTCCCTGGCGGTCGATACCGCTCTTGCCGACCTCGACGCAGGCGAGCAGACCTGGGGCAGGCTCGGCCTGGCCGACCGCCGGGCACTGCTCGAGCGCATGCACGCCCTCACCACGACGCACGCGCAGGAATGGGTGACCGCCGCCGCGTCGGTCAAAGGCCTCGACCCCTCGTCCAACCTGCTCGGTGAGGAATGGCTTTCCGGCCCGTACTCGCTTCTCGGCGGTCTCGGCACGCTCGCGCACACCCTCTCGGCGCTCGAGGCAGGCGGCAGCCCGCTGGCCGGAGCGAAGTTCGGAACAGCCCCGGGCGGACGAACGACCGTATCGGTGTTGCCGCTCAACAACTTCGAGAAGCTACTGCTCAACGGGTTCAGTGCCGAGGTGTGGCTCCGGCCCGGAATCGACCGTGCCACCGCACAGCGCACCGCAGGCCTCGCCCAACTCGACCCGACGCGCACCGCGGGCGTCGGCGTCGTCCTGGGCGCGGGCAACATCACCTCGATCGCCCCGCTCGACGCCCTGTACGAACTGATCGCCTTCAACCGCGTCGTCGCGCTCAAGCTCAACCCCATCATGGACCCACTGCTGCCGGTCTTCGAGAAGATCCTCGCCCCATTGGTGGACATCGGCGCGCTGCGTCTGCTCACCGGTGGAGCCGACGTCGGCACCTACCTGGTCAACCACGATCGCGTCGACCACGTCCACATGACGGGCAGCGCAATCACCCACGACGCCATCGTCTTCGGCCCGGGACCCGACGGTGCCGCCCGTAAGGCGGCGAACCGGCCGATGCTGACCAAGGAGATCTCCAGTGAACTCGGTGGCGTCTCGCCCACCATCGTGTTGCCGGGCGAGTGGAGCCGCGCGGACATCGAGTTCCAAGCCGAACACGTAGCCACCCAGCGACTGCACAACAGCGGATACAACTGTGTCGCTTCGCAGGTCGTCGTGCTGTCCTCGGAATGGAAGCAGCGCGACGAGTTCATCGCAGCCCTGCGCGCCGCACTCGACCGGGCACCGGCCCGCGCCCCCTACTACCCGGGCAGCGACAGACGAGTGTCCGACGCCACCGCCACGTACCCGTCGGCCGAACGGCTCGGCGACGGCGGTGGCCGGGTGCTCATCACCGACCTCGATCCCGGCGAGTACGCACCGCTCCTGCAGACCGAGTACTTCGCACCCGTGATGGGCGTCATCGAGTTGCCCTACACCGGAGCAGCATTCGCCGCCAAGGCCGTCCAGACGGCCAACGAGGAGTTCACCGGCACCCTCGGCATCAACATCATCGGCACGCCGAGCACCATCAAGGAACTCGGTGAGAAGTTCGACTCCATGCTTGCAGACCTGCGGTACGGCACCATCGCCGTCAATGCCTGGACCGCCCTCGGATTCCTCACCGCATCGGCCACCTGGGGCGCGTTCCCCGGCCACACCGTCGACGATGTGCAGAGCGGAATCGGCATCGTGCACAACGCATTACTGATCGACGGTGCCGAACGGACCGTGGTGCGCGGACCCTTCCGCCCACTGTCGAGGTCGCTGATCAGCGGAGAGATGTCCATCTCCCCCAAGCCGCCGTGGTTCGTCACCAACAAAACCGCAGCATCGACCGGGAAACTGCTCACCGCGTTCGCCGGAGCACCGTCCTGGACCAAACTTCCGGCAATATTCGCCTCCGCCCTGCGCGGCTGAGCAGCGTCCAACGACAGCTGCCGACGAACCCGAAGGACAATCATGAGCACACAGAACACAACCGCCGACTACATCGTCGTGGGCGCGGGCTCGGCCGGCGCAGTGGTGGCCAACCGGCTCAGCGCCGATCCCCGCAACAGCGTGATCCTGCTCGAGGCAGGCCCGGAAGACAAGAACAAGTTCGCCCACATCCCCGCCGCGTTCTCCAAACTCTTTCGTACCGAGGTCGATTGGGACTACCTCACCGAACCGCAGCCGGGGCTACGCGACCGCAGCATCTACTGGCCGCGCGGCAAGATGCTCGGCGGCTCCTCGTCGATGAACGCCATGATGTGGGTACGCGGATTCGCCGCCGACTACGACGAGTGGGCGGCCAACTCCGACGACTCGTGGTCGTTCCGCAACCTCGTCGGATACTTCCGCAAGATCGAGAACATCGAGGGCACAACAGAACTGGACGCCGGAACCGGTGGGCCACTGATCGTGTCCCACCAGCGCAGCTCACGCCCGCTCACCTCGTCCTTCCTCTCCGCCGTCGAGGAAGCCGGCTACTCGGTGGAAACCCCCAACCTGCCCGAACCCACGGGCTTCAGCCGCACCATGGTCAACCAGAAACGCGGTGCCCGCTGGAGCACCGCCGACGCCTACCTTCGCCCGGCCAAGAAGCGCACCAACCTCACCGTCCTCACCGAGGCACAGGCCACCCGGGTTCTCTTCGAGGGCAGCGCCGCCGTCGGCGTCGAATACACCTCCGACGGCGTCACCCATACGGTGCGCGCACACAAGGAAGTCGTTCTGTCCGGCGGAGCCATCAACACACCGCAGCTGCTGATGCTCTCCGGCATCGGAGACAAGGAGCAGCTCACAGCCCACGGCATCACCGTCAGGCACCACTCGCCGGACGTCGGGCAGAACCTCCTCGACCACCTGGCCGCCCTCATCGGGTGGAAGACCGAGAAGGACTCCCTGTTCCATGCCGAGAAGATTCCGGAGCTCATCAACTATCTCGCGCGCCGACGCGGCATGCTCACCTCCAACGTCGCGGAGGCATACGGCTTCATCCGGAGCCGTGAGGATCTGCCGCTGCCGGACCTCGAACTCATCTTCGGACCGGCCCCGTTCTTCGACGAAGGCCTGATCGCCGCCGACGCACACGCCGCGGTCATCGGCACCGTCCTGCTGCAACCCAAGAGCCGAGGCGAGATCACGCTCCGGTCCGCCGACCCCCTGGCCAAGCCCATCGTCGAGCCGCGTTACCTCAGCGACCCCGACGGAATGGACCGCAGGGCCATGATCGAGGGACTGCGCGTATGCGTCGCGCTGTCGGAGACCCCGTCCCTGAAGGGCCAGCTCGGGGACGTCGTACGCCCCAGGGTGGCGTCGAACATCTCCCCGGCGGATCTGCTCACCGAGGCCCTGGAGCAGAACGCCCACACTCTGTACCACCCGGTGGGCACCGCGCGGATGGGCAACGATGCCGGCAGCGTCGTCGATGCCGCGCTGCGGGTTCGGGGTGTCGACCGACTCCGGGTCGCCGACGCATCGATCATGCCCAGCATCATCCGCGGCCACACCCATGCACCGTCGGTGATCATCGGCGAACGAGCCGCGGATCTGATCCTGGGCTGAGCCGAACGTGAACATGTCTGGTTTGACCGTTCACACCGTGGGGTAACAGGTCGGCACCGCTTCAATGCAGGCATCGCGATGAAGACCCATCCGATCGGCAAGCAGCGCCGAATAACCCACAACGCTCGAGAGACGAGCACGGAAGGTTGACCGACATGTTCACTGTTCGTAAAGCTTTGGCCGCCACCGCAATCGGTGCACTCACCATCGTTCCGCTCGCCGCGTGCTCCAGCGACGACGCATCCAGCACCACCGACGCAGCCACCTCCTCGGAATCGTCGGCCATGGAGACCACCGAGAGCACCCCCGAGCCCGCAGCCGAGGTCGCCGACCTCAGCAACGGCGTCGACACCGCAGTTGCTCTCGACCCCGGCTTCCTGGGCGCACTGACCACCCTCGGCCTCACGCCGGGCGTAGTCGGAACCGCAACTCTCGCAGACGGTTCCATTCGCTTCCCGATCACCGGTGGCGACGTGAAGTACTGGGAGCCCGGCACGGTCGACCCCTACGTGCAGGGCGAGATCAACCACGACGGCAGCGGATTGTCGCTGACCGCAGGCGAGACCGTGGTCGAGCTGACCAACTTCGACATCGACCCGGGCACGTCGCTGCTCACCGGTGACGTCACGGTCAACGGCGAAGAGGCTGCTGCCGACGCCGTGCTGTTCGACCTCGACGGCCGCACCCTGCAGCCGTTGGCAACCGGCCCCGAGAACACCGCCATCCTGCAGGGCACGCAGGTGAAGATCTCGGAGACCGCAGCCGGACTGCTCAACGACACGTTCAAGACCGACGCTGTCACCCCGGGACTGCTCGTCGGCGTTGCGACCATCACGGTCAAGACCGCCGCATAATCAGCTCCTGAACCCGTGCGCGGGCAGTCACCGACGACGTCGGTGCTGCTCGCGCTCTGGTGCTTTCACAGACGTTTCGCAAAACGCGACAGGGGACCGGGAATGAGAGCCTTCCGACGGATATACGGTGGCCACCCTCTGCATGCCGTCGGCCTGCTGCTCTCTTTCGCGCTGGTCGGCTACGTCGTCCACATCGCCGGGCCGAAAACGTTGTGGAACAGCGACATCTGGTGGCATTCCATCGCCGTCTGGTTCTTCGGATCGGTACTGCTGCACGACGCGGTCCTGTTCCCGCTGTACTCGGCGGCCGATCGCCTTCTCACCGGGCTCGGACGACTACAGCTGACCGTCTCGCCCATCAACTACATTCGCGTCCCGGCTCTCGGCACAGCGCTGACGTTCTTGATGTTCTTCCCCGGAATACTGTCCCAGGGCGCGGAGACCTATCGTGCGGCAACAGGTTTGACCCAAGACCCCTTCTTGGAACGATGGCTGGTTCTGACAACGGTGTTGTTCGCCGCCAGCGCCGTCGTCTACTTCATTCGCTTCACCGTGGTACGGAGCCGAACATGAGCGTCACCGCAGACACCCTTTTCCACCGCGCCGCCGCTGGATTGCCCTGCTGGATCGGCGATTCCGACGGCTCGAGAG
Organism: Rhodococcus sp. 06-1460-1B; assembly: GCF_002258475.1. Taxonomy (NCBI): domain Bacteria; kingdom Bacillati; phylum Actinomycetota; class Actinomycetes; order Mycobacteriales; family Nocardiaceae; genus Rhodococcus; species Rhodococcus sp. 06-1460-1B. The sequence goes on from NZ_NOYS01000019.1 coordinate 377,857, forward strand.
AACGTCTGCCCACGGCCCGCTGGATGGGCGGAAGCGCATCCTCGGAAGAGGATCGCCGAGCCGACCACGCCATGATCAGCCGATGTACCGGGTCCACCATCGATCTCGGATGCGGACCCGGCCGGCTGACCGAAGCTCTTGCCCGACGAGGACTCTCGGCGCTCGGCGTCGACACGTCCAAAGCTGCCGTCGACCTGACCATCGGCCGCGGCGGAAACGCCGTTCTCCGTGACCTGTTCGAGCCTCTGCCCGGCACCGGCACGTGGTCGTGTGTGCTGCTCGCCGACGGCAACATTGGCATCGGCGGGGATCCGGTGCGCCTGCTACGCCGAGCCGCCGATCTGCTGGCACCACACGGAGCCATCATCGCCGAGGTGGACGAACCGAGTGACTCCGGTATTCGGCACCGCACCGTTCGCTGGGAAACCGACACCATGGTCGGCGATTGGTTCGCCTGGTCGAGTGTCAGCGCCGACGCCACCGCCGACCTCGCCCGCGCCGCCGGCTTGCAGATGGTGGACGTGGCTCCGATCGACGGCCGTTGGTTCGCGCAGATGACTCCGGCTCCACTCACCAATTCGTGAACAGCAGATGATTGACGGCCAAGGCCCCGATCACCTGCAGCGCCAACCAGAATCGATGTGTTCGACGCGGCAGCACCGCCGGGGCGATCAACATCCACATCGCGAACGGCAGCCAGATTCGCTCCGTCTCCGCTTTGCTCAGCTGACTCAGATCGGCCATCACCACCGCCGCGAGGCCGCCGAGCACCAACAGGTTGATCGGCTGCACCCGCGCGGCGATGCGTGGGAAGGCCGCCGGCACAGCGACGCCGAGCGCGCAGAACAGTGCAGCGAAGTTCGCCCAGCCCCAGTACTCGAACGGACGATCCTTGGCGATGCCCTGGTAGTACCGCTCCTGCACCAGCTCGTACCCGTCGTACCACCAGAATCCGTACGCCGTGAAGATCCCCGCAACGAGCAGGGCACCGATCACCGCGCCGAGGAACGGCAGAACCTTTCGGCCCGCTATCAGCACCGCGACCGCCGGCAGACCCATCAACACCAGGCCGTAGTTCAAATAGATTCCGAATCCGAGAAGCACTCCCGCACCGATGGATGCGGGCCACAGCCAGCGCTTCGTCGAGACCGCCAGCAGCGCGATACCCCACGCCGCGACCCCGGCATAGAACGCGTCGGCGGAGACGGCGATCCAGATCGCTGCCGGTGCGATCGCCACGAACGGTGCTGCGCGCCTGGCCATGTCCTCGTCGCCCAGAACACCGAGCGTGAGAACCACGGCAACTGCGGCACTGGTTCCCACCAACACGCACAGCGTTGCCGCCCAGGCCCCGCCGCTCAGACCGAGACGGTCGAGCCAGACGAACGTCAGCAGCGCACCGGGCGGATGGCCCGAGACGTGAGTGGTCCACGAATCCGCCTGGTAATCCAGAATGCGCTCGGAGAATCCGCGCAGTGTCTCGGGGATGTCGGTGATGCCGGGCACCTCGTGCAGGTACTCGTCCGTCGAGGCCAATCGGTCGACGAACCCACGCTTCCAACCGTCGACCATCGCCAGCGCCATCGTCCACGCCGCCGACGCACCCCAGACGACGAACAACAGCCGCGTCCAGGACAGGCGTCGAGCCACGGTCGGTCCCCACAGCACGGTCGCCACCGCGATGAGGACGGCGAACGGCGTTCCCCATCCGACATGAACCTCACGAAAACCGAACAGCGGTGCGGCGTCGGCGAAATCGCGCACCTGCTGCGGTGTTCTGTTGATGATCGGGGTGACGATCTCGTTGCCCAGATACGGAACGACGAACGCGACGGCAACGAGCACGACGGCCAGCGCACCGGCGACGGCTTCTCTCCAGTAACGGATAGTGTTTTCTCCCTGCGGACTTGAAGACGAACACGGTTTCGGACCAGCATATCGACCGACGGTGATGGAGGATGGGTAGATGAACACGCAAGCGGGGTTACAGGCCGAGATCGCGGTGATCGGAGGCAGTGGCTTCTACTCGTTCTTCGCCGACGACGCCGAAGAGATCGAGCTGGACACGCCCTACGGATCACCGAGCGCACCGATCACCGTCGGGGAGGTGGAAGGACGACGAGTTGCCTTTCTACCTCGACACGGCCGCGCTCACGAATACTCGCCGCACACCCTGCCGTATCGGGCCAACATGTGGGCGCTGCGCATGCTCGGTGTCAGCCGCGTGTTCGCCCCGTGCGCCGTGGGATCGTTGGTGGCCGAATACGGTCCGGGAACCGTCGTGATTCCGGATCAACTCGTCGATCGGACGTCCGGCCGCACCCAGACCTACTTCGACAACGGCGGCATCCACGTCGAATTCGCCGATCCCTACTGCGCGGAGTTACGCAGCGCGGCCGTCCAGGGGTCCGCGGTCGACGGCGGTGTCATGGTGGTCGTCGAGGGTCCCCGGTTCTCCACTCGCGCCGAAAGCCAATGGTTCGCGCGCCAAGGTTGGACACTGGTGAACATGACCGGTCACCCCGAGGCCGTCCTGGCCCGCGAGCTCGAACTCTGTTACGCGCCGATAGCGTTGGTGACCGACCTCGACGCCGGGATCGAATCCGGTCAGGGAGTCAAAGCAGTGGACGTGTTCGCCGAATTCCAGAAGAACATCGAACCGCTCAAGGCGCTCGTCCGATCCGCGGTGCGCGACGCGCCGACCGGCGAGTGCCCGCACTGCCGGGTGCACGCCGGAGTCACACTGCCGGTCGAGCTGCCATGACTCGCGTACTGCTCACCGGCGCAGCCGGATTCATCGGGGGCCACATTCTCGACGCAGCGCGCGACACCGATCTGGAGATGGTCGCCGTCGACGCCATGTTGGGTTCCGCTCACGGACCCGGCGCGACAGCCGAGGGCATCACCGATCTGGATGTGCGAGACAAGGATTCACTCGTCGAAGCGTTACGCGGTGTGGATGTCGTGTGCCATCAGGCTGCTGTCGTCGGCGCAGGCGTCGACGCCGCGGACGCACCGGCATACGCCAGTCACAACGACTTCGGAACTGCAGTCCTGCTCGCGGCGATGTACGAGGCAGGGTGTTCCCGCCTGGTACTGGCATCGTCGATGGTGGTCTACGGCGAAGGGCGCTACCTCAATTCCTCCGGCGAGACCGTCGTGCCGCGACCGCGTACCCGAGCCGATCTGGACGCCGGGCTGTTCGACAACCGAGACCCTGCGTCCGGCGAGCCACTCGATTGGCTACTGGTCGAGGAGGATTCACCGCTGCAACCGCGCAGCACCTACGCAGCGAGCAAACTGGCGCAGGAGAACTACGCCTCCGCGTGGGCACTGTCGACCGGTGGTTCCGTCATCGCGCTGCGCTACCACAACGTGTACGGCCCGCACATGCCGCGCAACACCCCGTATTCCGGTGTGGCGGCAATGTTCCGGTCCTCGCTCGAACTCGGGAAGCCGCCCACGGTCTACGAGGACGGCAAGCAGGCCCGCGATTTCGTCCACGTGCACGACGTGGCAGCAGCGAACATCGCGTCCATCTCCGCCGAGCTGGACGGCTTCACCGCGCTCAACGTGTGCTCGGGTCATCCGATCACCATCGGGGAGGTGGCGTCCGTTCTCGCCGACGCGAGGGGTGGGCCAGCCCCCGAGGTCACCGGCCAGTACCGAGCCGGGGACGTACGGCACATCGTCGCCAGTCCACAGCGGGCAGAAGAGGTTCTGGGATTTCGCGCGCAGATCCTGCCGCAGGACGGTCTCACCGCGTTCGCCGACGCACCGTTGCGCGACGCCGAGGGAACGGGCCCACCCCGTGTCTGAGCCCGGATCTGTCACCGTCGTCATTCCCTGCATGAACGAAGCCGAATCGCTTCCGGCCGTGCTGGATTCGATCCCGCCGGGATATCGAACGATCGTCGTGGACAACAACTCGACCGACGCCACCGCCGCGGTGGCAGCCGCCCACGGCGCTGCAGTGGTAGCGGAAGCCGTCCCCGGATACGGAGCCGCCGTGCACGCGGGCGTCCTCGCCGCCGACACCGATATCGTCTGCGTGCTCGACGGAGACGGCTCGATGGACCCACGCGACCTACCCACCCTGGTGGCTGCGCTGGACAGCGCAGACCTGGCCGTCGGCCGTCGCCGGCCCGCCAAGGGAAGTTCCCCGCTGCACGCAAGAATCGGCAATGCCGTTCTGTCTCTTCGGCTTCGGACCAAGTACAAGTTGCCCGTACACGACCTCGGTGCCATCCGAGCGGTCCGCCGACAAGCACTACTCGACCTCGATGTCACCGACCGACGCTCCGGCTACCCGCTGCAACTACTCGTGCTCGCGGCCGAGGCCGGCTGGACCGTCGTCGAACACGACGTGGACTACCGGCCACGAACCGCAGGCACGTCCAAGGTCTCGGGCTCGGTCCGCGGCACCATCGTGGCCGTGCGCGACTTCTGGAAGGTGCTCTCGTGACCGTCACCGCCCTCGTCGTGGCCAAAGCACCCGTTCCAGGACTTGCCAAGACCCGTCTCGCTGCCACGATCGGCGACGCGGCCGCCGCCGAAGTAGCAGCCGCCGCACTGCTGGACACCCTCGACGCCGTCGCGGCAGCGGACGTCGACCACCGCGTCGTAGCCCTCACCGGCCATCTTCACGACGCGGCCCGCGCCGAGGAACTCACCCGAGCCCTCGCGTCGTTCACCGTGATCCCGCAGCGCGGCGACGGACTGGGCGAACGGCTGGCGAATGCGCACGCCGATGCCGCGCCCGCGGGTGCGGTACTTCAGATCGGAATGGACACCCCGCAGGTCACCGGGCGACTGCTCAGCGACGCAGCCGCGTTGCTGGCCGACACCGATCTACTCGGTGCCGCCGAGGACGGCGGTTGGTGGATCCTGGGTCTACGGAATCCTGCTCAGGCCCGAGCACTGCTGGACGTACCGATGTCTGCACCGTCGACGGGCGACGACACTCGGATGGCACTGACCGCTGCGGGTGCCGAGGTCACCATGGTGTCGCAATTGCGAGATGTGGATTTCGAGTCCGATCTCGATGTGGTGTCGAATATGTGCACACCGAACAGTCGCTTTCGCCGAGTCGTCGAACAATTACGCAAAACTCATTGATTTTTGTTTTCGAGAAGGACACGAAAAACACTCCGTCGGGTCTCTACATCTGTTGGGGAACAAGAAGCTTCACTTTGTCGCATTTGCCGGACCGCACGCGATGTATATCGAACAGCAACACTTCATAACCACCGTTTCACGGCGAATTCTCAGACATCAGTGCTACAAAGTGTCCATGACCGGGTTGCTGATAGGCGTAGTCGTCTGGATGGTGTGCGCTGCAATAGTCGCCACCGTCCTCGGCCGCGTCGCGCACCGAGGAGATTCCGAGGAACTCGGATCCACCATCGAGTGGAATATCGACGGTCTCGATCGCGAAGTTCAACACGAGAACTGACGGTCTCAGTCGACTCTATCGACCAATTCGATCAGAATTGCCGACGCTGCGGCCAACGTTTCCCGCTGCCGAGCCGACAACTCGTCCAACTGTTCGGCAAGAGCGATTTCGCGAGACGCCACCTCGTCGCGAGCAGTCGCAACGCCCGCCTCGGTCAACTGCAGCACCACCTGCCTGCCGTCGGTCGGGTGCGGCTCACGGACAATCAGGCCGGCCTCGACCAACTGATGCGACGACCGCGACACCGACGGCGGCTTGATTCGCTCCCGAGAAGCCAGTTCACCGGTCGTCATCGGACCCTCACGAAGCAACGTCGTCAGAATCGACAACTGAGCCACCGGCAACCGGTCGCTCGAATGCCGCAGACGCAGTCTCCGATTCAGCCGCATCGCACTGACGGACAGATCCCGCGCCAGTTGGGAATCGGGTAGATCACTCACGGTGTCCAGATTACGACACGGAGGTGCATTCGCCCGATTCGGGAAACCGGGCTCGAGTCTATTTACCTCGCCCATAACAAACCGCTGCTATGGTTCCGAGGGGTTATCGGGGAAACACCATGAAACGGGGCAATTTTGACACGCGTGGGATCCAGAGTCCTGACAGTCGCAGCACTGATGATGACCGCATCGGTGCTGGTCACAGGACCAACCGCCCTCGCCGACCCCAACGCGATCAACCCCATCGCCGGTCTCAACGGAACATTCGGATTACCGCAACTGCACGGCCGCGCACAGGCCGTCGCCCAGGTGACCGGAATGTCGAGCCCGAACATGACCCAAAACGTCAACATGATCGGCACCGACCTCGGCATCATGTGGGACAACGGCCGAGGCGAGGTCCTGACCGCCTTCGGCGACACCGCAGGCGTCGGCGTCCCCAACCTCCTGCAAGGCAGCCTCTGGTCCTGGCGCAGCAACGCCATCGTCCGCAGCAACGACCGAAACCTCGCCGACGGCATGAACTTCGACAGCGTCGTCAAGGACGCCGTCGGACAGACCAAAGAAGTCGTCCCCAGCCCCAAGATCCCCTTCGTCGAAATCAGCCGAATCCCCACCGCCGGAGTCGCCGTGGGCGACACCCAGTACCTCAACCTCATGTCGGTCAAGAACTGGGGACCCGCAGGTACCTGGGACACCAACTTCTCCGGCCTCGCCGCCTCGACCGACAACGGAGAGAACTGGGCCGCACTACCCGAGACCCACAGGCCCAGCGCCGGCGGAGATCGAAACTTCCAGCAAAGCGCCTACCTGAAGGACAACGGATACATCTACCAGTACGGCACACCGCCGGGTCGCTCCACACTCGGCCACGTCGCTCGCGTCAGAGAAGCGGACATCACGAGGCTCGGCGAATACGAATATTGGACGGGTAAGGATTGGAAGAAGGGCGATCCTGCTGCGGCCGCCCCCATCGTCGACGGCGTCGGCGAACTGTCGGTTGCATACAACGCCGCGGTGGGCCAGTACCTGATGATGACCACCGACAACGCCAATTCCATTGTGCTGCGGCGTTCTTCATCGCCCGTCGGACCGTGGAGCCCGCCCGAGGTACTGGTCGACACTCGTGAGATCAGCTCCATCTACGCCCCGTACATCCACCCGTTCTCGACGGGCCGCGACCTCTACTTCCTGGCGACGGTGTTCCAGAACTACAACGTGCTGTTGCTGCGGGCCACGCTGTAGCAGTTCCCATTAGGCTTCCGGCGTGGACGCTGCCGAATGGGATCGCAAGTACGAACGTCGAGAACTCGTCTACGGCGAGGCCCCGAATGCCACCTTGGTCGAAGTCGCGACGACAATCCCGCGCGGTCGAGCCCTCGATCTGGCGGCCGGCCAAGGCCGAAACGCCATCTGGCTCGCGACGCGCGGCTGGACCGTGGACGCCGTCGACTTCTCGTCGGTGGCATTGACGCGGGCGAGTCGAGTTGCCGAGTCGGCACCGCGGTCGGTGCGCGAACGCCTGACCTGGATACACGCCGATGTGACGAAGCTGGCAACCAAGCCCAATTATGACCTGGTGCTCATGTTCTACCTCCATTTACCTCCGGACGAGCGACGCCGAGCCGTATCGGCTGCGGTGTCGGCGTTGAAACCTGATGGAATCCTCATGATTCTCGGCCATCACTCGTCGAACATCACCGACGGTGTCGGCGGTCCACAGGAAGCCGAGATCCTGTACACACCAGAGGATCTGGCGGCGGACGTCGGGGACCGACTCACCGTCACCACGGCCGAGAACCGGTATCGAGACGTGACCGGCGGCACAGCGATCGACGCTCTATTACTGGCGAGTAGGTCCGCCCTTGGCAGCGGAACCGATCGGGGGTAATATCCGTTAAGTTACCGACGAGTAGCTAACTTGGGCGGTACTCACGAGACCGCACCACCGACTGGAGAGCGAACGAGCAATGGGCCATTACAAGAGCAACCTCCGGGACCTCGAATTCAATCTCTTCGAGCTGTTCGGACTCGACGAGACCCTCGAGGGCGACAACTTCGGCGACATGGACGGTGAAGTAGCCCGTGACATGCTGCGCGAGGTAGTACGCCTGGCCGAGGGCCCCCTGGCGGAATCCTTCGCGGACGCCGACCGCAACCCCCCGGTCTTCGATCCCGAGACCCACAGCCTGAAGCTGCCCGAATCCTTCAAGAAGTCCTACAAGGCCCTCGCCGACGGTGAGTGGTGGCGCGTCGGCCTCGACGAAGAGGTCGGCGGCATGGCAGCGCCTCGCAACCTCTTGTGGGGCATCAACGAGATGCTCCTCGGCTCGCAGCCCGCCGCCTTCATGTACTCCGCAGGCCCCGGCTTCGCAAACATCCTGTACCACAACGGAACCGACGAGCAGAAAGAATGGGCCAAGGTCGCCGTCGAGCGCCAGTGGGGTGCCACCATGGTCCTCACCGAGCCCGACGCCGGATCCGACGTCGGCGCAGGACGCACCAAGGCGATCAAGCAGGACGACGGCTCCTGGCACATCGAGGGCGTCAAGCGCTTCATCACCTCGGCCGTCTCCGACGACCTCTTCGAGAACATCTTCCACCTCGTGCTCGCCCGCCCCGAAGGTGCCGGACCGGGCACCAAGGGCCTGAGCCTGTTCTTCGTTCCGTCCATCCTCTTCGACTTCGAGAAGGGTGAACTGGGAGAGCGCAACGGTGCCTTCGTCACCGGCGTCGAGCACAAGATGGGCCTCAAGGCCTCCGCCACCTGTGAGCTCACCTTCGGTGGCCACGGCGTCCCCGCCAAGGGCTGGCTCGTCGGCGAGGTCCACAAGGGCATCGCGCAGATGTTCGACGTCATCGAGCACGCTCGAATGATGGTGGGCACCAAGGCAATCGGCACCCTCTCCACCGGCTACCTCAACGCACTCGAGTACGCCAAGGAACGCGTCCAGGGCGCAGACCTGACGCAGATGACCGACAAGACCGCACCGCGCGTCACCATCACGCACCACCCCGACGTGCGCCGCAGCCTCATGATGCAGAAGGCGTACTCCGAGGGCCTGCGCGCGGTGTACCTCTACACCGCCGCACACCAGGACCCGATCACCGCCAAGCAGGTCTCGGACGCCGACGAAGACATCGCCTACCGCGTCAACGATCTGCTGCTGCCCATCGTCAAGGGCGTCGGCTCGGAGATCGCCTACCAGGTGCTCGCCGAATCGCTGCAGACCTTCGGTGGCTCCGGCTTCCTGCAGGACTACCCCGTCGAGCAGTACATCCGCGACGCCAAGATCGACTCGCTGTACGAAGGCACCACCGCCATCCAGGCGCAGGACTTCTTCTTCCGCAAGATCGCACGCGACCGCGGCGTAGCCCTGGCTCACGTTGCCGGACAGATCAAGTCGTTCATCGACAGCGAAGCAGGCAACGGACGCCTCAAGGCCGAGCGCGCACTGCTCGCTACCGCCCTCGAGGACGTCCAGGCCATCGTTACCTCGATGACCCAGCACCTCATGGGCGCACAGGACCAGCCCACCGAGCTGTACAAGGTCGGCCTGGCATCGGTGCGTTTCCTCATGGGCTTCGGCGACCTGCTCATCGGCTGGCTGCTGCTGCGTCAGTCCGAAATCGCCATCGCCGCACTGGACAACGGCGCAGAGGGCAAGGACAAGGCGTTCTACGAGGGCAAGATCGCTGTGGCCTCGTTCTTCGCCAAGAACATCCTGCCGCAGCTCACCGCCACGCGCGCCATCCTCACCAACATCGACAACGACATCATGGAACTGGACGAAGCAGCATTCTGATTCCCTGAAACCTTCGACGGCCGCACCTGTTCACGGGTGCGGCCGTTGTTGTTTGTGCGCCGTCGGTCTCGCCTCGGCTGACGGCCTGCGTAGCGGCGCAAACGCGCGCGCGTTTGTCAGATGCGCGCGAATTCTGCGGATTACTTAGGCGATTTCGCGCGCGTTCGGCAAATGCGCGCGCGTTTGCTCCCGACTTGATGTAATTCGCACGCTGCCTCGCGGTGGCGGCAAGGCAGCGGCCCGTTCTACAGCTCGGGCAACGCGAGCCACCAACTCTGCTGGATTCGCCAGGTCCGCCCAGGTCCAGCGCACCACCGGATATCCGAGATCGCGCACCGCGTCCTCCCGTACCTTCTCCCTGAACACCACGTCGCCGGGGTTCTCATCCTGTCGTAAGTATTTGGTGTACTTGGTTTTACCGTCGAACTCGCATACGACGAGGCCATTGACCATCCAATCGATCCGTGCCACCGATCGCCCACTTCGATCCAGGATCTCCACCTGAGACTCGACGTCGAATCCAGCCTCGCGCAATATGATTCGACTCTGCGATTCCCCGGGGTTCTCACTGCGCCCGTCCATGAGGTTCACGGCTCGTCGCGCCTGCGCCACACCTTTCCAGCCCCGAGCCCGCTGCAACTCCGCGTCGAGCTCACTCTCGTCACAGCACTTCAACGCCACGTCACCTGCGATTACCGCAGACAGCAGCGTCTCGGTTCGAGCAAGGTCGACCACTGTCCGAGCCAGCGAGGTCACCGAGACACCGTCGACCGTCACGCTCGATAAGGACGGTGCACAGTGCACGGTCACAGCCGTATTCGTACGACCGCCGCCGCGGCGGTGTCGGGTGATGTGAACCTTGTTCAATCCGCCAGTGGGTAAGGGTAAACCGTGCAGCAGTGCAGCCGAACGGTGACTGACGACGTAACCACCGGACAAGATCGGCAAAACCGCATCGATCAACAGTCTGTGCCGCTCCTGTTCTGTCAGCCCGGCCAATCTCGACGAGGGAACGTAGACGCCATTCACAAAACGCTCCCAGCCACCCCGCTCATACATTGCGCGCAACTCGTGATCGGCGCTCCCGTCTGCCAGCGCCTCGGAGCGTCGAATCATTCGGTCGTCCTTCATGCTCCGAGTCTCGGCCATGCGTCGACGGAGTCGAGCTCGAAAGCTGACGACTGTGCACAACTCCGGGCTTGTGGATGAATACAGGTACCGGCGTACCAGTTCGCCTAGCTGTCAGTCCCGCAAACGCGCGCGCATTTGTCAGGTGCGCGCAGAATTGTCGACTATTCGGCCACTATTTCGCGCGCGTTCAGCAAGTGCGCGCGCGTTTGCGAAGCAGACGGAGCCGAAACAGGTGGACGAGCAAACGAGGCCGCACCGAACGAAGCGCAGCTGCACCACCAGAAGAACCGGCTCGGCAAAGCGTCGCTGGCCGACTTCACGAGACCGATCCGACAAACGCGCGCGCATTTGTCAGATGCGCGCAGAATTGCCCACGATTGGGCCACTATTTCGCGCGCGTTCAGCAAGTGCGCGCGCGTTTGCGAAAACCGGAGGGCGAACCGAACAGGCCGAAGGTGGGCGGACAGGGCCGAACCGGAGGGCGAACCGAACAGGCCGAAGGTGGGCGGACAGGGCCGAACCCGTGGGCGGGCCGAACAGGCCGAAGGGGGCCGAACCAAGTCGAACAGCGGTTACTGCTGAAGTTTGCGGAACTTGCTGCCGTGGAAGACGATTGGATTGACTTCACTCTGCACTTCGAGGGAATGGATGCGTAGCAACACTATTGCGTGATCGCCCGCGGGGATTTGTTGCTCGACGGTGGTGTCGAGCCAGGCGGTGGCACCGACGATGAAGGCCGCGCCTCCGTCGGTGACGGTGAGGTCGAGACCGGCGAAGCGGTCACCGGTCTTCGCAGCCAGAGTGCGGACGGCATCGTTGTGTGCTTCCCCGAGCACGCTGACGCCGATGTTCGGCGCAACTTCCATCTTCGGCCACGTGGTCGACGTGTTCTGGATGCACACCGCTACCAACGGCGGATCGATCGACACCGACACGAAGCTACTGGCCGCCAAGCCCACCAGGACACCGTCGATTTTCGCAGCGATCGCCACGACGCCGCTGGGGAACTGCGCGTACGCCTCACGAAGTGTCTGTTGATCGAGGACGGTGCGTGTGAGCGTCATGAAGGATGCTCCCTTTCGATCGTGCGGTGCCGAGCGCACCTCTACTGTTGCAACCTCGTCGCGGCGGCATTCGTTCCGGGCATACGTCTACATCCAGCAAACACCCGATCGAGCGTCGACGCCACAGTCCGAATCCGCGTGATTCGAAGTGACACGTCGAGCACAGGACGTCACTCGTCGTCGTTCGGGCGCGGGGGGTCGTCGGGTTCGGGGGTCGGAGCCGGACGATCGGGCTGGACGCATTTCACGATCGGGATGGGGTCGTATTTCACGGTTCTGGTGTTGCGCGAGATCTCCCTGCCCGACGCGGCGTCGCTGATCACCCGGGTGTCACTGGCGGTGAATCCTGGTCCCCCGCCGGACGCGACGCAGCCGGCACCGGCCGGCAATGTCACGGTATTGGGCGAGGTGGGCCGCGTCCGCGGCCCGGTGATCGACTCGACGTCGACGGTTTTGGTACCCCACAGCCGGACGGTGACGCTCGACGAATCCGCGAACGACTCGATCACCACGCCGGTGTCGTTGGGGTTGGTGAACTTCAGGTCGATGGCACCTTCGAAGACCGTCGCCTCCCGGGCCTCGGGGTATCGACTGATGTAGTAGCTGTGCTCGGTGTGGTCGGTGTCTTCCATGCCCGCGAAGTACGACGCGTTGTACAGCGTCGTCGCGAATTGGCTGATGCCGCCGCCGACGGCACGATCGGGTCGACCGTTGTCGATGATTCCCGATTCGACGAAGCCTTGAGCGGTCCCGCGCGGACCGGTGTACCCGTTGAGCGAGAACGTCTCCTTCGGCTTGACCAGCGCGCCGTTGACGATCTGCGCGGTGAGCCCGATGTTCACGCCCGACGCGTACTCGAAACCTCCGGTCGTGTACTCCGCGACCACCTCTCGCACGCCGAGATTTTCAGCCGCTTCGGTGGTGAGGGCAGGCGGCGCCGGTTCGTAGACGGCCTCGGTCGAGCGCGGACCGTCCGCAGCCAGCAGGGCGGGAAGCTGCTCGAGGGTCTTGTTCCACTCGACGAGCTCACCCATCACTCCGGGAACGACGGTAGGAGCTCCGCCGGAGAACGTGAACGACGCGTCCTTGGGCGGAACTTCGGTGCGGACCAGTTGCGGAGCGAGAATGCCGGTGGCGATACCGGTGTCGTAGATCGGCGTGAGGCCGCCCTGCCCGTCCGGATCGAAGCGCAGCACCTCACCCACACGGTCCACCGGCAACGTTGCATCGACGTTCTGGCGGCCTTCGATGACCACCGGCTCCGAGACCGCGGGCGCCGCGACGTTGGACAGTGCCTGATCGACCGCATCCTGCGTCACGGTGACAGGGGTGGATTCGTACACGACCTCGGTCGCACCCGTCGACCACTCGGTCTGCAGATTTCGACGCGTCCCGTCGGCGTCCAGAACTCGCCCGGCCAGCGGTTCGACGGCTACCGGGGTGGCACCTTCGAAGACGACGTCGCCTTCGACGGGCGCACGGTCCGTCTCCGCTCGCAGGCCGTCGATGGCGACCGAGAGTGCCTGCTCGTCGGTGGTGGAGACGACGCCGATCTCCCGGCTTCCGAACAGCGACGTCAGACGCGTGATCGGGTTGATGGGCTGCGTACCCGCGCGATCGAGCGTCGCGTTCCAATCGACTCCCAGCCCGGCCGCGGCAGGCAACACCTCGACCTGCCGGTCGTCGATGCCCACCTGAATCGGCTCCTCCGCCCGAGGTCCCAATTCGGCACGCAGTACGGCCTCGGCGTCGGAATGACTCTTGCCGCCTACCTCGATACCGGCGACGGCCACACCGCGCGGAACCCGATCGCTGGAGGCAATCCAGTCCGCCGCGTACAGCAACCCGAGGACGGCAACCACCGCGCCGGTACCGATGGCAATCTTCTTCCACGGCGGCGTGGACCCGGATGCGTCGTGCTCCGCCGAACCGTTCTCAGGAGGAGTAAAGGGAGGTTCGGCCGGTGGCTGAGGTTGCCCGGCGTCAGAAGAGGACGGTAGAACAACGGGCTGCGCCACCGTCGGCGATTCGTCTGCCACCGGTGCGGGCTGCGCGTCCGCGCCGGGTGCAGCGGACTCGGCCTCGTGGATCTGGTCGACGTCCGGATCACCGGGGGTACCGAGGTCGGCGACCGGCTCGGATCGGTCGACCTCGGCGGTGCCATCGGCTTCGGTTCCCTCGGCCTGCGTCAGCTCGGAATCGTTCGAGTCGGCATCGTTCGCATCGGATTCGTTCGCGTCGGATTCCGTGGCGTCCTGGCCCTCAGAGACCGGCTGCTCTGCGTGCTTCGGCGCCTCGGCGTCGTCGCGGATGGCCCCGAACACCTCGGTCGGCGTGTCGTACGGCGGTACGTCGGGGCGGGGCTCGGCACCCTTCGGCGCGTCACCCGACCTACTGTTGCCCTCGCTCACATTCGACCCTTCCAGGACCGTCGATTCATATTCCGGCCTGCTGCGCGGCGTACCCCGCGGACGAGCTTACGCAAACCGCACAGCACCGCTCGTTCCGAGACCCTCGCGTGCGCCGTACGCAAAAGGCCCCGCACTGCTGCCGGGTCGGGGGTCAGGCAGCAGTACGGAGCCACACGGAATATATGCAGACTTCAACCACTCGTTACAGCGAGTTCGGAATTGCCATCGTCATTTCATTCGATTGAATGAACCGTGGGTCGTCGAACCGTCGTCCTGCTCCACGGCCCGCGCCCAATGTCCCGTCCTGACCAGCGCAAGAGTGAGCAGAAGCCGGTCGCGTGCATCGGTCAGATCACGCCCGGTCAACTCCTCGATCCGACGCACCCTGTAGATGACGGTGTTGCGATGGCAGTAGAGCGCCTTCGCAGCGTTGGTGGGCGAACCGTCCGAAGCGAGCATGTGCGCCAACGTGTCGAGCAACGTTTCTCGGTGCGGTTCCGGATGCGTGAACAGCGCGCCGAGCGCATGGCGAACCAGCAGTTCCGACGACTGATCGTCGGCGGCCATGATCACCCTCGGCAGTCGGTCCGTCGCCAACGCGACGCCACTGTCTTCGGTGATGGTCTCGGCCGTCAGTGCCGCCAGGCGATACGCCGCCGCGAACGACGCCACGCCCTCGGGCGAATGCGCGACACCGACCGGGCCGACCGCCCGCGCGGAAAGGGCGTCGATGACCGATCTCCACGATCCGGTCCCGAGTGCCACGAGCGCGAATTGGTGCCCGTCCCGAGTGTTCCAGTGGGACACTGCGCCGATCTGGTCCATCGCGTCCTCGGGCGCGGGGAGCGGAGGCGACCCCTGATCGTCGAGCGGGCCGACCACGCAAGCGATCTGCTGTGAGGCCGAAAGGCCGAGGGTCGCGCGGGCCTCGATCACGAAAGCAGGATCACCGCCTCGGCCCGACCGGAGACCGTCCAAGATCACCAGCACATTGGCGAGATCACGCTGCTGCATACGCGCGCTCTCCTGGCGGTACGCCTCGACGAGAGTTTCGTACTGACTGTCCAGCGCTCTCCACAACTGCTGGCCGGCGACGAGCAGGAGATGCTCGTCGATCACGGATCTGCATTGTTCACGCTCGAGCATCAGCTCTTCCCACAGCGTCCGACTCCCGAGCGTGTACGCCTTCAGCACCAACTCCATCGGAATGCCCTGGCGCGCACGCTCTCTCCCGGTGCGACGCCATACCTCTCGGGCGTTGTCGCCCGCGGCCGCAAGACCGGACAGCGTGCGTAGGCCCTGGCTGATATGCGCGCGAGTACTGCGACGAATTTCGCCGGCGATGTCAGGAGTGGTGCTTGCCAGGTATGCGGGTTCCTGCTCTATCAGCGCCAGCGTGATCGAGTCGGCGATCGCATCCGCCCGCGGCAACAGCGCGGCCCACGCACCGCGAATCTTCTCCTGGTCGGAGGGCTTCACAGCGCCGCGCGCAGCGGATTGCGACGTAGCGCGTCGCACCCCGGGAGAAGCCATCCGCCCATTTTTGCGCACAGAGCCCACATCACAGGGTGATTTGACCGTTACTGGTGCCCAGACACCCAAACATTCTGTGCGGAGCGCCCATACCGCGCGTTGTGCTGGACGCCCCATAGTGGACCCAACAGATTGTGAGGTGCATCACTTGAACTCTCTCGACACGATGGATCCGGTCCTCACCATGACGGACGTCGACGTGTCCTTCGGCGGCATCGTCGCGCTCTCCGGAGTGACCATCGAGGTACGACCCGGCGAAGTCCTCGGCGTCATCGGACCCAATGGGGCAGGCAAAACCACACTCTTCAACGTCGCGTGCGGTCTCGTTCGACCCCAATCGGGAACCCTCGGCCGACACGGCGAAACCTTGAGCCGCCTGCGCCCACACGACCTGCCCCGGCTCGGCATGAGCCGAACGCTGCAGGGACTGGGACTGTTCGATCGAATGACCGTGCTGGACAACGTCATGGTCGGGGCCGACCGAACGGCACGCACCGGAATCCTCAGCGGCCTCCTGGGCCTTCCCTCGAGCGCGGCCGACGACGCGGCGGTCCGCTCGACCGCGATGAACACCCTGGAACGACTGCGCATCGACGGCTACGCGCACCGGCTGCCACCGAGCCTGCCCTACGCGGTGCGCAAGCGCGTGGCCCTCGCGCGCGCACTGGTGAGCGAACCGTCGTTGATCCTGCTCGACGAACCCGCCTCGGGCCTGTCCAACGACGAAATGAGCGAACTCGGTGACGAAATCCGCTCTCTCACATCAGCAAACAAGGATTCCCAGCCGGACCGACCGGCAACATCGGTCATGCTCGTCGAACACCACATGGACCTCGTCATGACCGTGTGCGACCGGATCTACGTCCTCGACTTCGGCAAGGTCATCGCCCAAGGCACACCGGATCAGATTCGGGAGGATCCGGCCGTACTGGCCGCATATCTCGGAAACGAGGTGGCACATGACAACTGACGCGACACACCTGAAAATCACCGACCTCACCGTGCACTACGGGCCGGTCACCGCCCTCGATTCGGTGTCGATGACCGTCACCGCGGGTACGATCACCGCCGTACTCGGAGCGAACGGTGCCGGAAAGACCACGCTGCTGCGCACTGTCTCCGGCCTCCTGAAACCGACGTCGGGACGTATCGAGCTCGCCGGAGTCGACATCGTCGGCATACCTCCGGATCGCATGTCCCGTAAAGGGCTTGCACACGTGCCCGAAGGCCGGGGCGTGATCGCCGAATTGACCGTCGACGAGAATCTTCGCCTCGGCGCGTTGGGACGCAACAGAAGTCACGACGCAGTGACCCTCGATCGGATCTACGACATGTTCCCGCCGCTGACCGGACGCCGAACCTCGTCGGCGCACACGCTGTCGGGCGGAGAACGGCAGATGCTGGTGATCGGTCGAGCACTGATGGCAACGCCGTCGGTTCTCCTCCTCGACGAACCGTCGCTCGGGTTGGCACCGAAAGTCGCCGCTCAGATCTTCGAAACGCTGCGCGCACTCGTCGATTCCGAATCGATGACGGTCGTGCTCGTCGAACAGAACGCACGAAGTGCACTGTCCATCGCCGAACATGCCGTCGTCCTCGATCTGGGCAAGGTCGCGGTGGAAGGCCCGGCCGACACCTTGGCCGGGGACGACGCCCTCCGACACGCCTATCTCGGGTTCTAGAGCAAGCCGAAAGGACGCCAGCCACAGTGCAACAACTGCTCACCATCCTCATCAACGGCGTGACGACAGGCATGGTCTATGCCGCGTTCGCCCTCGCTCTCGTCCTCATCTGGCGATCGACCCGCATCGTCAACTTCGCCCAGGCACCGATGGCCATGATCACCACGTACGTCGCACTGGTCGTCATCGACGCCGGTTACTCGTACTGGTTGGGCTTCGGAGTCGCGCTGCTCAGCGGACTGTTGTTGGGAGCGTTGATCGAACGACTCGTCATTCGGTTCGTCGACAGCTCCTCGCACATCAACCCGGTGATTCTGACGCTCGGGTTGTTCATCATCATCCACGCGGTTGCGGCCATCATCTTCGGGAACCAATTTCGTTCGTTCCCAGCACCGTTCGGTCTCACCGGCCAGAAGGTCGGGGAGATCAACGTGGCCCTGACCGGATACGACGTGTTCAAGATCGTCGCCGTTCTCGTGGTCCTGGGCTTGCTGATTCTGCTGTTCCGGTTCACCGATCTGGGACTGAAGATGCGCGCCAGCGCATTCGAGCAGGAGGTGGCCAAGCTGCTCGGAGTCCGGGTGAGTCGAATGCTCACGCTCGGTTGGGCTTTGGCCGCAGTTGTCGGATCGCTGGCCGGGCTGCTCATTGCCGGCGGATCGCTGGTGCACCCCGGGTACATGGACTCGATCGTTGTCTTCGGTTTCGTCGCAGCCGTTCTCGGCGGTCTCGACAGCCCGGCAGGCGCAGTGGTCGGAGGCCTGCTGATGGGCGTCGGGCTCAGTTTCGTCAGCGGCTACCTCGGCCAGGACCTCGTGTCGAGCGCGGCGTTGATCATTCTGATCGTCGTTCTCCTCGTCCGCCCGAGCGGGTTGTTCGCCAGCGCAGCAGCCAGGAGGGTATGACGTGAACGCAACTCTCACTCGTCTCACGGCCACCCCGGTACGACGCCACTTCCTCTGCGCTGTCATCGGACTCGTCGTCATCGTGCTGGCGCTCGAATCACTGAGCACTTTCCGTCAGAGTCAGCTGACCTCGGTCGCGTACCTGGCGATCGCAGCCGGCGGATTGACCGTGCTGACCGGGCTGAGCGGACAGCTCTCGCTCGGGCACGGAGCTTTCATGGCCGTCGGTGCGTACACCGCGGCGTTGATGCTGCGGGCCAACGATTCCGGATGGTCGGTGCCCCTCGTACTGCTGGCCGCCACCGTGATCTCTGCGCTGGTGGGCGTGGTCGTGGGAGTGGCCGCCGCCCGACTGCACGGCCCGTACCTGGCCGGTGCGACGCTGGCCTTGGCCGTCGCCGTACCGGGACTGGCCCTGTACTTCTCGGACTACCTCGGCGGTGAACAGGGTCTCGTCGTCCCGGCTCCGAAAGTGCCGGACCTGATCGACGACATGATGTTCTTCGTCACCGGAAACGAGCTCAGCGGAACCAAATTCGTCGCTTACGTCAGCTGGGTGCTGCTCGTCGTCGTGTTCTTTCTGTTGGCGAACGTCTCGTCGAGCCGGATCGGCCGTCGCTGGCGGGCCGTTCGGGACGACGAAGTAGCCGCCGAGCTGTCCGGGATCGATCTCGGGCGCGCACGCATCCTGGCGTTCGTCGTCAGCGCCGCATGTGCGGGCGCGGGAGGTGCCGTCCTCGCGATGTCGGCGCGGATCGCGGCCCCGAGCGGGTTCACGCTGACGCTCTCCCTGACATTGCTCTCCGCCGTCGTCATCGGCGGGCTCGGCACCCTGTCCGGGGCACTGATCGGGGCGCTGCTGCTCACCTACATCCCACCGGTGGTCACCAACCTCGGGCTCGATCTGGGGCTGAGCAGTCTGCAATCCGCCGAACTCGCACCACTGGTGACCGGCATCTTCACCGTCCTGGTCATCCTGTTCGCCCCACTGGGTCTGGTGGGCACGTTTCGAAGGTTGCGTTCAACCAGAAAAGAGATGAAATGAAGAAGTTCGGATCGGTGGCGGTCAGAACGACCGCACTCGTCGCCGTCGTCTCGTTGGCCGCAGCGTGCGGTGCAGGCGGTAGAGACGAGGCAACAGAATCCTCGGAAGGCTCGACGATCGGCATCACCGACACCTCGGTGAAGATCGGAGCCCACTTCCCCCTGACCGGGGTCGCCGCACCCGGGTACAGCGAAATACCCACGGGCGCAAAGGCTTACTTCGACTACGTCAATGCCGCGGGCGGGGTCAACGGCAGGCAGATCGAGTACGTCGTTCGTGACGACTCCTACGATCCGACGACCACCACCCAGGTCGTCAACGAACTCGTCCTCCAGGACGAAGTGTTCGCCGTCGTCGGTGGACTCGGCACGGCGACGCACAGCGCAGTCATCGACTTCCTGAACGAGGAGGGTGTGCCGGATCTCTTCGTCTCCTCCGGCGCGATCATGTGGGGCAACGACCCCGAGAAGTACCCGAATACCTTCGGCTGGCAGCCCGACTACCAGGTCGAGGGCAAGATCATCGGCGACTGGGTGACGAAGAACCGGCCCGACGCCAAGGTCGGGCTGTTCCTCCAGGACGACGATCTCGGCAGGGACAGCGAAGCCGCGGTACGCCAATACCTGGACGACCAGATCGTCGAGGTCGTGCGCTACACGTCCGGCAACACCGATGTCGCACCACAGATCGCGGCTCTGCAGGGTGCCGGAGCCGACCTCGTGCTCGGCTTCAACGTCCCGTCGTACACCGCACTGAGCCAACTGACCGCGATGCGGCTCAACTACGATCCCGAGTGGTTCTACAGTTCGATCGGCTCCGACGTCGACCTGGTCGGTTCTCTGCTCGGACGCTTCTCCCAGGGCGCGGTCACCAACGGTGCCCAGTCCCTCGAAGGCATGATTTCGCTGGAATACATCCCCGGCGTCGACTCCCCCGAGAATCCGTGGACGCAACTGTGGCAGAAGGTCTGGGCTCAGAACGGAACAGGTGACCCACTGACCAACTACCGCATCTACGGACTCAGCCAGGCGTACGCGTTCGTGCAGGCTCTTCAGGCGGCAGGCGAGAACCCCACCCGTGAGGGCATCGTCTCCGCGATCCAGGACGGCGGAATGGACTTCCAGGGCCCGCAGCTGGCCCCGTTCCGATACTCCGAAGAAAGCCACCTCGGAATCTCCGGAGCCAGTGTCTTCCAGATCCGTGGAGGTGTACCCGAATACCTGACTCCCGTGTTGCAGACCGACATCGGAGACTCGGCAGTGGAGGAATACACCGGGGACGAATCGACTCCGCCGGAAAGCGGCATACCCGGCTGATCGGACACGAAAAGGCACGCAGAGCGAGCTCTGCGTGCCTTTTCGACGTTGTGATCAGCAGATCCGAAAACCCCTCGTTTGCCGGATCCGCCGACCCTGTGACCCCCAGATCGTGTCCCCGTATCGGGGAGCAGCCGAAGCTGCGGTGATCAGCGCTCGATGATGGCGGTGACGCCCTGGCCACCGGCCGCGCAGATCGAGATCAGGCCGCGGCCCGAACCCTTCTCGGCCAGCATCTTCGCCAGCGATGCGACGATGCGTCCACCGGTTGCAGCGAACGGATGGCCCGCGGCGAGCGAGGATCCGTTGACGTTGAGCTTGCTGCGGTCGATGGAACCGAGCGCACCGTCGAGTCCCAGACGCTCCTTGCAGTACGCGTCGCTCTCGAACGCCTGCAGCGTCGCGAGCACCACCGAGGCGAATGCCTCGTGGATCTCGTAGTAGTCGAAGTCCTGCAGCGTCAAGCCATTACGAGCGAGCAGACGCGGAATCGCGTACGTCGGGGCCATCAGCAGGCCGTCCTTGAACGATCCGTTGCCGTGGATGTAATCGACCGCGGCGGTCTCGGAATCCACGAGGTGCGCCAGCACCGGCAGGTTGCGCTCGGCAGCCCATTCGTCGCTCGACAGCAGCGCAGCCGACGCGCCGTCGGTCAGCGGAGTCGAGTTGCCGGCCGTCATGGTGGCGTCGCCCAGCTTGGTTCCGAAGACCGGCTTGAGGGTGGCCAGCTTCTCGACGGTCGATCCCGGACGCAGGTTGTCGTCGCGGGTCAGGCCGAGGAACGGCGTCACCAGGTCGTCGAAGAATCCACGGTCGTATGCGGCCGCCATGTTGTGGTGGCTCGCTGCGGCCAGTTCGTCCTGGTCCTCGCGGCGGATGCCGAATTCCTTCGCGGTGATGGCGGCGTGATCACCCATCGACAGGCCGGTACGCGGCTCACCGTTGCGGGGGATCTCGATGCCGAGCATGCCGGGACGAACGTTGCCGAGCAGCTTGAGGCGAGCGGTGGTGCTCTTCGCCCGGTTGAGCGAGAGCAGGAACTCGCGCAGTTCGTCGTTGACGCCGATCGGAGCGTCGGACGTCGTGTCCACGCCGCCGCCGATACCGGCGTCGATCCGGCCCGAGGCGATGGCGTCGCCGACGGCGATGATCGACTGCAGACCGGTACCGCAAGCCTGCTGGATATCGAATGCCGGGGTGTACGGGCTCAGCGCGCTGCCGAGCACGACCTCGCGAGTGAGGTTGAAGTCCCGGGAGTGCTTGAGCACGGCTCCGGCTGCGACGAGGCCGAGACGCTCGCCCTGCAGACCGAAACGGGCGACGAGACCGTCGATGGTGGCGGTGAGCATGTCCTGGTTGGACGCCAGCGCGTACTTCTTGTCCGAACGCGCGAACGGAATGCGGTTGCCACCGACGATTGCGACCGGTCGTAGCTGCTTGCTTGTCACTGACGTCTCCAAACATCGTCCCCAGCATGTGGGGAATGGCCCTGGTGGAGTTTCATCTTACTGGCGAGTAAGTTGGTTGTCGACACCCGGTCGTGCGCCTCGCCCTCAGAGCGAGCAGCGCTGAATGAAAGGTACGACAGTGGCAGCCTCCAAGGGAGCCCCAGATCTCTACTCAACGTTCCTCGCGTCCGCGCCGGGAGCCTTCATCGCCAAGCAGGCCGGCCTGCCGCAGCCCGAGAAGCTGCGCCGCTACAAGGCAGGCGAGCCGCCACTGGCCGGACCGGTCCTGATCGGCGGCAGCGGCCGCCTCGTCGAGCCGCTGCGTGAGCTGCTCTCGGACTACCCGCAGTCGCAGCCGCACGACGACAAGCACGGCGGATTGGTGTTCGACGCCACCGGCATCGGTAACGTCGCCGAGCTCGAGCAGCTCTTCAAGTTCTTCCAGCCGGTCATCCGCAACCTGGCACCCTCGGCTCGCGTCGTCGTCATCGGCACCACCCCCGAAGAAACGTCGAGCGTCGACGAGCACATCGCGCAGCGCGCCCTCGAAGGCTTCACCCGCAGCGTGGGCAAAGAGGTCAAGCGCGGCGCGACGGCTCAGCTCGTCTACATCTCCCCCAACGCGTCGACCGGACTCTCCGGCCTCGAATCCACCCTGCGCTTCCTGCTGTCGGCCAAGTCCGCCTTCGTCGACGGCCAGGTCATCGTCGTCGGCGACGCCGACTCGCAGGCACCGGCCTCGTGGGACAAGCCGCTCGCCGGCAAGGTCGCCGTCGTCACCGGCGCTGCCCGCGGCATCGGTGCCACCATCGCCGAGGTTCTCGCCCGTGACGGAGCCACCGTCATCGCCGCGGACATTCCCGCAGCGGGAGAAGCACTCTCGCAGACGGCCAACAAGGTCGGCGGTACCTCGCTGGCCCTCGACGTCACCTCGCCCGACGCCGGCCAGGTCCTCTCGAAGCACCTGCTCGAGCGCCACGGCGGTGCCGACATCATCGTGCACAACGCCGGCATCACCCGCGACAAGACCCTCGCGAACATGGACGACGCCCGCTGGAACTCCGTCATCGGCGTCAATCTCGCTGCACCGCAGCGTATTACCGACGAGCTGGTGGCATCGGGCGCGCTCAAGGACGGCGGACGTGTCGTCGACGTCTCGTCCATCGCCGGTATCGCGGGCAACCGTGGCCAGACCAACTACGGCACCTCCAAGGCCGGCGTCATCGGCCTGGTGCATGCATCCGCACCGGTGCTCGCGAAGAAGAACATCACCATCAACGCGGTTGCTCCCGGCTTCATCGAGACCGCGATGACGGCGGCCATCCCGTTCGCCACCCGCGAGGCCGGACGGCGCATGAGCTCGCTGCTGCAGGGCGGCGAGACCGTCGACGTCGCGGAGTTGGTCTCCTACTTCGCTTCTCCCGCATCCAACGCCGTCACCGGGCAGGTCGTGCGCGTGTGCGGCCAGAGCCTCCTCGGCGCATGAGCACCGTCACGCTCACCGAGCAGCCGAAGACATCGCAGATCTACACCTCGGCCGCACTGGGCGCGTTGCCCTTCCTCGGGTCCAAGTCGAAGACGGTGCCCAGCACCGTGTTCGAGCTCAAGGGCCTGCGAGTGGACCAGGACAACCTGGCCGGCTACTGCCGCGCGACGGGGCTGCGATTCGGCGATCAGCTCCCGATCACCTACCCGTTCACGCTCGTGTTCCCGACAGTCATGAAACTGATGGTGTCCAAGGGCTTTCCGTTCGCCGCCATCGGTTCGGTGCACGCCGAGAACGTCATCGAGCAGTTCCGCGGCATCTCGGCATCGGAGCCGCTGGACATCCGAGTGCACGTGGAGAATCTGCGCGAGCACCGCAAGGGCTTGCTGGTCGACCTGATCAGCGAGGTCAAGGTGGGACGCGAACTGGTCTGGAAGCAGACCTCGAGCTTCCTGAGCCTGCAGAAGACCTCGCTCTCGGGTGGACCCCGTGAAACACCGCCTGCAGACGAGGTGCCGCCGCCCCCGACCCGCACCCTGCGCGTCGATCAGCGGATCATCAGCCGGTACGCGGCCATCTCCGGAGACCGCAACCCGATCCACGTATCCTCGCTCGGTGCAAAGGCTTTCGGCTTCCCGAAGACCATCGCTCACGGAATGTGGAGTGCTGCAGCGGTACTGCAGACGGTCGAAGGTCGTATCCCGGAGGCCGTGAAGTACAGCATCCGATTCGGCAAGCCGATCCTCCTGCCCGCGACGATCAACGCTTACGCCGATGCCGTCGGCACCGGCTGGGACCTGTCACTGAAGAACCCGAAGAAGGGCTACCCGCATCTGACGGGAACCCTGCGCTGAGTTAGCTCGAACTCGAAGTTATGGACGGATTTCCCCGGATTTCCGTCCATAACTTCGAGTTCGGCTGTGTAGGTGGCGGCCAGCTAGGTAGTGGCAGTTTTCTTGCCGGCGAGTCCGCGCCACGCCAGATTTTCCAGGAGGTCCGCTGCCGCGTCGACCTCGATTTCTCCGCCTGCCACGCGGTCGGCCACAGCCTCACCGGCCCCGACCAGCGCCACGGCCATCAGCCCGAAGTTCTGTGACTGTTCCGGGTCTCGGGTACTCATCGCCAGCAAGCCGGCCGTCAGCTCGATCAACCGGTCTCGGCTGCTCTGCACCTGCGAGGCAAAAGCCTGCTGACCGATCGCCTGGCGGTAGAGCACCATCCACGACTTTCGGTTCTCGCCGACGAAGCCGAGGAAACCGACCAGCGCGCGGCGCAGTTGTTCGCGCGGCGTCAGGGTCGGGTCTGCCGCGGGCGTCAGGGCCTCGACGAACTTGAGGCCCTCACGATGGATGCACGCCGCGAACAGCTCGTCCTTCGAGCCGTAGTACAGATAGAGCATCGGCTTGGAGATGGCCGCCTTCTTGGCGATCGAATCCATCGATGTCTCGTGAAACCCGTTGTCGGAGAACACATCCACTGCCGCGTCGAGCATCTGCTGCTCGCGGACGGCGCGGGGCAGTCTCTTGGTGCCGCCAGCCATGGATCCTCCAATACGTACGAAGCACTAGACGTTACTCCACAGTAAGGTCGAGCGACGACCGATCAGGCTCCGCACGCCCCTTTGAACCGCGCAACCGTCGCCGCTGCCTCGTCCACCTGGGCTGCGGGAAGGCGTCCCGTCGCCACTGCGTCCTCCAGATTGTCCAACACCGCCGGCACCTGATCGGTGGTCAGCCACAACGCCACGTCGGCTCCGGCCACCAACGCCGACTCGACCGCGTCGACGATCCCGAGCCGGGCCGTGATCGCCGCCATGCCGCTGAGGTCGTCGGTGAAGATCGGACCGTCGAAGGGCTTCGCTCCGTATCCGACGCCGTCGCGCAGCAACGCCATGGCCGCAGGGCTGATGCTGGCGGGAACACCGGGGTCGGTCAGTCCTGGCACGTCGAGGTGGCCGACCATGACGCCCACTCCGGTGGTGTCGAGCGCGGCGAACGGCAGCAGATCCTTGGCTTTCAGCTCGTCGAGCGGCGGCGTGGTGACGGCCCCGGTGTGCGAGTCACCCGAACCCGAGCCGTGCCCGGGAAAGTGCTTGATGACCGGCTCGACACCCGCATCCTTCAACCCCTTCGCGTACGCCCCCGCGTACTCGATGACGACCTGCGGATCGTCGGAGAACGAGCGGTCGCCGATGACGGAATCATCGGGCTGAGCACTGACGTCGACAACCGGCGCGAAGTCGACGGTGACGCCGAGATCCTTCAGTCCCCGGCCTCGCGTCAAGGCCTCCTGATACGCCTCGTCCACCGACATCGTCTGCGCCAGTTCCCGCGCCGACGGTGCCGCACCCAACAGATCGGCAACCCGCGACACGCGTCCGCCTTCTTCGTCGATCGTCACCATCGGTGCCACCGCGGACGCGTCGAGCACCTGCGGAACCTCACGGTTGCCGAGCATCGACTCGTCGGTCCAGCTGCCGACGAAGATCCCGCCCACCTGCTCGGTGGACATGATCCGAATCGCGTCCTGCGTTCCGGTGACGCCCACGGTGAGCAATTGAGCGAGACGTTGCCGCTCGGTCAGACCGTCGACGAAGGTGACACACGCGTCGGCCGGCGGAGGCGTCGACTGCGGGACCGTCGTCTGCGGTGCGGTCGTCGTCGAGGACGGGGCCGATTGCGTCGAGGCCACCTGCGACGATTCACTGGAACACGAGACGAGCAACCCCACCCCGACCGTCAGTGCTGCAGCGGACCGAACCGAAAACCGAAGTCGCATGGAATACGACGGTAGCCGAGAAGTTGCGTGTTGCTGACCGCCCTCCGGTTGGGATCAATGCGACTTCGTTGCACTCCGAGCGACCGAAACCCACATTGATCCATGGCAGGGGCGGGGTAATCTGGACGAAAGCGACATGAGGAGAATCACCACCATGACTGCTGACCTCATACTCATTGCCTACGACGGTTCCGACAACGCCAAACGAGCCATCGACTATGCGGGACGGTTTCTCACCACCTCCCGTGCGATCGTCGTCACGGCCTGGGAACCGATGGTGCGTCAAGCAGCGCGGATGTCGGGTCTGTCGGGTGTCATGCAGCCCGAGTGGGTGCCGGACGACGAGGCCGAGGACGTCGCTCTCACCGATGCGAAGGTGACCAACAGCGAGGGCGTCGCCCTGGCCGAGGCCGCAGGCCTGAAGGTGGAAGGTCAGTGCACCGAATGCACCACCGCCATCTGGAGCGCGATCGTGGAGAAGGCCGACGAGATGAACGTCGACATCATCGTCACCGGCACCAGAGGCACCACGGGGCTGCGGGCCCTACTGCAGAGCTCGGTGGCCGAGCACGTGCTGCGGCACAGCCATCGACCCGTGCTGATCGTTCCTCCCGGAAAGTAACGCGTCCACCGGCCGGTTCACAGGGTGCAGGTGATACCGTGATGCCCGCGTGGGGGACAACCTCGCCCACTGCTTCACTGAGCCGACTGACTGGAGAACCGAGATGAAGTTCGCTGTCCCGGGTGTCATTGCCGCCGTCGTCGGAGCCGTACTGGGTGCCGGGGTCGTATTCGGAGTCACCGCCGGTGCAGCAGACAACTCTCGGCCGGACATCGATCGCACCGGAAACGCCGACTCGTCCTTGCTGAACCAGGTTGAGTACGGCAGCCGCTGACGCTGGTCGCTCACGTGGATCGTTGATCTCGGCCGAGCCGCTCGGTCGGATTTGGCTCTTCGGAGTCTCCGCTCTCGCATTCCTGCTCACGTTTCTGCAGGTCCCGGGCTTCACCGTCGCCGATACCAAGTACGACCTGGCGCAGAACCCTCTCGGATTTCTCGAACGCGCCTCGCATCAGTGGAACAGCGCCGCACCGCTGGGCCAGGTTCAGAATCAGGCCTACGGCTACTTCTTCCCGCACGGAGCGTTCTTCGCCGGCGGTGATCTGCTGTCGATCCCACCGTGGATCACGCAGCGCATCTGGTGGGCGCTGCTACTCGTCGCCGGCTTCTGGGGAATCGTCCGGCTCGCCGAGGCACTCGGTGTCGGCAGTCGCACTTCCCGTCTGATCGCAGCGACAGCATTCGTGCTGTCCCCCAGGGTGATCACCACTCTGGCGTCGATCTCCTCGGAGACGATGCCGATGATGCTCGCGCCGTGGGTGCTCGTTCCCATCGTTCGTTGCCTGAACAGTCGGTCCGCAACAAACACGGTTCGGCGTGCGGCGGCACAATCGGCGCTGGCCGTGGCGTTGATGGGCGCGGTCAATGCCGTCGCGACAGCCGCCGCCGTTCTGGTGGCCGTCATCTGGCTGCTGTGCCATCGGCCGAACCGCCGCTGGCTGGTGTTCGCGGCCTGGTGGACCGGCTTTCTGGTGCTGGCGACACTGTGGTGGATCGTCCCACTGCTGTTGCTGGGCAAGGTCTCTCCGCCGTTTCTCGACTACATCGAGTCGTCCGGCACGACGACCCAGTGGACGTCGCTGACCGAGGTGCTGCGCGGTACCGGCAGCTGGACCCCGTTCGTCTCTCCCGAGCGGGTGGCGGGCGCCGTGCTGGTGACTCAGCCTGCTGCCGTGATCGCGACCGGCTTGATCGCGGCCGCAGGCATTGCGGGTCTGGCGATGCGCTCGATGCCGGCCCGCGGCCGATTGACGGTCATGTTGTTCGTCGGCCTCGTCGGCCTGGGCGCGGGGTTCGTCGGCGATCTCGACGGTCCGTTCGCGGCAACCGTGCGAGTGTTCCTCGATTCCGCGGGCGCGCCTCTGCGCAACATTCACAAACTAGAGCCGGTCATCCGAATCCCGTTGGTACTCGGCCTCGCTCATCTGCTGGCCCGGGTTCCACTGCCGGGTTCGGTTCCACGGCCGACGTGGCGAGCGGCCGTCGCGCATCCCGAGAAGCACCCGATGATGGCGGTGACCGCGCTGGTCCTGGTGGCGCTGACGCTCTCGACGGCGCTGGCATGGACGGGCAAGCTCGCGCCGCGCGGTGCGTACGAGGCCGTGCCGCAGAACTGGCACGACGCCGCGGATTGGCTCACCGCCCATGCCTCCGGCTCGAGTCCCGATGGTTCCGACGCACAGCGTGCACTGATCGTGCCCGGCGCACCGTTCGCTCTGCAGACTTGGGGCCTGACGCGCGACGAGCCGTTGCAGGCTCTCGCGACCACGCCCTGGGCCGTCCGAGATGCGGTGCCGCTCACGCCGCCCGGTGCCATTCGCGCCCTCGACTCGGTGCAACGACTCTTCGCCGACGGCAGGCCGTCGACCGGCTTGGCCGACACCCTTGTGGGACAGGGCATCAGCTACGTCGTCGTGCGCAACGACCTGGATCCGGAGGATTCGCGGTCCACCCGACCGGCGTCCGTCCACCGCGTGCTCGACGGTTCGCCGGGGCTCGAGAAGGTGGCAGAGTTCGGCGAGGACGTGGCCCCCGGTCAGGTGGACGGGGTGGTTCTGGACGGCGATCTACGGCCTCCGTATCCGGCCGTAGAGATCTACGCGGTCGATGCCGCAGCGGACGTACCTGCCTCCGGTCCGTACACGGTCGATGTGGATCGAGTGCCGGTGGTGCAGGGCGGCCCCGAGTCGATTCTGCGATCGAACGAGTTGCGCAACAACGGTGTTCGCCTGCCCGTTCCGGCCGGACCGACGCTGTTGGCGTCGGATGCAGCTGCTGCCGGCCTGCCCATCGATTCGGTGACGGTGACCGACACACCGATGAATCGCGAGACCGACTTCGGTCAGGTGGACAATCACAACTCCGCGTTGCGGGCCGCCGACGAGCCCCGTCGTTCGCTCAACGAGGTGCCCGATTATCCGGTGTACGGGGCGCAGACCGTGGACGCCGAGTGGGAAGGCGCGACGTTGACCGCGTCGAGTTCGGCGTCGGACGCGACTCAGATCGGGGGCAGTGTGCCCGGCAGCGGGGTAGCGGCCGCAGTGGACGGCGACCTGGCCACCGGTTGGATCAGCAACGGCATCGAACGCGCTGTGGGGCAATGGCTTCAACTCGATTTCGATACTCCGGTGCGCGGCGGGCTGCTGCACATGCGGACCAGCCCGGGAACGATCGGAGACCCGGTCAAGTGGGTCGAGGTCACCACTCCGAACGGCTCGACGGCGGCCCGGGTGGACAAGCCGGGAGACCCGATGACGGTGTCGCTGCCCGGTGGGGAAACTCCGTGGCTGCGCATCACCGCGAAGTCGACGGTGGACGGCACCCGGGGCAGTCAGTTCGGCATCAGCGAGGTGTCGGTGGACGACTACTCCGATCGAGACAACCCCAAGCCGGTCTCCATCGTGCATCGCGCGGTGTTGCCGCCCACTCCTGCGGGCGCGAGCGTCGACGCGTGGGAGCTGGGCCAGGAATTTCCCGGCCGCTCCGGTTGCCTGGACACCGACGATCGAATCCGCTGCAGCAGTGGACTGTCCAAGTCGCCGGAGGAACTGGGCCGCTTCTCGCGCACGATCGACGTCCCGATGGGCACCGCGGTGATCCCCGAGCTGACGGTGCGCACGCGGCAGTCCCCCGAGCTCGAGGCCCTGCTGGCCCAGCCCGGCCGACCGCTGGCGAGCGGGGCGTCCGACGTCGCGGACCTCGACGGTTCGGCCTTCGCCGCCACCGACGGCGACCCGCGTACGTCGTGGACCGCACCGGAGAAGTCGATCACCGATCGAGCCGGCACCGACCCCACTCTCACCATCCAATTGCCCGCTCCGACACTGGTGGACGGCCTCGAGCTGAGCCCCAGCCTCGGCGCATTGCCTGCCCACCCCACGCGGGTGGCAGTGAACCTGGGCAACGGTCCGATGGTGCGCGATGTGGATACCGACGGTTCGACGACACTCGCGTTGGCACCGTACGTGACCGACAGGATCGTGCTGTCCATCGTCGACTGGGACGGCGTACTCGACCGAAACTCGTTGGGCTTCATCCAATCTCAACCGCCCGGATTTGCCGAGGTCACACCGTTGTCCGCCGGTGAGCCGATCGGGCCGCCGTACGACGGTGACCGGCAGATCACGGTCGACTGCTTCGACGGACCCCTGGTGTCCATCGCGGGGCAGACGGTGCGCACCTCGGTGACGGCGACCGCAGACCAATTCCGTTCCGGCGCAGCTCTACCCGCATCGGTCTGCGACGCGGACATCCCGGTGAACGACAACTTCGTCAATCCCGTGTCGCTCCCCGAGGGACGCCAGGACATCGTCGTCGAACCCGGAGCGTCGTTCTTCGTCGACGGGCTTCGACTGCGCACCATGCCCATTCCGGCGTTGTGGCCGGACACGTCTGCACCGCAGGCGGCGCGCACCACAGCATGGAGCCCCGATCACCGCGAAGTGACCCTCACCTCGAGCACCTCGGATCGCCTGCTCGTCATCCCCGAAAGCAACAACAGTGGCTGGCGGGCAACGACACCCGGAGGGACCGAACTGACCCCGGTGGTCGTCGACGGCTGGCAGCAGGCCTGGATCGTCCCGGCCGGGGCGTCGGGCACGGTGTCGTTGGATTTCACCACCGACCGCTGGTATCGACTCGGGATCTTCGGCGGACTACTGCTGTTGATTCCGCTGCTGATCGCGGCGCTGCGACGGCCTCGCGGCGTCGTCGATCCAGGCCCCGCGCCCAGGCCCTGGCGTAGCACTCCGGTGGCGTTCGCGGCGCTGCTCGGCGCGGCGATCGTGCTGGCAGGCGTCGTCGGAGCGATCTCGGTGCTGGTTCTCGGTGTCGGCTCGGCGCTGCTGAACCGCCGTTACGGGTCGGAGCTCACGTCTCGCGTATCGGTGTGCGCAGCAGGAGGATTCGCCCTGCTGGGAGCAGCGCTGCTCTCGCTCGGGCCGTGGCGGTCGGCCGACGGATATGTGGGCGGGTCCTACGCGGTGCAGCTGGCCTCGTTGATCGGCATCGTCGCGTTGGCCGTCAGCGCGATGCGGAAGCCGTGACCGCCTTCTTCGGCGCGAACCTGCGCCGGGCCGGCACTTCCACCAGCGCATAGCTCGCGGCAGCGACCGGAATCGACAGCGCCAGGGTCACCGTCAGCACGAACCACATGTCGCCCGAGAAGGGGACGATGCCGAACACCGGGAACACGACGGCGAGCACGGCCAGATGCCAGATGAAGATCCCGTACGACCAGCGGCCGAGGGTCAGCATCACCGGATGCTCGAACACCCGATGCCTGCGGCCGGAATCGGCCAGCACCAACGGCGAGAGCATCGCGAACGCCAGCACGGCACCGAAGACGATCTTGAGCTCGAACTGCCACGGCTCGGGCCGCACCAATCCCTGTGGGCCCGCCAGCGGCGTCGCCGACAGAACGAATGCCGTCACCGCGATCGCGGGCATCACCCATGTGCGACGCGCCCAACGATGCACCCACATCTGCGGACCGACCGATACTTCGGCAAGCACCATGCCGGCGGCGAACCACGGGAAGTAGCCGGGCAACCAGTTGTCGTGATGGATGGCTTCCGGTGTCGCGATCGGAATGAACGCCCAGGAGAGCGTCACCGCGGACGCAGCGAGCAGAACCCACACTCGGTACCTCGCCGACGATCCTCGAAGCCGAATCATCAGCCAGGCGAACAGCGGCAGCAACAGATAGAACGCCACTTCGACCGACAACGACCACATCTGCGTCATGCCCTCGGTCAGTGTCAACGGTACGAACACCTGGGTCAGCGACAGGTTGGCCAGCCACACCCGATAGTCCCCGCCTGCGTGCGGAAGAAACAGCAGGACGAGCACCGTGACCACCCAGTAGGCGGGCAGGATGCGCACTGCGCGTGACCAGAAGTAGCGGCGAGTGGGCTGCGCCTGCGTGAGTCCGCGGGCCTGCGCGGCATGCGGGCGCCACAGCAGAAATCCCGACAGCGCGAAGAAGATCGCCACCGTGAGATCGAATCGGCCCCAGACTCGGCCCATCAGCGGGGAATTGGCGGCCCCGGTCTGGAATGCGACGTGGGTGACGACGATGCCGAGCGCGGCAACTGCCCGCATCCCCTCCAGAGCGGGCACGAAGGCACGCAACGGTACGACGGACGCCGAGTGGACTCGAGTGCTCATGGTGGCTCAAGTGTGCCGTGTCGAACCGGCATGGACGAGACCGGTGCCACTGTCGACTGTTACTGTCACCTGCGACGTGTCGTAAGAAATCGGGCAGCGCATCGGGGAATTCGTACGATCCCGCCTGCGGTGTCTTCCAGTGAAGCGGTCGACTAAGGAGATTCAGCATGGCGGAGCGCTCAGGGCCGAGCCGGATATTGGCCCTTTTCCTCATCGGCTTGGGCGCATTTCTGGTGGTTGCCGCCATCCTCATCCCCACCTACACCGTCTCGGCGCTCGAGAAGACTCCACTCGACCTGGAGGTCACCACCGTCTCCACCGGCACCGGAAGCGTCCTCGACGCGCGGTCGCTGGCAGCCGGTCGCGCCGTGGTCGATCAGAACGTTCCACTGACCTCACAGAGATTCGTCACCGTCGAGGATCCCTCCGATGCCGACATCATGACGCTTCAGGCCGGACAGACGTTGCGCCGCACCGACAAGCAGGCCGACACCGGACTGCTGACCGCCACGGTCGACCGCGTGAGCATCGACCGCAAGACCTCGATGCCAGTCGAGAGCCCGATCGGCACCATTCAGGTGGCAGGCGACAAGCCGGCCGAGGAAGTGGCCCACACCGGTCTGCAGTACAAGTTCCCGTTCAACGCCGAGCAGAAGAGCTACCCGTACTTCGACGTCAACGCGCGCGCCTCGAAGGACATCGACTTCGTCGAGGAAACCGAAATCAACGGCACGCCGGTGTACCAGTACCAGCAGACCGTTGGACCGGTCGACCTGTCGACCGTGGTGAACCTGCCGACCAACAAGGTCACGCTGCCCGCCGACACCTGGGGCGTCGAAGGTGGAACCGCACCGGTGACGATGACCCGCTGGTACGAGAACACCCGCACCCTGTGGGTCGAGCCCGAGACCGGCGTCGTCGTCAAGGGCGAAGAGCAGATCCACCAGTACTACGGCCGTGAGGCAGGCCGCCCCGAGGTCGACGTGCTGAAGGCCCCGATCACGTTCGACGAGAACACCGTCGAGTACCAGATCCAGCAGGCCAAGGACGGAC
Organism: Rhodococcus sp. 06-1460-1B; assembly: GCF_002258475.1. Classification (NCBI taxonomy): domain Bacteria; kingdom Bacillati; phylum Actinomycetota; class Actinomycetes; order Mycobacteriales; family Nocardiaceae; genus Rhodococcus; species Rhodococcus sp. 06-1460-1B. The sequence goes on from NZ_NOYS01000019.1 coordinate 411,699, forward strand.
AGGACAAGCTGTCGCTCTTCGGCCGCACCGTTCCGATCGTCGCCGGCATCCTCGGTGTCATCTCGCTGATCGCCGGAGTCGTTCTGCTGCTGCGCGGCGGCGGCAACGGTGGGCACCGTCAGCCGGCCCGCACCGACGCCGGTCCTCGCCCGACCCCCAGTGGCGGCACCGCACCGAACCGCGACTGGACGACCGATCGCACGGAAGAGATTCCGAGGACGAACCTCTCCAAGGAGTAAGTGCGCTGCGCAGGAGTGGAGCCTGCGGAATGACCAGATAGCCAGTGGCGTGGTTGTGTGCCCCAGCGGGGACATGACCACGCCACTGGCGTTTTCGGCCACTCAGGCTGTCGAGAGGATTCCGTACTGGTGTGGTTGGCGCATCAGCACGAGGTCTTTGCGGCGCACGACGTTGGTGGGGTACGCCCCACCCAGGCTCGTGGTGTCCACGACGCAGGTCGCGTGGCCCGGTGCGTCGCCGTCCACGAGGGCTTCGGTTCGGGGGAAGGCGAAGGTGTCCGGCCCAAATACTCCGCTGTGTCCGGCAATTCCGCGGTCGGTGTCGATCGTGTTGGCGAAGGCGAAGTACACGTTGTTCTCGCCTGCCCGGACGCGCATGTGATGCCAGTGCGTGGGATCGGCTCCGGTGGGAATCTCTGCTGCATGGGGGATGTCGGTTCCCGGATGGGAGCCGACGAAGGTGCCTGCGAGTGCGGCCGGGCAAACGATCAGATCACAGCCACGCAGCGCCAGAATTCGGCCGGCCTCCGGCAACAGTGCATCGTGACCGACGAGCATTCCCACTCTCCCGACGGGAAGGTCGACGACGGTCCAGCGGTCGCCCGCATCGAACAGCGAGGTGTGTTCGACGGACAGATGGATCTGGCGGTACGCCGTGCAGGTTCCGTCCGCCTGAACCAGCACTGCGGAGTTGTACACCCGATCGGATCCGATGTCGCGCTCGGCCACACCGACGACCATCGAAACACCATGTCGAGCAGCGATATCGACGACGCGTGAGAGCGACGTCCCGTCGATCGACTCCCCGACCTCGCGCGGCGGCCGATCCGCGGAGACCGGCCCGGTGACGGACAGTTCGGGAAACACGATGAGATCGCTCGCGCCCCCGAGGCCGGCGGCCCACTGCTCGATGTCGTCGAGATTGCCGTCGATCGACGTCCCCGGAGTGCATTGCACGACGCTCACCGACGAAGTCCGCCCGGCCGGTAAGGGCGAGTGGCCGTAGAGGGTGAAGAAATCGAGCGGGTTCCACGCGTACGTGTTGGTCTGCAGTTCACGGTACAGATTCGGCCTGCGCACGGGCCCGGCCTCACGTGTGCGACGAATGTCGATGTCGCCGAGAACAATACCGTCACCGACGTCGAGGCGACCGGCCACGTTTCCGTCGGGTTCGATGATGCAGGTGCCGCCGCTGAACTGAACGGTTCGTTCGAGACCCCAGCGGTTGCTCTCGATGACGTAGCAGTTGTTCTCGAAGGCCCGACTGATCCAGTAGGGGGCTGGAGTGCGTTCGGCGAGCCAGTTGCTGATGTGGCAGATCACGTCGGCACCCTGAAGCGCAACCACTCGCGCCGTCTCCAGGAAGTGCAGATCCATGCAGATGAGCAGTGCGATGCGACCGAGCGGGGTCTCGAACACCTGGTGCCCGAGATCGCCCGGGGCCGCCCATTTGGGCTCGGCGATGTACGGATGCGTCTTGCGGTGTGTGCCGACGATTCCCTCGGGACCGATGAGAACTGCACTGTTGTAGAACAATCCGCTCGTCGCATCGACTTCGGGCATGCCCACGACGATGTAGCAGTTACGACGGGAGGCGATCTCGGCGAACGTCTCGGTGGTGGGGCCGGGGATCTGTTCGACGACGGTTGCCGCTTCCTCGGTGTCGTGGAAGCAGTAGCCGGTGGTTGCCATTTCGGGTGTCGTGATCAGGCGCGCCCCGTCCGACGCCGCCTTCTCCACGAGATCGCTCAGAGCGGCGACGTTCGATTCCTTCGCGAACAGCGTGGGCTCGAATTGGACGGCTGCTGCAGTGAATGTCATGACGCCACAATCCTTTCGGCGATGAGGGGATCGCTCGATTTCGGTGGTTCGTAGAACTGTCCGCGGGTTGCCATCGTGAGCGGAACGTAGAGAAGAGGACCGAGAAGCATGGCGATGAACGACGCGTAATACGACGGGTAGAGTCCGAACACGCCGAGTCCGCCCACCGCGACGCCCGCTGCCATGGCGATGATGCCGCAGGGGTTCCAATTGCGCACTCGCCCTTCGCGGAACTCGATGTTGTCGCGGGGTGCCAGGCCGAGCAGTCTTCTGCATACGAAGTAGTCCGCGAGCAGAATGAAGATCCAGGTGTTGGTCATGATGCCGGTGACGGCCAGGAATTTGTCGGTGTACTGCAGAATGTTGACGGGGTAGCACAGCACGCCCACCACCAGTAGCGCCACCATCCACCATTGACGCCCGACCTTTCTGGGCGAGAGCACATCCCACGCGTTGGACAGGGCCAGGGATCCGGAGTACAGGTTCATGACGTTGATGCGTACCTGGGTGACCACCGCGAAGATCACGCCGAGCAGACCCATGACGATGGCGAAGTACAGTCCCGGGTCGGTGGCCGAGAGTTCCGGTGTTGCAGTGGTTCCGGTGAAATGACGCAGCATCGTGAAACCGAGGAACACACCGAGAATCATCACGACGACGATCATCAGCAGTTCTGCCAGCATCAGTCCGGCCGTTCCCACATAGCTGACGCTCTTCTTGACGAACCGTCCGTAGTCGGTGGCGATGAGTGCTTGGAACACGACCTGCCCGTTCGCGAGGCTGAAGGCCTGCCACATTGCGGTGGCGGTGAATCCACCGGTCGCTTCCCATTCGCCGGGCCCGACGAGTACGTAACCGCTGGCGAGCATGTACATACCGACGGCGAACAGGATCAGGAAGATCGGCATCCCGAAGCGCTGCAGAATGTTCATCGAGTGCATACCGCGCCAGGAGAAGAACAGCGCCACGAGTGCGACCAGCGCGAATACCACTGTGGCCCAGGCGGAGTCGATATCGATCCCCGCGAGCTCACTGAGCCCGTGCGAGACGATGCTACCCTCGAAGATGAAGTAGAACACGTAGTTGACCGCGTAGACGAGCGAGGCGACGGCAGAACCCTTGGTTCCGAACCCGAGCCCGCGGGTGAGCAGTGGCAGCGACAGACCCTCTTGGCTGGCGATACGCATGATGAGGCTGCCGACGAGCGTCGCACCGATCACCATGTACGCCAAGGGGATCAGGAACATCGGCCATCCCACCAGAAACCCGATCTGGCCGCCGAGGGCGAACCAGAACATCGCGGTCACGTTGCCGGTGAGGACCAGCAGGATCGCCGGCCGCCGCCAGCGTTGGTCGTCGGGCACTCGGGAGGTTGCGTAGCTTTCGATCTGATCGTCGAGGCTGGTCGCTGGCCCCTCGAAGTATTTCTTCATGTTCATGAACGGGTGTCCACTTCGGTTCGCGGCGAGAGCGCTGGCTGCGCTGCATCGGAACAATACTTTCCGTGGACACTATTGCAATGTGAAACATGTTAAAAAGAGATCACGAAAGCGGCCGACCTGGCAGGTTACGGCGGAGACCGCGTCCGAGACCGGACGCCGAGAAAGGTCAGTGGGTGATCGAGGCCGTCTTCGCGTTGGTCTCGAGGGCCCGGAGCAGAGACTGCAACAGCTCACGATCCGACTCCGACGGGAAGACCATCGCCGCGGCGTCGTTCATCATCGGGGCGGCCGCGTCGTGCTTCGCTTTCCCACGGGCAGTCAAGCGAATCAGCACCTGCCGACGATCGACGGTGCCGGTACGGCGGTGCACCAGATTGTTGGACACCAGCCGGTTGACCGCCTTGGTCAACGTCGGCGGCGAGAGCAATGCGAACTCCGCCGTCTCGGCCATCGTGTGTCCCTCACCGTCGGACAACAGCGACAGCACTCGCCATTCTTCGAGGTCCAATTCCCACGGCACGAGGGTGGCGCGCAATCGATCCGACACGGCCCGCTCGACCACGGTGAGCAAACGCGCTGCCGACGCAGCATCCTGGTGATCCACGTGATCGTCCCCCTGCTCGGTTACTGCGTCGGCGCTACAGTCTCTCTCAGCGATTCTATGGTGAAGCGAACCGCGAAGAGACACCGAGCGGACGGACGGCACGATGAACAGCGATCGGTTCGACACGTTTCGCGTCGGCCTGATCTTTCCGATGTCCGGACCGTTCGGCATCATCGGACCGTCGAGCGAGCTGTCGGCCCAGCTGGCCAGGGACGAACTCAACGCCTCGGCCGGCGTGTTGGGCCGCCGCGTCGAGTTGATGTCCATCGACGGCGGCCGCGATCCGGTGACGGTGGCCCACGAGGTCGCGACGCTGCTCGATGCCGGTGCCCTCGATGCGGTGGCGGGGATGCACACCTCGGCGGTACGGCGAGCCGTCATTCCGGTGACGCTCGGACGGATTCCGTACGTGTACACCTCCATGTACGAGGGCGGCGACCGCTACCCGGGACTGTTCATCACCGGTGAGACCCCTGCCAACCAACTGGTGCCGGCGCTGGAGTTCCTCGTTCGCGAATTCGGACGACGCCGCTGGGCGATCGTCGGAAACGACTACGTCTGGCCCCGAAAGAGCGCTTCCATCACGGCTACTCGGCTCCGTGGGCTGGGCGCATCGGTGGTGCACGCGGAGTTCGCACCGGTCGGCACGAGCGACTTCGCAAGGACCGTCACCGCGATCCAGCGGTCGGGTGCCGACGCGACCGTGGTCCTCCTCATCGGCGACGACGCAGTCCATTTCCATCAGCAATTCGCCGGGGCCGGGCTGGACGGGCACTGCATCCGCCTCAGTCCACTGATGGACGAGAACATGTTGCTGGCGGCCGGCGGCGAGAACACCCACGGGCTGTACGTCGCGTCCGGCTATTTCGAAACCCTCGCCACCGAAGCAAGTTTGGGATTCTCGGCTCGTTTCGCTCGTTCATTCGGGGTCGATGCGCCGATCGTCGGCGCACTGGGACAGTCGTGCTACGAGGGCATCAAACTGTTGGGCGCGCTGGTGAACAGGGCAGGCACAGCAGATGTTCGCATCATCGAATCCGTATCCGATTCGGTGTCGTTCACCGGTGCCCGTGGGCACCTGTTTCTGTCCGACGGCCACGTCTCGCAACCGATCTATCTGGCGTTGGCGGGTGCTGTCGACTTCGAGATCATCGGCGAGATCCGGCCCGCGCGCGACTGATTCTGTCGCCGAACAGGACAACGCCGCACACGACGGCCATCGTGACCGCGGCGGTAACGGCTGCGACGGTGACGAACTGGGCCAGGGTGGAGGCCACGAACAGCAACAGCAGCACCTCGACCGCGAGGGCGAACCAGGCGACGAGGGCCAGGCGGGTGCGCTCCCCCGCGATTGCCCACAGCAGCGCGCTCTGCAGTACCGCCAGGCACGCCCCCTGCAACACGAAGAGCCACACGTATTGCTGCACACCGGAATACGTGTCACCGACAACCAAAGGAAGTAGCGGCGACGCCAGCGCGCCCCCGAGTACCAGTACCGTGCCGAGTCCGGCGACGACGGTCAGCGCCGATCGCACTGCGGCAGCCGAGTGCAGCGGGTTCGCCATGCGCGGATACAACACCACTCCGACCGCCTGCGGCAGCCAGAACGCCGCTTTGGACGCGACCGCACCGACCGCGTACAGCCCGGCCTCGGTACTGCTGAGCAACGACCGAGCCAGCACCAGATCCAATGCGGACATCGCGATCAGCACCAACTGCACCTGCGAGGCCTGCAGCACCGTCAGAACGGTCACCCTGGTTTCCGACACCGCGTTCACCGGCGCTCCGGCGGCCGACCGCGCGCCGACGGCCACCACGCCGATACCGGCCGCCGTGGCCAGCAGCACCGAACCCGGGCCGCCGCCGAGCAGCAACACGACCACCGCCGGCGCCACCTTGCCGAAACCGGCCGCCGCCAACACCACGCTCAGTGCGCCGAACCGGCCGCGTCCTTGCAGCAGCCCCTGCTCCGCGGCCAACAACACCAGCACCGGCGCAGCGATCACGGCCGACACCGTCGCCGCTGCCGAGACGTCCATGGCCGCCGACAAAGCCGGGGACACAGCGAGAGCCAGCACACCCACGACCGCCGCACAGCGGTAGCCGACGCCACGCAGCTCGCGCGAACTGCGGCCGCGCACCACCTCGCGCGCGACGACGGACTGCAACGCCAACGCCGGGACCGCCAGAACCAATTGCACCGCAAGAAGACTCGCGAACTCGCCGTAACCCTCGACGCCGAGCATGCGACTCGCGAGCACCTGTAGCAGATACGCCACGACATTGGCGAACATCGAGCCGGCCGTCACCATCCCCATCCCGGCGACGGACGCACCCGCCGGGTGGTCTGCCTCGGACGAGGCGCGAAACGACATGCGTCCACGGTATAGGGTGCCGATCATGGCGTGGTCGAGGTCGAGGTGGACGCCGCCGCTCTACAGCCTGCTGCTCTCGCTCGTCGTTCTCGGACCACTGCTCGGCCCTGGATATCTCCTGCTTCGCGACGCCGTCAGCACCCCCCGTTCCTACTTCACCGACTCCGCCTGGGGAATCGCCGACGCGGCCGCGCGGGCAGTGCCGCAGGATGCCGCGATCGCGGCCCTGACCACGGTGTTCGACGGTGGCCTTGTGGTCAAGGCCGTTCTGCTGCTGGCGTTGTGGACGGCCGGCTGGGGCGCGGCGGTGATAGCGCAGAAGATGCTGCCCACCGCGCCACTGCCTGCCCTGCTCGTCGCGTCGACGGTGGCCGTGTGGAACCCCTACGTCGCCGAACGCCTGCTGCAGGGACATTGGAGTCTGCTCGTCGGCTACGCCGCCCTCCCGTGGACGGTGGTCGCCGCACTCGCAGTCAGGTCCGGTCGCTCCTGGTGGGCCCTCGCCGTCTGCCTGGCCGCGGCCGGGCTCACCCCTACCGGTGCGTTGCTGGCGGCAACCGCCGCGCTACTCGTCGTCGCCCTCCCCGGGGGTGCCCGACGCGGCCTGCGCGTGGTCGCCACCCTCGCGATCGCAGCCGTCGCGTCGGCGCCGTGGCTGGCGGCGACGATGGTGTCGGGCGGTGGCGTCGAACCGGCGGATCCGGCGGGTTGGGCTGCGTTCGCAGCACGCGCCGAACCGGGTCTGGGCACGGTGGGTAGCCTGGCCGGTCTCGGCGGCATCTGGAACTCCGATGCCGTACCCGGTTCTCGGACAAGACTTTTCGCTGTCGTGGGGACGGTCCTGTTGCTGACCGTCGTCGCTCTCGGGATACGGCCGCTGTATCGGCGTCGACGCAATCCGGTGATCGTGGGCCTGAGTGTCGTTGCGCTCGCTGCCATCGTGCTTCCTGCGCTGGCAGCAACCGGACCGGGGTTGGCGGCGGCTCGTGTACTGGGCGACACCGTCCCCGGGGCCGGTCTGCTCCGCGATTCGCAGAAGTGGGTCGCGCTGGCCATGCCGATATACGCTCTCGCCGCTGCGGCCGGTGTCAGCTGGTTGGCGTCCCGGCGCACCCGATCCGGCAATGCATGGCTGCCGGGGGGCGTGGCCGTGCTGGCGTTGCTCGTTGCGCTCCCCGACGTCGGCTGGGGCGTCGGCAGCGCACTGAAGCCGGTGACGTACCCGCAGTCGTGGCAAGCGGTGTCGGCGGAACTCGCCGACCAGGACGGCGACGTGGCCGTCCTTCCCGCCGGAATGTTCCGACGCTTTCCCTACAGCGGCTCAGCACCCGTTCTCGATCCCGCACCCCGCATGCTGCCGCTCGACGTACTGCAGACCGGTGAACTCCTCGTCGCAGGCGGCACGGTCCGCGGGGAAGGAAAACGGGCGACGGACGTGCAGAACGCTCTGCTCGCAGGCGACTCCGCGGACACTCTCGCGGCCCTGGGTGTCGGCTGGGTACTGGTGGAGAACACGACTCCGGGCGAGCTCGGCAATGCGCAGCAGACGTTGGACCGACTCGACGCCGTGTACTCCGACGAGGAACTGAACCTCTATCGGGTGCCGGATCCGGTGATGCTCGAAAGTCGTTCGGCGACAGCCGTTGTGCTCGCACATCTGGCGTGGGCACTGCTGTTGCTCGGCGGACTAGCGGTAGGACTCCTGAGCCGATTCGGCAGGCGTGTGCGCGTCGGCCGCCCCCACCAGGCCTGACGACCAGGTGCCGCGCGTCGTCCCGTCGAGCACCGAGAACACGCCGTCGGCGCACTGGCCCCAGGAGAACTCACCCGCGCGGACTCGTGCCTTCTCACCGAGGCGGGTGCGGGCCTCCGCGTCCTGCAGCAGTTCGGCGACGGCACCGGTCAGCGCGGACACATCGCGGTCCTCGGCTCCGGATGTCGAACCACCCACGAGAACACCGGTGACGCCGTCGATGATCGAATCGGTGAGTCCCTTGGAGCTGCGATAGCCCACCGTGGGAACACCGTGCTGGGCAGCTTCGACGACGGCGAGCCCCCAGCCCTCCTTTCGGGAGGGCATCACATGCACCCACGACCGACCGAGCAGTGCATGCTTGCGCTCCTCGTCGACGTGACCGTGGAAGGTGACGTATCGATCGACGCCCAGGCTCGTGACGTACTCGCGAAGATTCCGTTCCCACCATCCGCCGCCGATGACGTCGAGATGGATGTCGGGAATGCTGCCGCGCAGTGCAGCCACGACGTCGATCGCGTCCTCGATCTGCTTGTGTGGAACCAGCCTCGACAGCACGGACAAGGACGGGTGGGGCGTGCGGGTGTCCTCGCCGCCTTCCGGCACCGACAGTGGGATGTCGTCGGCACCGTTGCGGACCACGGCGATGCGCTCCCGGTCGACACCGAGAGCGATCAGCTCGTCTGCTGAAGGCAACGACACCGTCAGGTACTGATTGCGGCGGTGCACCTTCGGTGAGATCGTCGACTCGAGCCACCAGCCGAGCTTTGCCATCATCGGGCCCGCCACCGGCCACTGCTCGCGGTGACAGTGATGCACCAGCAGCGTCACCGGCACACCGAGTACTGCGCGGGAGAAGAACGGAATGCCGTTCTGGGTGTCGATCACGGCATCCGGGGAGATCCCTTTGAGCGGCCCGAAACCGAGCCGACCGGCGGCGATGGCGGCCAGAGCGCGGGGATACACCGACAGGCGACCACCACCGCGACTGATCCGGATGCCGTCGACGATCTCCTCGGCCGGAGCACCGGGATAGGACGCCGTCCGCAGCGTGACGCGGACACCGCGTCGAGCCAGGCCCGCGCCTACTTGCTCGAGGTAGCGCTCGCTGCCGCCGCCCTGCGGATGCCCGGTATCGCGCCAGCACAGCAACAGAACCTCGCGCACCGCTCGCTTCACCCCATCCACCGTGCTCGCTTCTCGACCGTCGTCGAATACCGCTGCCACACTAACCGCTAGGGTTCGTTTTCGTGACTTCCGCCGTGACACGACTGTTCGCCTCTCGCGCGACACTGCGTCGCTCGGTGAAACTCCTGAAGGACTTCGGGCACGAGCAGAGTTCTCCGGAAATCTTCTACGGTGCCCTGGCCCGTGATTCGGTCGAACTGATCGGAGACCTCTACCGCGGCCTGACCGGCACCGACATGTCGGCGGCCACGGTGCTCGACGTCGGCGGCGGACCGGGATACTTCGCCGACGTCTTCGGCGCGAGTTGCGCGCGCTATCTGCCCGTCGAACCCGACGCCTCGGAAATGCACGCCGCCGGACTGCAGATCCCCGGTTCGGTGCGCGGCTCCGGCATGGCGTTGCCCTTCCGCGACGACAGCGTCGACATCTGCTTCTCGTCGAACGTCGCCGAGCACGTCCGCGAGCCGTGGACGATGGCCGAGGAAATGTTGCGCGTCACCAAACCCGGCGGCCTCACGGTGCTCTCGTACACCATCTGGTTCGGCCCGTTCGGCGGCCACGAGACCCGGCCGTGGCACTATCTCGGCGGCGAATACGCGGCCCGACGCTACGCCCGCACCACCGGACACGAACCCAAGAACCGATTCGGCGAATCCCTGTTCGATATCAGCGCGGCAGACGGATTGCGTTGGGCGCGAAGCACTCCCAACGCAAGGCTACTGGCCGCGTTTCCGCGCTATCACCCGCGCTGGGCATGGTGGATGATGCGCGTACCGATACTCCGCGAGTTCCTCGGCAGCAACCTCGTCCTGGTCCTGAAACCGAACGCATACCCAATGGGTCATTCCGCAGGCTCCACTCCCGCATAACCTGGATCGATGACGGCACTCGCGCTCGACATCGGCGGCACCAAGATGACAGCGGCACTCGTCGGCGACGACGGACGTCCGCAGCACCCGGAGACAGTTCCGACACCGGCCACCGGCGTGTGGGAGGCCTGTGCCGAACTGCTGCACCGGGTCGTCGGAAGCGTCGACGTGACGCGGGTCGGGGTCGCGTGCTCCGGTCCGGTCGACCTCGTCACCGGATCGGTCGCGCCGATCAACGTCGACGAGTGGAAGAACGGATTCGGCCTGCGCGAGCACATCTCCGCCGCACTGCCCGACGCCGAGGTACTTCTGGCCATGGACGGCAGCGCAGCGGCGTTGGGTGAGCATCGATTCGGTGCCGCTGCCGGGATACCGGACGTGCTGAGCCTCGTGGTGTCCACCGGGATCGGCGGAGGTCTGGTGCTGGGCGGGAAAATCGTCGCCGGGGCCAGTGGCAATGCCGGGCACATCGGCCACATCGTCGTCCCCGGTTCGGCGACGCCCTGCGCGTGCGGCGGAATCGGGTGCGTCGAGACCGTCTCCAGCGGCCCCTCGGCGGTGCGGTGGGCTCGGGAGCAGGGCTGGCCGGGGAACACCGGTGTCGAACTGGCTACGGATGCCGCCGCGGGCGAACCGCTCGCCGTCACCGCATTGCAACGCGCCGGAGTGGCTCTCGGTCAAGCCATCGCATCGGCGGTCGCACTGGTGGACGTCCGGATGGTGGTGATCGGCGGCGGCTTCGCTCAGGCCGGCCCGCCGCTGTGGGATCCGATCCGGGAGTCGATCGCCTTGCACGCGCGCCTGAAATTCCTCGACGGCCTACAGGTGGTGCCGGCTGCGTTGGGCGGCCTCGGCACCCTGCACGGCGCGGCCGCTCTCACCGCCTGATCTCGCATACTTCGAAAGCCAGAACGGGGCCCACCCCTCGGTGAGCCCCGTTCTGTCTCGTAAATACTACGCGCCCAGGCGCTGCTTGAGGGCGTCGAATTCGTCCTGAATTCCGGTGGGCAGCTTCTCGCCGACGAAGTCGAACCACTCCTGGATCAGCGGGATCTCGGCCTTCCACTCGTCGGTGTTCACCGCGAGTGCCTCGGCGACGTCGTCGACGGTGGTGTCGAGGCCGTCGATGTCGAGTGCCTCGGCCGTGGGGACGACACCGATCGGGGTCTCGACGCCCGCTGCCTTGTGCTCGATGCGCTCGACGATCCACTTGAGCACGCGCGAGTTCTCACCGAATCCGGGCCACAGGAAGCGCTTGTCGTCGCCGCGACGGAACCAGTTGACGTAGAACACCTTCGGCAGCTTGGACTCGTCGGCGTTCTTGCCGAGGTCGATCCAGTGCTGGAAGTAGTCGCCCACGTTGTAGCCGAGGAACGGCAGCATGGCCATCGGGTCGCGTCGGACGGTACCGACGGTGCCCTCGGCGGCAGCGGTCTGCTCGGAGCCGACGGTGGCTCCCATGAACACGCCGTGCTGCCAGTCGCGGGCCTCGGTCACCAACGGAACGGTGGTCTTGCGTCGTCCACCGAACAGGATCGCCGAGATCGGCACACCCTGCGGGTCGTCCCACTCGGGAGCCATCGACGGGCACTGAGCCATCGGCACGCAGTACCGCGAGTTCGGATGTGCGGCATCGGTTCCGGACTCGGGCGTCCAGTCGTTGCCCTTCCAGTCGATCAGGTGATCGGGCTTGCCTTCGAGGCCTTCCCACCAGACGTCGCCGTCGTCGGTCAGGCCGACGTTGGTGAACACCGAGTTGCCCTGATCGATGGTCTTCATCGCGTTCGGGTTGGAGTCCCAGTTGGTGCCCGGAGCGACACCGAAGAAACCGAATTCGGGGTTGACGGCGTAGAGACGGCCGTCCTCACCGAAGCGCATCCACGCGATGTCGTCGCCGATGGTCTCGGCACGCCAGCCCGGAATGGTCGGCTGAATCATCGCGAGGTTGGTCTTACCGCACGCGGACGGGAATGCCGCCGCGATGTAGTACGCCTTGTCCTCGGGGGAGATCAGCTTGAGGATCAGCATGTGCTCGGCGAGCCAGCCCTCGTCGTGGGCCATGGCCGACGCGATACGCAGCGAGTAGCACTTCTTGCCCAGCAGAGCGTTGCCGCCGTAACCGGATCCGTAGCTCCAGATCTCGCGGTCCTCGGGGAAGTGCGTGATGTATTTGGTGTCGTTGCACGGCCACGGCACGTCGGCCTGGCCCTCGGCCAGCGGAGCACCGAGCGAGTGCAGCGCCTTCACGTAGAACCCGTCGTCGCCGATCTTGTCCAGAGCGGCCTGACCCATGCGGGTCATCACACGCATGGAGATGACGACGTACTCCGAATCGGTGAGCTCGACGCCCAACTTGGGATCGGCAGCGTCCAAGGGTCCCATGCAGAACGGAACGACGTACATGGTCCGTCCGCGCATGCAACCGCGGTACAGCTCGGTCATCAACGACCGCATCTCCGACGGGTCCATCCAGTTGTTGGTGGGACCGGCGTCGATCTCTTCCTTGGAACAGATGTACGTGCGCGACTCGACGCGGGCCACGTCCGACGGATCGGAGTTGCCGAGGAACGAGTTGGGCTTCTTCTCGTCGTTGAGACGGGTGAAGGTTCCTGCCTCGACCAGCTTGTCGGTCAGGCGCTCCCATTCGGCGTCGGATCCGTCAGCGAACACCACGGAGTCCGGTTCGGTCAGTTCGGCTACCTGAGCAACCCAGGCAAGCAGTTCTTTGTGTCGAGTCGGCACGCTGTCGGTGCCGCTCAAACCGGGAATGGTCGCTGAGGTCATCTAACTCTCCTGGGGTTAGCCGGAACCGGGAAGAATTCGCACGATCGCTGTGGGCAAGCACGCACGAGTAGATCTCGGTTTTCCCCTCTCGGCGGGGCGCTGCTCGGCCGTTCGAGCTGCAGTACACCATGTTACTGGATACAGCAAGCTGAGGACCGAGCGCCGGATGTCCTGTTCATCAGGTTAACGCCGAGCGACGTGATTCCAGAAACAGGGTGTTGTCCGATTGGTCACAAGACCGATTCAGATAGGGAAAGACCGACGCAAGAAGCCATCCACCAGCGCCGATGCAAATCAGACCGAATGGCCTACAGTCGGCCGGATTCGGACGATCTGCCCTGCCCGAAACCGTTCGCTTCCCGAAAAATCTCCCAGGATTCGTAGTGCCCGTCACGGTCGAAGGCGGTGAACTTGTCTGTCACACCGTCTCCATCGACATCCGTTCCCACCGTCGTTCCGGCCTCCGTCGTCCGAACGGAAGTCTCGTGACGACCGTCGCCGTCGAGATCGAACCAGTCCGTCGAGACGTATCCGCCACCGTCGTCCGACGCGTCCTCGGCCGGCTCGTTCGTCTCGAAACCGCCCGCTGCGAAGCCATCCACCGCGATCATCGACGCTCCTCACTGTCGGGTCCCTGTTCGCCGCCTGCGAACCTGTTCGGACGTGCACCTACCCGCTTCGACGCATCTGCGCGCCGATCGGTTCCGGATCGCCGGGAGAGAATTCGACGGGCTTCGACGGCACGACCGAGTCGCGCCCGGACCCGAGAAATCGCTCCAGCCCGCGCTCGAGTGCAGCCAGATCCCGATCGCAGGCAGAGAGCAGCGCCGATCTGTGATCGGCGAGCGTGCGAAGTTCGGTGTCGATCTCGGCCAGCGACAGATCGATACGTGCCGCCGCCTCCCGGTCCGCCGAGGTCAACGCCGACGCGAGTGCGGACTCGGCGTCGAGAATGCGAGAGAGCAGCCGCTGTTCCACTTCCGATTTCACGCGAGCCAGACTTTCCTGGGTCCAGCCGCGAAGGTGCGCACGGTCGGCGACGAGTGCGCGTGAGCGGGTCAACCACCACGCGATCGCGGCACCGATGGCCAGTGAGACGATCGTGTTGGCGACGGCCAAGGTAGGAATCAGAGCCAGGGGCGAGACCACGAGCCGACCCAGTCCCACCCCTGCCGAGGCCCCCAGTGCGACCATCAGGACGTCTTCGATCCCGCGTCGCCTGGTCGGTTCGCCGATGTCGATCTCGCCGCCTGCGGTACCGGATTCGGGCACCGTGTCGGCGAGCCCGAGTTCGACTTCCACGGCGCGGAGACCGGTGGACAATGCAGCGTCGGCGCGTGCTCGAACTGCCTGTACGGATTCGGCGAGGTGCCCGGGCAGATGGCCGAGTTCGGCCCGCCGCGATCCCTCTATCGTCTGCCGTACCCGCGCGCCGAGCATCCGAACGTCCTCGGCCGCAGCGTGAATACAGTCGACCCGAACCCGTTGAATACGGTTGTGCAGCAATGCTCGTCGTTCACCACCGAGACGTTCTCGTTCACCGAGCAGCCGCGCTCGCCGGGCACGCAGAGGGGCGGTGTCACCACCTCCGGTCACTGCGCGAGCTTCGGCCACGATGGCGGCCTTCGCCTCTGCGGCAGATTCCTGCACTGCAGCAACGTATTTGCGCTGTGCCCCTACCGCCGCGGCCTGCATCAGCAACGCGTCGATTCTGTCGGCGACCGCCCCGAAACCCGACTCCGCGAACACGGCAGCATCGCCAATCTCCCTACCGGCTCGTGCCAACCGTGCCGAGACCGGATGAACGGAGTGTTCCACCGCACGCGGAACACGCTCGGCGACGATCTCGATATCGGCGTCGACCACCTCGCGCCACCGGCGATGCACATCGATCTTGTTGACCACCAACACAACCGGTGTCGACTCGAAGGCAGGACGCCAGCGCTCGACGTCGGCACGGCCGACCGGAGCCGACGCGTCGACGACGATCACGACCACCGCGGCCTCCTCGACCGAGTCGGCGAACCCGATCTCCGCGCCGTCGCGCCGGGTGAGCAGATGGCATATCTCGGTCTTGCCGGATGCTGCGGTGCCGGTGACGTGAATGCCTGCAGGTCGGCTGCTGCGTGCACGGTCGATGCGTACGAAGGATTCCGAGTTCCGTCGACGCAGAACACCTTTCAGATCGTCCGGCAGCGGGAACCGGTTCGGATCGGTCACGGTCGGAGCATCCGCACATAGCCACGGCACAGGGCCAGGGCGGAGCGCCGGACGGCGTCGTCCTCCGAGGTGGCGGCACACCGCTTCCAGACCAATGCCTGCTCCAGCAGGGCCCGCTCCGAGCCCGTCTCGATCGGTACCCCCAATCGCGCTGCAGCACAGCGCATATCGGCAGCCACCGCCTCGTCCGAAGCCAGATACGATTCGACGGCACCTCGAACGTCTCGGTGACGGGCGGATATCTGCAGCAGTTGTTCGTGCAGGTCGTCGTCGCGGGCCGTCGCAGCAGCCGAGACCGCGTCGGACACCACCGTCGTCACGGCGTCGACCCCGGTGGCCTCCCACAGCTCACGCAATACATCTGCGTCGGACACCCCGCTGCGCCGCCGGAGCGCCTCGACCAGCAGGGCGAGACCGCGTAGTTCCACACGGTCCAGCAGTGCCTCTCGGCGCGGCGTCGAGAGCGGAATATCAGCACTCCGAAACCGATCGACCGTCATCAGATCCCCAGTACGCAGCGCACCGGCCGCGACGGCCCGCACATCGGCCATGTCCACAGCGGAGCCTCGGGCCGCGCCACCCAGGCCCGCTGCAACAGATCCCATCACCGGCAGCACTTTTCGCCCCAGTTGCTCGGATGCCGCTGCGGCCGTCGCCGCAGGTTCGTCGAGAGTGTCGGCCTTGTTCAGCAGGATCACGGTGTGTTCCGGCGGTCCGCCGGGTCGAGCGGAGAGGAAGGTGATGTCGTCCGGGGACACGGCACCGGCCAGGACGTGGACGAGAACGTCGATATCGGATGCGGTGCGGCTCTGCTGCACCTCCGCTGCACGCGGGATATCGGCCCATCCGCTCTCGTGCAACCGGACCTCGAACCCGTCGGTATGCAGTCGCGCGGCATCGAGCACCGAGAGAATCACCGACTTCCCGACTCCGACGCGGCCGGAGACGTGCACCTCCAGCGGCCGCAGACGCCGCTCGACAGCATTCTCGACAGCCTTCCGGCCTGTGCCGGCCCCGGCCGCGTCCACCTCTTCCGAGCGCACACGCAATCGACCCAGACCTGCCTCGGCACCGTCCATCATCGATCCCCCCGGAAACGACCCACCGAACGGCCACATCGAGATGTGCGATCGGCTCGTCGAGCACGATCGGCCACGTGGCCCGCAGCCCCCTGCTGCGGCACCGATTCTGGCACACGACGGCCGTTCCGGACGGGCCGTCGAGAATTACACCGTTGTATTTATAGGACGCGGCCCTAGCGCTGATCAGCGATGGAACAGCAAGTCTCAACTTCAACTCGAGACCCACCTGTCACACACTCCGCCGATGCGCGACAATGGACCGGTGAACGAGCCACAGGACACCTCTGCCGACACCGGAGACAACTCGGTGCAGACCCAGGAACGGGGCTCGCGGCTGTACCCCAGAGTGACCAGTTTCCGCTCCCGCCGCGGAGCGCTGACCGACGCTCAGCAGAGCACCTGGGACAACCTGTGGCCACGCATCGGCCGCGATGTCGCCGACGAGCAGATCGACATCGACGCCTGGTTCGGGCGCAGCGGTCCGGCGATTCTCGAGATCGGGTCGGGCACGGGCACGGCCACCACGGCGATGGCGATGGCCGAGCCGCACGTCAACCTCATGGCCGTCGAGGTCTACCGACCCGGGCTCGCGCAGACTCTGCAGCAGATCGAGCGCGAGAACATCGAGAACGTCAGGTTGTTCCGCGGCGACGCGATGGACGTCCTCGAGAACATGCTGACCTCGGAGTCCTTGACCGGCGTTCGCGTCTTCTTCCCCGACCCGTGGCCCAAGGTGCGCCACCACAAGCGTCGTCTCCTGCAGGGCCCCACGTTCGCGATGATCGCGGATCGCCTGAAGCCGGGCGGCGTTCTGCACGTGGCCACCGATCACGCCGAATACGCTGAGTGGATTGCCGAGGCCGGGAACGCCGAGCCCGGCCTGACCGTTCTCGATTGGGAGTCGCCCATGACGCACGAGCGGCCGGTGACCAAGTTCGAGGGCAAGGCCCAGCAGGTGGGCAGCTCGGTGACGGAATTGATCTGGGGAAAGAAGACAGCATGAGC
Organism: Rhodococcus sp. 06-1460-1B; assembly: GCF_002258475.1. Classification (NCBI taxonomy): domain Bacteria; kingdom Bacillati; phylum Actinomycetota; class Actinomycetes; order Mycobacteriales; family Nocardiaceae; genus Rhodococcus; species Rhodococcus sp. 06-1460-1B. The sequence goes on from NZ_NOYS01000019.1 coordinate 429,081, forward strand.
GTCAGTACGGACATGCCCGACACCGTGATCGATCCCGCCGAGCTCGGGGCGATCGGTGAGTCCCGCCACAGCAAGCGAGTCCTGCTCGTGTGGGATGCACCCAACCTGGACATGGGTCTCGGCGCGATCCTGGGTGGCCGGCCCACCGCTGCCTACCGCCCACGATTCGATGCGCTGGGCCGATGGCTGCTCAGCCGCACCGCCGAACTGTCCACCTCGGGCACCGCGACGCTCGAGCCCGAGGCAACGGTGTTCACCAACATTGCACCCGGCAGCGCCGACGTCGTCCGCCCCTGGGTCGAAGCATTGCGTAACGTGGGCTTCGCGGTGTTCGCCAAGCCCAAGGTCGACGAAGACAGTGATGTCGACGCCGACATGCTCGACCACATCGACTTCCGCAACCGTGACGGCGGCCTCGCCGGTGTCATGGTCGCGTCCGCCGACGGTCAGGCGTTCAAGGGGCCGTTGGAGGCCATCGCAGCAACCGGAGTACCCGTTCAGGTACTGGGATTCCGGGAGCACGCAAGCTGGGCTGTCACGTCGGACATCCTGGAATTCCTCGACCTCGAGGACATTCCCGGTGTCTTCCGTGAGCCACTGCCTCGGGTGAGTCTCGATTCGCTCCCCGACGAGGGCGCGTGGCTGCAGCCCTTCCGACCGCTGTCCGCCCTGCTCGTCGGGCGCCAAGGAGTTTCTTAAGTGTTCGCCAGATGGGGAGACATCGTCTACCGCCTGCGGTACACCGTTATCGGTGTCATGGTGGCCGGGCTGTTGGGCTTCGCTGCCTACGGTCTCGATCTCAACAGCCATCTCAGTCAGAGCGGTTGGGACGATCCGACCTCGGAATCGGCCCAGGCTGCCCGTCTGGCGGACACGACGTTCGGACGCGACAAGCAGGGTGACGTCATCGTCCTCTACACCGCGCCCGAAGGTTCGTCGATCGACGATCCGGAATTCCAGTCGAAGGTCGTCTCGAGCCTCGAATCGCTCCCCGTCGACCATCCCGACCAGATCGAGAAGGTCAACGGCACCTACTTCAAGGTGCCCGGCGCACCCAACCTCGCGGCTCTCGGTACCAACGACAAGCAACATGCCATCGCCAGCATCGCGATGAAGGGTGCCGACGACACCGAACTGACCAACAATTTCCAGGCCGTCAAGGACGCCTTCTACATCGACGGCGTCGACGTCCAGGTGACCGGGCTTCAGGCCGTGGCCGGCGCACTGCAGTCGACGATGGCAGGCGACATTCACCGCATGGAACTGTTGGCGATTCCCGCCGTCGCAGTCCTGCTGTTCTTCATTTTCGGCGGCGTCGTCGCCGCGGCACTCCCGCTGATCATCGGCGGTCTGACGGTGGTCGGAGCCAACGGCATCGTCAAGGTGTTCACCAACTTCACCGAGGTCAACTCGTTCGTCGCGCCCGTGGTCTCGCTCGTCGGACTCGGGTTGGCCATCGACTACGGACTGTTCATCGTCTCGAGATTCCGCGAGGAACTCGGTGACGGACATACGACGCCACAGGCCGTGCGCCGCACCGTCATGACGGCGGGTCGCACCGTCGTGTTCTCCGCGACGATGATCGTCGCCTCCCTCGGTGGCCTGCTGCTGTTTCCGCAGGGCTTCCTGAAATCCGTCGCATACGGATCCATCGCCACCGTCGCGCTCGCAGCGCTGACGGCCATTACGATCCTGCCCGCGATGCTGGCCATCCTCGGCCCACGCGTCGACGCCCTCGGTCTGAAGTTCATGCGCAAGACCAAGTCGAGCGAAGAGATCGAGAACGGCATGTGGGGCAAGCTCACCCGCTGGGTGATGCGCAACCCCGTCAAGGTCACCGTGCCCATCGTGCTCGGATTGGTCCTTCTGACGCTGCCCGTCGGCAACATCAAATTCGGTGGCATCAACGAGACGTACCTACCGCCGGACAACGTCACCCGCGTCGCGCAGGGAGAGTTCGACAGCCTGTTCCCCGGCCAGCGCACCGAACCCATCAAGATGGTCATCGAGGGCGCGCAGGGCCCGACGCTCGGCGCGATCACCACGCAGGCGAACAACGCTCCCGGATTGATCGAGAAGTTCACCCCCGTCGGCGCCAGCAAGGACGGCGTCATCGTCTTCAAGGCCGGGTTGACCGATCGCAACGACTCGAAACCGGCCATCGAATTCCTCCGCAGCATCGACGTGCCCGACGGCGCGACGGTCATGATCGGAGGTACCCCGGCAATCGAGCAGGACTCGATCAGCGCACTCATCGACAAGCTGCCACTGATGGCCGTGCTGGTGGTGTTCATCGTGACGATGCTGATGTTCCTGACGTTCGGATCGCTGGTGCTGCCGATCAAGGCGGTGCTGATGACCGTCCTCGGCCTCGGTGCCACCATGGGCATCCTGACGTGGATCTTCATCGAGGGTCACGGGGCGGGGCTGATGAACTTCACCCCGGGGCCGATCATGGCTCCGGTGCTGGTGCTGATCATCTCGATTGTGTTCGGCCTGTCCACGGACTACGAGGTGTTCCTACTCTCCAGAATGGTCGAGGCACGCGAAAAGGGTGCCAGCACAAGCGAAGCCATCCGCATCGGAACCTCGCATACCGGACGCATCATCACCGCGGCGGCGCTGATCCTCATCGTCGTCACCGGCGCGTTCGCGTTCTCCGATCTGGTGATGATGAAGTACATCGCCTACGGCATGATCGCCGCTCTCATCATCGACGCGACGCTGATTCGCATGTTCCTCGTGCCCGCCACGATGAAGCTGCTCGGCGACGACTGCTGGTGGGCTCCGCAGTGGATGAAGCGCATTCAGCGCAAGCTCGGCCTCGGCGAGACCATCCTCGAAGACGAGCTGCTGCCCACCGGAGACGTGCCCGAACTCGCCCTCGCGGGCGGCGCGCCCTCGTCGACCGTCGCACCCCCGATGCGTCCGACACCGCGCCGCGGTGAGCCGCTCACCGAACCCATCCCGGTGGTGGCACCGCACGGAGGCGGACCGATCCGTGCCACGCACGCCGCGAAGGAAGAGTCGCGTCGAAGCGTGACCGGCCGGCCGGCGACGCCACCCGAGCCGACCCGCGCGGCACCGACCACTCCCCCGAAGCAGGCCGAGCCCCAGCCCGATTCGGCGCAGCCGTACTCGTCGCAGGCCTACTCGCCCCAGGCTCGCCCGTCGCAGGCTTACTCGCCGCAGGCACCCGCGGCGCGTCCCACTCCGCCGCGTCCTGCCGAACCGCGCCCACCCGTATCCGGGCCGACTCGGGCTCAGCAGGTTCCGCCGCGTCCGCACGTCGAACCCGAACCGACTCAGGCAGCGGACGTCGCTCGACCCGCTCCCCCGAGTGCCGCACCCGTACCCGAACAGTCGCCTCAACCACCGAGCGCACCCCCGAGCCGCACCCGCAGCACGCGAGCGGGACGGGCCGAGGAACCGGATTCGCGATCCATCGAAAGTTGGCTGGCCGATCTGCGAGCCCCGAGCGCATCGCAGGCACCACGGCCGAGCACTCCGCGAAGCGAGTCGCTCACCAACGGCTCCCACGGTTCTGACAGCCACACCTCGAATGGTCACGGCTCGAACGGTCACGGCACCGGTGCCAACGGGTCGTCGTCCAACGGCTCGACCACCAACGGGGCTGCTACCAACGGGGCTGCCACGAACGGGGCCGACAAGCACGGCACCAACGGCTCGAGTACCGGCACCCACGGCGGCACAGCTGCCGGACGCAACGGTTCCGGGCGAAACGGCAACGCCGACAACGGGTCCGAACGCCGTGGCTCGAACGGAAACGGCATCGACCGCAACGGTTCGGACAGCAGTGGTTCCAACAGCAGTGGCTCCAACAGCAGTGGTTCCGACCACCGCACCTCGGAACGACATGACACCGAAAGCAACGGCAACGGTGTCGGGGCCAGTTCGGAATCGGACCGCGAGGAGAAGCCGTCCGGTCGTCGTGCCGCTCCGTCCACCGAGGGCGGCGACAGTGGCCGCCATCGCGGCGGCGACAACGGCCAGGTGCTCAGTGTCAGCGAACTGTTGGCTCGGGAGCGCAACCGCTCACGCTGACGCGAGTCGTCACAGCTGGGAGGCACCCCTCCCCGGCAACGCGTGAATGGACCACTGCACACCGTCGAGACGTGTGTGCAGTGGTCCATTCACTCAGCGGGGGTCAGTGGGCAGTGGGGTCAGTAGGCAGTGGGGGTCAGGAGGTGACCGCGCCCTCTCGGTCCGCGAACACCTTGGCGTATCGGGTCCCCGCGATCAGCAGCAACAAGCCGACTGCGATGAAGGCGATGACGCGAAACAGGCCGTCCAGGGCGACGAGGTCGAACAGGAACAGTTTGGCGATGGAGGCGGCGGTCAGAGACAGTCCGGCCAGCAGTGCCAGGTGAGCGTGGGCAATACTCCGTAACCCGAAGGCCAGCAGGGCGAATGCTGCGATCATCCACTCGATCGTGGCGGCGGTGTGCCCGGCGGTGAATCCGGTGGTGTTGCCGCCGATCGAGGTTCCCAGGCTCACGGTGGCCGAGGTGAGGCCGTACAGGGCGAGCACTCCGGAGACGATGGCGAGGGTCTGCATTCCGTCGTCGAGGAGTTTCAGTTCGGTCAGGACATAGGCGAACGCGAATGCTGTTGCAGCGAGCAGTATTCCGCCGATGATGATGCCCGCATTCCCGGCAGCGTGATCGGAGTCCAGGAGAGCCTCCGGCGGGGAGATCGAGACGAAGGTCAACGCACCGATCACACCGAACGCGCTTCCGATCAGGTACGCCAACGACGAGCGGGTGCGGTGGGCCGCGGCGAACAGCGCCAGGGCAACCGCGAACAGCACGACCGGACGCACGTCGACCGTCGTCGATCCGACTGCGGCCTGCAGCATGGCCACGGCACCGATGATCGAGACGGTGGTGCGGGCATGCGCCGGCAGCCAGTGCACCAGCAGCACGATGGCCAGTGCCGCGGCCGCCAGAACCAACTGCACGGTCACGGTGGTCCACCGATCGAACACGCTCGCCGAGATCAGAAGCGGTAGCGCAGACAGAGCGGTCATGACGGTGGCCACCACGTCGGAAACGTTGCGGCGCAGCAGTTCCAGAGACATACCCATACCGGACGCGGCCACCAGGACGACGACGAGAAGCAGTCGATAGTCGGTCGGTGCGGACAGGTCGGTGCCGACCAGCGCTATCAGGACCGTGCCGACGAGGGGAAGGGTTCGGACGATCTGCAGCAGCGGCCAATCACGGCCGATCTGGGCCGGGAAGCTCGCAACGTAGGTGGCGATGAAGAACGCGATCAGGGCCAGGGTCGGACCGTCGGTCAGGATGGGCCCGCACGCCGCGACTCCGGCGAGAATCAATACCGCCATCGGCTGCGACTTCCACTGCACTGCGAGAGCTGTTCCCGCAGCGGCGATTCCGAATGCAGCGATCAGGCCGATCACCGGATCGAGCCAGCCGTACAGGACGGACGTTGCCAGAACGTCGAGGTACAGACCCGCAATACCTGTGGCGGCCAGAGCAATTCCGCCGACGCGTCCTCCGGAGCGACCGAACACTCGCACACCGGCACCGATCAGTGCGAGGGAGAACACCCCGCCTGCGGCGACGCGCAGAGGCGGCCCGAACCAGCCGGCCTGTGCGGCCAGAACCAGCAGCATCACGACGCCGACGAGCGTGACACCTGCGCCCGCGACGGCGAGCAGGCGACTGATGACGCCGTCTCGTTGCCACCACGGCTCACGGGGCGGAGCGGGGGGCCGCGGCGCGACCACCGGCCCTCGCAACGGCGGGGCTGCCATGGACTGGCCGACCGCAGGAGGCGGCGTGACCGGAGGTGCCGACACCGGGCCGTGCGCGGCATAGGGCTGCTGCGGTGCAGGCATCTGGGGCGGCGAGAACGTCTGCGGAGGGACGGTCGGCGCAGACGACCGCGGCACCGGCTGTGGCCTGGCGGGAGCCGAAACGGGCACGGAAGTGGGTGCGGTACCGAGCTGCGACTGCAATGTATGCAGGTCGACGGCCACCTGACGCATGTGGTCGCCCAAGGAATCGAAGCGGCTGGACAGGCGCGCGACGAGTTGCGGGTCCAGCCCGGAGTTCTGAGAAGAAGTCATGGGATAGATCCTGCGGGCCGGGCGGCTCGATAGCCTGAGTAGTGCTACTCGGATCCCTCGAGTAGTCCAGCCCGACTATCCGAAAATTTTACGGAACGAGCTGCCGAAGGGGTGCTTGACGGTGAGGGAACCGAAGCGGACCTTCCCGGTGAGCACCACGTGCAGCGGTCCGTACGGCGGGCCGGTGCGCACCTTGTTGGTGACGGTACCTGCGACGGCCTCGGCGCCGTTGACGTCGGCGGTGGCTTCGGTCGGGAGGATCAACGTGACCGAGCTGCAGTAGTCGTCGACGTGGATGTCGACGACCTGGCTGACCATGACGGCCTGCGTGAAGTCGAGTGTCACCGACGACAGCCGCGTCACCACGTTCAACCGGCGCGGTACGTTCCACGGGCCTTTGCGGGTGATGGTGGACATGCTGCCGCGTACCGTGTCCGGGGTACCGCCGCCGTGTCCCCAGTGCTCCTGCACGACGCGGCGCGGCGTCGGTTGTGGGGTGGGATCGGCGAAGGGTTTCGGCGACGGGAGGTGCTCGCCGGCGATCTGCATGCCCGGTAGATCGGCGAGTACCGAGTTCAGTTCGCCCCGGGTCTTCGACGCCAGAGCGGTGTCCATTCTTTCGGTGAACTCACCGAGCGACAACATGCCTTGGCCGACTGCCCGTTGCAGCAGCTGCCCGACGTGCTCGCGTTCGGCATCGGACACTCGCAGATCCCTTGCCTCCATGGGCCCAGGGTAGCGAAGTTCTCAGGCGGCGTGCCCGCGGAGAACCGACAACATTCCGTGTACCGATGCGGGCCAGCCGAACTCTTCGGCGCGTACCCTCGCCGCGATCCGGCGTCCGTCGGCCGGAAGTCGAAGCAGCCGTTGGATTTCCGCTGCGAAGCCGTCGGCGGTGTTGATCGAGGATCCACCGCATTGCGGGGTGACGATCTGGGCCAGTGCCGAGGTTTCGGAGACGACGACGGGCGTGCCCGCGGCGAGCGATTCCAGTGCCGCGAGGCCGAATGTCTCGTGTGGTCCCGGTGCGAGGGCGATGTCTGCCGAGGCGAGCAGCTCGGCGACGGCCGACCTGCCGTCGACGAAGCCGAGGAAGTCGACAGGCAGCCCGCGGGCGCGGCGTTCGAGGCCCGCTCGTCGGGGGCCGTCGCCGGCGATGACCAACCGAGCCCGCATACCCGAATCGCAGAGCGCGGCAAGCGAATCGATGCTGGTCTCGACATGCTTTTCCACCGACAGTCGGCCGCAGTGGACCAGCAGCCGGTCGGCGCTACCCAGCCATGCCGAGCGCGCGCCGGCTCGGCGTCGTCGGGGATGGAACAGCTCGAGATCGACGCCGAGCGGGACTCGATGGACGTTGGGTGTTCCGATTCGATCGAATTCCTGCTGTGCGAACTCGGTGGTGCAGACGACGGCGTCGTACGACTCGGCAGTGCGTCGGTTGGCCGCGTCGGCGAGGGGCCGGGCGTATCGCATCGGCATCGTCTGAGCCAGCAGCCGGTCGAGGCGCTCGTGAGAGATCATCACGCTGCGGATGTCGCGACGCGACGCCCACCTGCCCATTCCGCGCAGGGTCAGCCGATCCGACACTTCGATCACGTCCGGACGTAGACCCGACGCGATCGAGGCCACTCGTCGCGGATCGGCCACACGGTAGCCGCCGGTGAACGGAACTTTCGGCGCCGGCACCTCGACGCGCGTCACTCCCGACTGCAGCGTCGTCTCACTCCACCGGGCACCCGGCACGATCAGCGTCACGTCGTGACCAGCGGCCACGTAGCCCGATCCCAGCTGATCGACGGCCGTCCGCAGACCGCCGGACCGCGGTCCGTAGAAGTTCGCCAGTTGAACGATGCGCACCTGCTCAGTCTCTCCCGCCGGACGTCCACCCGATGCCACGGCGGTGGATGGTGACCGAACGTTCGGCGAATATCCGTGTGGAGACCGCTACCAGCGGGTAGGTGAGAGCTATGCGAGTGACACTGCAATCCACCGGCGACGCCCCGGCACCCGAGGTCTGGGAGCGTTACATGGACCCGACGGTCTGGAAGACCTGGGCTCCGCAGATCATGGGCGTCGAATACCGCGGTGAACGCCTCGACTCCGATACCTCCGGCCGAGTGCTGGGGCCGTTGGGGGTGCCGATCGACTTCGAGGTGCACTCGGTGGACGAACACTCGTGGACGTGGGCGTGGTCGGCATGGTTCCAGAACCGAGCCATCGGCGTGGATCTGACACACGGAGTCGTCTCACGACCCAGTGGAACCAGGGCGTGGATCACCATCGACGGCCCGCTGCCGCTGGTTCTTCCCTACCTGCCGATCGCCAAATTCGCGCTCGGCAGGCTGTGTGCCCAGTAGGGGCTACTCGGACCGGGTGACGGTCTTCTCGTCGCTCTTGTCGGCCACTTCGGTCGGCTCGGGCGTCGGAAGCTCGGACTCCTCGCCCGACCCGTCCAGATGGCCGTCGAATTCGTCGATGGCCTCGGCGCGCTCGTCACCGGTCTGATCCTGGTCGGCGTCGACGCCCTTCGTGTGCTCGGCCGGATCGACTGTCGTGTCCACTGCTTCGTTGTCGGTCATGGGGTCAAGAGTGCCCGTCGGGCCGGGTCGCAAACCCCTACAGACCCTTTTCGATGGCGTACCGGGTCAATTCGACGCGGTTGGCCAGCTGCAGTTTTCGCAGTGTCGCCTGCACGTGGTTCTCGACCGTCCGGTGGCTGAGCGTCAAACGGGTCGCAATCTGCTTGGCGCTGAGCCCTTTTGCGACCAGTCTGAGCACCTCGGTCTCGCGCTCGGTCAACGTGGGGCGGGTATCGGACTCCGGCTCCGGTGACGACGACATCCGCCGGAATTCGCCGAGAACCAAACCGGCCAGACCCGGGGTGAACACCGCTTGTCCGGCTGCGGTGGCGCGGACGGCGTCGAACAGCTCCTCCGCCGATGCGCTCTTGACCAGGTAACCCGTCGCACCAGCTTTGATCGCGTCGAGCACGTCGCTGCGTTCCGCCGATGCCGAGAGCACCAGAATCGTGGATTTCGGGGACGCGTCCAGCACTGCGACGGTGGCATCGGCACCGTTCCCGTCGGGCAGATGCATGTCCATGAGGACGACGTCGGGAGTGGTCGCTCGGGCGCGGCGTCCGGCCGCGGCTACTCCGTCCGCGGTGGCGACCACCCGAAATCCGGCGGCCTCGAGATCCCGGGCGACGCCGTCACGCCACATGGGGTGATCGTCGACGACCATCACCGCGATCTCGGCGTTCGGATTCTCGTCGCCGGTCATCTCGCTCCTCTCGTTCGCGGAACCCGAATTTCCCATTCGGTGCCCTCGCCCTCTCCGGTGTCGAGTATCGCAGTACCGCCGAGAGATTCGACCCGGCCGAGGATGGACTTCGAGACGCCCATCCGGCCCTCGGCCTCGGCGGCGGCGAGCCGTCCGGCGGGTATTCCGCGGCCGTCGTCACGAATGCTCAGGATCAGCTCTCCGTCGACGTCTTCGAGCAGTACGTAGGCCTTCGCATCGGCACCTGCGTGAAGCTCGACATTGGACAGGGCAGTGGTCACAACGGCAGCGAGTTCCTCGGCGACGTCGGATTCGACGAGCACCGGGTCGGCGGGAGTCGACACCGAGATCGACGTACCGGCCTGAGTACGCAGCAGGGCGCGCACGTCGACGATCGATCCGGTGTGATCGTCGCGCGGAGCCGACTGTTCGGAGATCAGCACGCGCAGAGCGACTTCCTGCTCACCGGCGAGCTCCGCGAGTTCGGCTGCCGGCCCACCTATTTCGAGACCTCGACGGCGGACGAGGGCCAGCACCTGCAGAACCCCGTCGTGCACCTGTCGGGCCAGCCGCTCACGCTCCTCGGTGATCGCGGCCAACCGTGCCGCACTGCGCAATTCCTCGTGCGCGCGCCGGGCGGTGTTCGACGCCAATCCCAACGCGAGCCCGGCCGACAGCAGTACCGGGGCGGTGGCGTCCGACCAGAGGTCGGTGTCGAACCGGTCCCGTACCAGGGCACTGACCAACGACATCACCACACCCGAGGCGATACCGCCCTTGGGCCCCAACAGAATTGCAGCGGAGATGACGGCGTTGGTGGCCCACAGGGTGGTGGGCAGGGTCTGGCGGGTGCTGTACCAGTCGTAGTCGGCCACCAACCGCGTCGACGCCATCAGGGCGATCACGATGATCTGATCTGCGAGCACCACCTGCCAGCGCGGCAGGGTGGCCCGCGAGAGCAGGAGTGCCGAAGCCCCGGACCATACGGCCATCAGGGCGACCAACGCCCAACTCAGCCGCGGGTTGGTGTAGTTGTCGACGGTCGCGGCCTGGTAGCTGACGGCGTACACGAGAGTCACCAGACGGAAGGCCTGCGAGGCACGCCACAGCGGGCTGTCGGGATCGGCCGAGTTCAGAGTCGGCCGCACTCGGTCAGTCGTCCGCATCGGTCTTCGGGTCTGCAGTGTTCAGCTCCCCCTTGGCAAGTCGATCGGGCTCGGACGAACCGGGAGGAGTGTCCGGGTCGCTGGGTTCGGCCGAGTACAGCGTGTCGCTGACATCGAGTTCCTCGTACACCTCGTCGGGGTCGTCGGCGAGCAGCGACCGGACGGCGGTGTTGAGCACCGCGACGATCGGGACCGCCAGCAAGCCGCCGACGATGCCCGCGAGCAGAATGCCGACGGTGATGGACAGCACGACGGCCAGTGGGTGCAGCCGAACGGCGCGGCCGAGCAGAAGTGGCTGCAACACATGGCCTTCGAGCTGCATGACCGCTATCACGATGCCCAGGGTGATGACGGCGGTGATGAGCCCCTTCGTCACCAGGGCGATGAACACTGCGACGAATCCGGTCAGCACGGCACCGATGATCGGAATGAAGGCGCCGATGAACACCAGCGAGGCCAACGGAAGTGCCAGCGGTACACCGAGAATGGCGAGCCCGGCTCCGATGCCCACCGCGTCGGCAGCGGCGACGGCCACCGTCGCGCGAACGTATCCCACGAGCGACCCGAAACCTTGGATGCCGGCTGTGCGAATCTTCTTGCGCGCCTTCGTCGGTGCCAGCCGGGTGACGAACTGCCAGATCTGATCACCGCCGTACAGGAAGAAGATCAGCGTGAACAGCGTCAGCAGCGCCCCGGTCAGAATTTCGCCGATCACCGTCGCCGTGGTCAACGCCCCACTGGTGACGGCCTCCTGGTTGTCCTGGATGACCTTGACCAAATTGTCGGTCGCCTGCCGAATCTGGTCTTCGCTGATGTGCAGCGGCCCGTTGCTGAGCCACTCCTCGACGCTGTTGATCGATTGGGTGAACTGATCGCCCACCTGTGGAAGCCCCTCGATGAACTGCTCGACGATGAACGTCATGATTCCGGCGACGACGCCGATGCTTGCGATGATCACGATGATCACCGCAGCGACACGCGGCACTCCCCGACGCTGCATCCAATCGACGATCGGCACCAGCAGAGCGGCCGCCAGCAGCGCCAGACCCAGCGGGATGACCACCGTGCTCAGTTTGGCGATCACATAGGCAAAAGTGATGAATCCGGCAAACAGGACCAGCAGTCGCCACGTCCATTCCGCCCCAACCCGTACCAGCGGATGCACCGAATCTGCGGCCGAAGTGAGGCGCGGGGACGCCCCCGTACCTTGCGCCCGCAACTCGTCGGTGCTCACCCGCTAAATTTAACCTGTGCTGGCATCTTTCCGAGCGGTCTCGCTCACCCTGAAGAGTCGCTGGCCGCTCTATATGCTCTCGATGCTCATCGCCAATGTGTTCGGTGCCGTGCTCGTATTCGCCTTCGTTCGCTACGGTCTGCCCATTCCGGAGTCGCAATCGATCGTCGCCGACCGCGTCCGCAACGTGTACATCTTCGGTGCGTATCTGGGTGTTGCCCTGGTGGTCAGCCTGATCTACGCGTACACACTGCTGCGCTCGGTCATCAGGTGGCAGCTCCGCGGCGGCCCGCCCACCCGCAAGGAACAGATGACGACGCTGCACGCGCCGCTGCGTCAGGCCATCGTGCACCTGATTCTGTGGATCATCGGCGGCATCATCTTCGTGCTGCTGACCATCGCGGAGATGCCGTCGCTGTCCATCGCCGTCATCGTCACCGTCGGCATGGCCGCCACCGTCACCTTCGGTTTCACTTACATGCTCGGCGAACGCATCCTGCGCCCGGTCGCAGCACTGGCACTGAGCGAAGGCCGTTTCGACCGCACGATGACACCCGGCGTCGGTACCCGCATGGCCATGACGTGGGGACTGGGCACGTTGATGCCCGTCATCGGCATCATCTTGCTGTGTGCGACCCAGTTGACGACCGACCTGGTGTTCTCGCCGAACGCGCTGGCCGTGGCCATCATCCTGCTCAGCGTGCTGGCCATCGTGCAGGCCTTCGTCCTGTCGATGCTCACGGCGAGCCAGATCTCCGACCCGATCAGCCAACTGCACAACGCCATCGAACGCGTGCAACGCGGCGAGACCGACGTCGAGGTCGACGTGTTCGACGGCAGCGAGATCGGTCGCCTCCAGGTCGGCTTCAACCGCATGATGGAGGAATCCGCCGAGCGACGCGTCCTGCGTCAGCTGTTCGGCCAGCACGTCGGCGAGGACGTGGCGCGTCGAGCACTGCAGTTCGGTACCGAGCTGGGCGGCGAGACACGATTCGTCGCCGTGCTGTTCGTCGACATGGTCGGATCCACCGCCACCGCGTCGGAACGCCCGCCGAGTGAGGTCGTGGTGTTGCTCAACGAGTTCTTCCGGGTGGTCGTCGACGTCGTCGGACGCCACCACGGCTTCGTCAACAAGTTCATGGGCGACGCGGCGCTGGCGATCTTCGGGGCACCGCTCGACCGTCCCGACGCTCCCACCGCGGCCTTGGCCGCGGCGCGTGAACTGCGTTTCGCTCTGGACGAGATCACCGGACTCGACATCGGCATCGGGGTGTCGGCGGGACTGGCCGTCGCCGGCAACATCGGCGCGTCCGAGCGCTTCGAGTACACGGTCATCGGAGACCCGGTCAACGAGGCGTCGCGGCTCACCGAACTGGCGAAACTGCGGCCCGGACGCGTTCTGGCATCCACCTCGGCCCTGTACTTCGCCGACGACGAGGAGCAGGAACAGTGGGAGTTGGGCGACCAGGTGCAACTGCGTGGCCGACGACGGGCAACCCACCTGGCCTGGCCGGTGGAGTATCCCGACTCCTCCTCGAGTGACGGTTAGTCTGACAGGATGCCCGACCCCAGCTCGACCAGCGGACCCGCAGCGCGGCGCCCGCGAAACCGGCTGAGATGGGTCAAGTGGATCGCCGCAATTGCCCTGGTCGCTCTGCTGGTGGGCGAGGCGATTTACCTGTGGCCACGGCTGCACGAATCCTGGACAGCAGTACGAGAAATCCATTGGGGCTGGCTGGCTGCGTGCGTATTTGCCCAAGCCGTGTCGCTCAGCGCGTTCGGCCGAGTCCAGAAGCAGCTGCTCGACGCGGGCGGCGTGCAGGTGCGGCAACGCAAGTCCGTCGCAGTCATCTACGGCAGCACCGCAATGTCGCTCACTCTGCCCGCGGGCCAGGTGTTCTCGACGGCCTTCACCTACCGCGAGACCCGACGCTGGGGTGCGAGTCCGGTTGTCGCCTCGTGGCAGCTCGCCATCTCCGGCGTCATCGCCGCGGCCGGGTTGGCGGTGCTCGGCGTTGCCGGCGGACTGGTTGTCGGTAGTTCGTTCAACACCTTCACCGTGGTGCTCCCGATCATCGGCGTCATCGCGATCGTGGCCGCTGTCCGATACATCTCGAACCACCCGGAGTCCATCAAACAGTTCGCCCGCTGGGGTCTGCGCAAGTACAACGCGTTCCGCAACCACGATCTCGACGCCGGAGCCGAGGCCATCGACACGGTCATCGGCCAGATCCAATCCGTACAGCTCGGCAAGCGGGACGGCGCGCTCACACTGTCCTGGTCGGCCGTGCACCGGCTCGCGGACGTCGCGTGCCTGGCGTTCGCGTGCTTCGCCGTCGGCGCAGATCCACGACTGTCCGGGCTGTTCATCGCATTCGCGGCGGGCAAGGCCGTCGGATCCGTCCCGCTCGCACCCGGCGGACTGGTGGTCGTCGACGCCACCCTCATCGCGTTCCTGACCAGCGCCGCGTCCATCACCGCATCTCAAGCAGTGGCGTCGGCCCTGGTCTATCGCGGGGTCAGCTTCATCTTGGTCGCCATCGTCGGGTGGATCGTGTTCCTCGTCCTGTTCCGTAAGCACCAGCACGCCGATCTCGAATTCGACATCGCCCTCGAGCGGCAGGAGACCTCCGATCTCGGCCGAGCCGCCGAGCACGATCGCGACTCCAAAGGCGATCCGGAGACCGCGTAGCCCCGTGCCGTTCGGTATGGCATCCGTCACTGTCCGTTCACCCGGAATATATACGGACCCCGGTCCGCTTGTGTACTATGAGTTTGAAACTTCAACCCAACAAGGAGTCCTCATGACCACCGCCATCGCGCTTCCCGAGCTCACCGCAGGCACCTGGGCCATCGATCCCACCCACTCCACCGTCGGATTCACCGTCCGCCACCTGGTGGTCAGCAAGGTCCGCGGCCGTTTCCAGAACTTCAGCGGCACCGTCACCGTCGCCGCCGACGGCACCCCGTCCGTCGACGCCGAGATCGACGTCACCTCGATCACCACCGACAACGAGCAGCGCGACGGCCACCTCAAGACCGCCGACTTCTTCGAGGTCGAGAAGTTCCCGACCGCGACGTTCAAGTCCACCTCGGTCAAGGCCGACGGCGGAGACTTCGTCGTCACCGGAGACTTCACCCTCCACGGCGTCACCAAGTCCATCGACCTCAAGCTCGAGTTCAACGGCGTCAACGCCGGCATGGGCAACGGACCGGTCGCAGGCTTCGAAGCCAGCACCACCATCAACCGCAAGGACTTCGGCATCAGCATCGACATGCCCCTCGAAGGCGGCGGCGCAGTCGTCGGCGACAAGATCGCACTGAACCTCGACATCGAGGCCGGCCTCCAGGCGTAAGTTTCACCCCCGCCTCCCGGATTCACGCCTTCCGGATTCACCCCTCTCCTTCCGGATCAATGCGCCTTTGTTGCAGTCCAACCGACTGAAACCCACATTGATCCGGACCTGGGGGCGGGATCCAGTGGCATCGAACGGCCCGCACCTGCACTCGTAGGCGCGGGCCGTTCGCGTCGGTGTCCTACAGTGGGCCCGTGAAGTTTCGTTCCCCGGCCGTCGCTGCCGTCCTCGATCTCGTCATGATCGTGCTGTTCGCCGCGATCGGCCGTCGCAGTCACGACGAAGCCACCGCGCTGTCCGGACTTTTCCACACCGCCTGGCCGTTCGTCGTCGGTGCGGTCTTCGGCTGGATCGCTACGTTCGCTCTGTACCGCAACAAGTTCGACGCGTTCCTGGTTGTTCCGACGGGCATTCTGGTGTGGGTCACCACGGTCGTCGGAGGCATGATCCTGCGCACGGCGACAGGTCAGGGAACCGCTACCGCGTTCATCATCGTTGCGACGATTTCGACCGCGATTCTGCTGCTCGGTTGGCGCGCGATCGCCAGATTCATTCCCTCGGTTCGGTGACAGGGACCTTTTCGCGATAGGATCATCCACGGTGCGCCGGGAAGTCTGGTCGGCAATAGTTCTGTGCTGCGCACATGTCCGTCGACTCGGCGGACGCGCTCAGCACGACGTTGCTACCGAAAGGCGTTGTTCCCGTGTCTGATTCACCGATCCCCAAAGAGAGATTGCCGCTGTTCTCTCGCGGTTCCTGGTCCGAGGCCGACCGCATCGCACAGGTCTTGCGCAAAGAGACCGTCGGCGGCGCATTGCTTCTCGTTGCCACCGTGGTCGCGCTCGTGTGGGCCAACTCACCGTGGTCCGCCGCCTACGACACATTGATGAGCACTCGCGTCGGGCCGTCGGCTCTGCATCTCGATCTGACTCTGTCGACGTGGGCCGCCGACGGGCTGTTGGCCATCTTCTTCTTCGTCGTCGGACTCGAACTCAAACGCGAGTTCGTTGCCGGTGATCTGCGCGATCCGGCACGCGCCGCATTGCCGGTGGCCGCGGCCGTCGGCGGAATGGTCGTTCCCGCAGTCATTTTCGTGCTGTTCAACCTCGGCACCGGGGATGGCGCTCTGCTCGGCTGGGCCATTCCCACCGCGACCGATATCGCGTTCGCCGTGGCCGTTCTCGCTGTGATCAGCACGCATCTGCCGACAGCGCTGCGAACCTTCCTGCTGACTCTGGCCGTGGTCGACGACCTTTTGGCCGTCAGCGTCATCGCGATCTTCTACACCGACGACATCAACTTCATCGCCCTCGGCCTGACGCTGATCCCGCTCGCGCTGTTCGCGGTCGCCGTGCAGATGCGCGTCCGCTCGTGGTGGGTGCTCATCCCGCTGGCCGTGGTGACGTGGGTGCTCATGCACGAGTCGGGTGTCCACGCCACCGTCGCAGGCGTTCTGCTCGGCTTCGCCGTCCCGGTGATCCGGAGCAAGGCGAACGGCGGCCCCGATGCGGGCCCCGGTCTCGCCGAGCATTTCGAGCACAAGATCCGGCCGATCTCCGCGGGTATCGCTGTGCCGCTGTTCGCCTTCTGCGCAGCCGGTGTGACTGTCGGCGGCTTCTCCGGCCTGGCCAGCGCCCTGACCGACCCGATTGCCATCGGCATCATCGCCGGCCTCGTCATCGGCAAGGCCATCGGCATCTTCGGCACCACCTACCTGGTCTCGCGCTTCACCCGGGCCACCCTCGATGCCGGCTTGAAATGGCTCGACGTCTTCGGCGTCGCGATGCTCGCCGGTATCGGTTTCACGGTGTCGCTGCTGATCGGCGATCTGGCATTCGGTGAAGGCACCCAGCGCGACGATCACGTGAAGGTCGGTGTGCTCGCCGGTTCGATCATCGCTGCGTCCATCGCGTCGATCATTCTGCGTACCCGCAACAAGGCGTACCGCGACTTCTACATCGAAGAGACGCGGGACGACGACCACGACGGAATTCCGGACGTGTACCAGCAGAAGAAGTAGACCGCGGCCGACATCTGGTCTGTTGCCACTGTTGAGGGGCCTCTACAGTTGTCGCCGTGATCGACATCCGGGTCCAGGCATGACCGACCCACAGCCGCTGGCCCGTCGACTGGGCCTTGTCGATGCAGTCGTCATCGGTGTCGGCTCGATGGTCGGGGCGGGAGTGTTCGCGTCGTTCGCTCCCGCGTCGGCCGCAGCGGGTGCCGGCTTGCTGATCGGCCTCGCCATCGCGGCAGTCGTCGCGTTCTGCAACGCGACGTCCTCCGCGCAACTCGCCGCCCAGTATCCGACGTCGGGCGGGACGTACATCTACGGTCGCGAACAACTCGGTGAGTGGCCCGGCTTCCTCGCCGGCTGGACCTTCGTCATCGGCAAGACCGCAAGCTCGGCGGCCATGGCGATGGTGTTCGCGGCCTACGTCGCCCCTTCCGGCTATACGAAAGCCGTTGCGATCCTTGCCATTGTCGCGTTGGCGGTGGTGAACTACTTCGGCATCACCCGCACGGCGCTGCTGACGAAGATCCTCGTCACCGCGGTACTCGCCATCCTCGTCGTCGGGGTGGTTCTGGGCTGCGCCGGCTCGCCGGGCAACGGCATGGGCACGTCGGGATCCCTCACCGGGGACGGCTGGTACGGAATTCTGCAGTCCGCGGGATTGCTCTTCTTCGCCTTCGCCGGCTACGCGCGCATCGCCACCCTCGGCGAGGAAGTGGTGCGGCCCGAGCGCACCATTCCACGGGCCATCGTCTCTGCACTCGGCATCGCGTTGCTGATCTATGCAGCGGTTGCCGTGACGTTGTTGACAGTATTGGGCCCGGACCTACTGGCCTCGTCGTCGGCTCCGCTGGTCGATCTCGTTGTGACGTCCGGGTATTCGTGGGCATCACCCGTCATGCGCATCGGTGCCGGACTGGCTGCGCTCGGAGCGTTACTGGCCTTGATCGCCGGTATCGGACGCACGTCGTTGGCGATGGCCCGCCACCATGATCTGCCGTCGTATCTGACTGCGGTCCACCCTCGCTACTCGGTGCCGCACCGGGCCGAGATCACTCTGGCGGCGATCGTCAGTGCCGCAATTCTCGTCGTGGATCTTCGTGACGCCATCGGCTTCTCGTCCTTCGGAGTGCTGCTGTACTACCTCGTCGCCAACGTCAGCGCGTACACCCAGGGCACCGAACACCGACGCTATCCGCGCCCCCTGCAGGCGCTCGGAGCGCTCGGGTGCCTGGTTCTCATTGCCACGCTGCCCTTGTCGTCGATCGCGATCGGCACCGTTGTGACACTGCTCGGCGTCCTCTACCGTCTGGTCCGGGTTCAGCGACTGTTCACTTGACGGCTGATTCGACAGGGGTCAATATAGACCAATGTCGAATCAAGACCGGACTTCCTCGGCCGGCGCATGCTGTTCGCCGCTCGTCCACGAACCGCTGACCGTGGACTGGGCCGGGGATCTGGCCCGCATGTTCAAGGCTCTGGGCGATCCTGTGCGCCTGCGGATGCTCAGCCTCGTCGCCAGCCACGCCGGCGGCGAAGCGTGCGTGTGTGACATCTCCCCCGCTTTCGACCTGTCGCAACCGACGATCTCCCACCACCTCAAGGTGCTCCGCGAAGCCGGGCTGCTCGACTGTGAGCGACGCGGAACCTGGGTCTACTACTGGGTCGTTCCAGCTGCCTTGCAACAACTGTCGTCGGTACTCACCGCAGCGGACCCCACGGTGGTCACGGTATGAGCACCACCACGGATACCGCCGTCGTCGGCAAACTCTCCACGCTCGATCGGTTCCTCCCGGTGTGGATCGGTGTCGCCATGGTCGTCGGCCTGATCCTGGGACGCATGATCCCCGAGCTGAACGACGCGTTGTCGTCCATCTCCGTCGACGGGGTGTCGCTGCCGATCGCCGTCGGCCTACTCGTCATGATGTATCCGGTACTGGCCAAGGTCCGCTACGACCGCCTCGACACCGTCACCGGCGACAGGCGACTGCTGATCGGATCGCTCGTCCTCAACTGGGTCCTCGGACCGGCGCTGATGTTCGCTCTCGCATGGCTTTTCCTGCCGGACCTGCCCGAGTACCGCACCGGACTGATCATCGTCGGCCTCGCTCGATGCATCGCGATGGTCATCATCTGGAACGACCTCGCCTGCGGAGACCGTGAGGCCGCGGCCGTGCTCGTGGCGATCAACTCCGTGTTCCAGGTCTTCATGTTCGCCGTCCTCGGATGGTTCTACCTCTCGGTACTGCCCGGCTGGCTCGGCCTGGAGCAGACCACGATCGAAGCGTCGCCGTGGCAGATCGCGAAATCGGTGCTGATCTTCCTCGGAATCCCGCTGATAGCCGGATTTGCATCGCGCTTCTTCGGTGAACGCGCCAAGGGCCGCACATGGTACGAGGAGAAATTCATCCCGAGGATCGCCCCGTGGGCTCTCTACGGGTTGTTGTTCACCATCGTCGTTCTCTTTGCGCTGCAGGGTGATCGGATCACCTCACAGCCCTGGGACGTGGTGCGCATCGCGCTGCCCCTGCTGGTCTACTTCGCGGTGATGTGGGGCGGCGGTTACGCACTCGGTGCCGCCATGGGCCTGGGCTACGAACGCACTACCACCCTCGCATTCACCGCTGCGGGCAACAACTTCGAGCTCGCCATCGCCGTCGCCATCGCCACCTACGGCGCAACGTCCGGGCAGGCGCTCGCCGGGGTCGTCGGTCCGCTCATCGAGGTGCCGGTCCTGGTCGGCCTCGTCTATGTCTCACTTGTTCTGCGTAAGCGCTTCTCCCCCAGTACGTCCGTGACCACAGCGACAAAGGAGTCCTGATGTCCGAAGACACTTTTGCCAGGAGCCACCGCGCCCAGCCCGAGCTACTGATGCCACAGGCGATCCTCTCGCGCACTGCCGCACGACTGGCTGCGCAATACGAGGGTATCTTCTCCACCCAGACCGTCGAGCGCTACGTCTTCGAGTCCTA
This sequence comes from Rhodococcus sp. 06-1460-1B, assembly GCF_002258475.1. Lineage (NCBI taxonomy): Bacteria > Bacillati > Actinomycetota > Actinomycetes > Mycobacteriales > Nocardiaceae > Rhodococcus > Rhodococcus sp. 06-1460-1B. The sequence continues at coordinate 449,223 of NZ_NOYS01000019.1, forward strand.
CACCGCATTGCGTCGAACCTCGAAAATTCACACTCACCTGACCACATTGGCCGGCAAGTTCGCCGCGGACCGCCTCACCGCACTCGCCCAATCACAAGGCGACGCACCGAAGTTCGTGCCCGAGGTGCTGTTCATCTGCGTCCACAACGCCGGACGGTCGCAGATGGCCGCAGCCTTGCTCGAGCACCACGCACGGGGACTTGTCCACGTCCGATCTGCTGGCTCGGCCCCCACCCACGAGATCAATCCGATCGTGGTGCAGGCCATGGAGGAACTCGGCATCGACCTCGGCAGCGAATTCCCGAAGCCATTGACCGACGACGTGGTAGCCGCTGCAGATGTTGTGGTGTCCATGGGGTGTGGCGACGCCTGTGCCGTCTACCCGGGCAAGCGCTACCTGGATTGGCAACTGACAGACCCCGACGACAAGACCGTCGATGAAGTGCGTCTGATCCGAGACGATCTCGATGCTCGTGTCCGTCAACTGCTCAGCGAGCTGACCACCACAACCGTACCGGCCTGAGGCATCGGCCTCCGCGCTCGAAAGGTAAACGACTCCATGTCCGACACACCCAGTGTTCTCTTCGTCTGCGTCCACAACGCCGGTCGATCTCAGATGGCCGCCGGATTTCTGACCCATCTCGCCGGCGATACCGTCGAGGTACGTTCTGCCGGTAGCGCTCCCGCGGACACCATCAACTCGGCAGCGGTGGAGGCCATGGCCGAGGTCGGCATCGACATCTCGTCGCAGTCGCCGAAGATCCTGACCACCGAGGCCGTCGAGACGTCCGACGTCGTCATCACCATGGGCTGTGGCGACGCGTGCCCGGTCTTCCCCGGCGTGAGCTACCGCGACTGGGCACTGGCCGATCCGGCAGGAAAAGGCGTCGAGGCAGTCCGCCCGATTCGCGACGAGATCAAGCGTCGAATCGAAGACCTGATCGCCGAACTGGTTCCAGCGAAGCAGAGTTCGGCGTCATGACGACACCCAGCGTGCTGTTCGTCTGCGTCAAGAACGGCGGCAAGTCACAGATGGCGGCCGGCCTGATGCGCAAGGCCGTCGGCGATTCGGTCGAAGTCCACTCTGCCGGAACGAAGCCGGGCGGAACGGTCAATGCACTCTCGGCCGAGGCGCTCCTCGAAGTCGGCGTCGATCTGTCGGGTGAAGTACCGAAACCGATCGACCCCGCTCTGCTCGCCCGGATGGACTACGTCGTCACCCTCGGCGGTGAGGCGAAGGTAGACGTGGTCGACGGCCCCAGATTCGAGAACTGGGACACCGACGAACCGTCCGAACGCGGTATCGACGGCATCGAGCGGATGCGTCTGGTGCGTGACGACATCGCGGGCCGCGTCGGAGAACTGGTATCCCGATTGCGCAGCGCGGAAACCTGATCCGAATGAACACCGAGGTGGTAGTGATCGGCGGCGGTCAAGCAGGACTGGCCGCCGGCTACTACCTGCGACGAGCCGGTCTGGACTTCGTCATCCTCGACAACCAGACGCACGCCGGTGGGTCCTGGCAGGACTACTGGCCGTCACTGCATCTGTTCTCGCCGGCCGAGTACTCGCGACTACCCGGTTGGCCGATGCCGGCGTGGCACAGTGGTTTTCCGCCGGCATCGCATGTGGTGGACTACCTGCGGGCGTACGAGAAGAAGTACGACTTGCCGGTGCACAGGCCCGTCGACGTGAAGTCCGTGCATCGTACGACCGAGGGCTATCGAGTCCACACCGACGGCGAGTCGTACGGTGCCGCAGCAATCATCAATGCGACGGGAACGTGGTCTCGGCCGTTCTGGCCGAGCTACCCGGGTATGCGCGAGTTCGGTGGAACCCAGCTGCATGCCGCTGACTACCGAACGCCGGGTCAGTTCGTGGGCAAGCGAGTAGGAATCGTCGGCGGCGGAAACTCGGCTGCTCAGATACTTGCCGAGATATCCACGGTCGCGCAGACCCTGTGGTTCACCAACCGCGAGCCGAGGTTTCTGCCCGACGACGTCGACGGTCGGGTGCTGTTCGATGTCGCCAGCGATCGGTCCCGCACTCTGGCGGCAGGCGGTCCCGATACCGGCGGGGTCGCAGGTCTGGGCGACATCGTCATGGTCCCGCCGGTGCGGGAGGCCAGGGATCGCGGAGTGCTGCACGCCCGGCCGATGTTCACCGCGATCACCACCGACGGCGTCACCGACGGACATACGACGGAGAAGCTGGATGTAATCCTCTGGTGCACCGGATTCCGACCCGCACTGCGGCATCTGCAGCCGCTGCATTTGCACACCGAAGGATCACGAATCGTATTGGACGGCAATCACGTCCGCGGCGAAGCGACGCTGGTGTTCCTGGGCTACGGCGACTGGACCGGCCCCGCCTCGGCGACGCTCATCGGCGTCGGCCGGACGGCACGCGCAGCAGTGGACACTCTAGTTCGACGAGGAAAGGTAGATCAGACATGAACGAATACCCCGTAGTGGTGGTCGGCGCAGGCCCCATCGGTCTCGCTGCCGCGGCGCACCTGGCCGAAACCGGTTCTGCCGTCATCGTTCTCGAACGTGGACCGTCGGCCGGATCGGCGGTGTCCGAATGGAATCACGTGCGGCTGTTCTCTCCGTGGTCCGAGGTCGTCGACCCGGCTGCCGCCCGACTGCTCGAACCCACCGGTTGGACTCCACCGGACGGCGACACCTACGCCACCGGACGCGAATGGGTGGAGCACTATCTCGCGCCCCTCGCTGCTGTGCTCGGCGATACCGTCCGAGTCGACTGCGAAGTGGTCGGCGTTGCCCGCCGGGGACGCGACCGCGTCGTCGACGCCGGACGCGACACCGAACCACTGTCGGTGCATGTTCGCCACTCCGACGGCAGCGAGGAACGCATCCTCGCTCGCGCCGTGGTCGACGCGTCGGGCACCTGGGGATCACCGAATCCATTGGGCAGCGAGGGACTTCCGGCCATCGGCGAGAAGGCCGCCGCCGACCGCATCGACTACCGAGTCCCCGATCTGGCCGATCCGACGATTCGCTCCCAGTTCGCGGGCAAGCACACCGTCATCGCCGGTAGCGGTCACTCCGCGCTGACCGCCGTCATCACCTTCGCAGAGCTCGCCGCCGACGAGCCCGGCACGACGCTCACCTGGGCCGTGCGTCGAGGCGTCACCGCGGAGGTCTTCGGCGGCGGCGCGGCCGACGAACTCGCGGCGCGCGGCGCACTCGGCCAACGCGCGAAGAAGGCCGTCGACGACGGTTACCTCACCGTGGTCTCCGGATTTCGCACCGAAGCCGTTGCGGTGCAGGGTGATCGGCTCACCCTCGTGGGCGACGGCGGCACCCGTATCGAGAACGTCGACCGCGTCGTCGCACTGACCGGGTTCCGTCCGGACTTGTCGTGGTTGTCCGAAGTGCGCCTCGATCTCGATCCCACTCTGCAGGCACCGAAGTTCGTCGCCGAGCTGGTGGATCCGAACATCCACTCCTGCGGCTCGGTGTCACCACACGGAGTCGAGGAGCTCACTCAGCCCGAGCCCGGCCTGTACCTGGTCGGCATGAAGAGCTACGGACGTGCGCCGACGTTTCTTGCGATGACCGGATACGAGCAGGTGCGCAGCATCGCCGCCGAACTGGCAGGCGATCACGAGGGCGCGCGAAAAGTGGAGCTGACGTTGCCCGACACGGGCGTCTGCGGTGGGGCCGGCCTGTTCGACGAGCCCGACGCCCCCACGACCGGTGGGTGCTGCGGTGCCCCGGCGGCTCCCGAATTGATCAGCCTCGGCGCACCGCTTCGTGACTGATTCTGTGACAGTCGATTCGACGTCGCCCTCGGAGTCACACCCGGGGCGACGCCGAATTCTCATGGTTCTGTGCGTCACGGAGATCACCAGCTGGGGAATTCTCTACTACGCCTTCCCCGTTCTGTCGCCTGCGATCACCGCGGACACCGGGTGGTCGACGACGTCGATCGTGGCCGCGTTCTCGATCGGTCAGTTCGTCGCAGCGCTGGTCGGGATTCCTGTCGGTCGCATCCTGGACCGGCGCGGCCCTCGCTGGGTGATGAGCGCTGGTTCCATTCTGGCTGTACCCGCGTTGGTTCTCGTCGCGACAGCACCGAGCCTGCCGTTGTTCTTTCTCGGATGGTCGATGGCCGGTATCGCCATGGGAGCGGTGCTGTACCCGCCCGCGTTCGCGGCGTTGACACGGTGGTGGGGCACCGATCGCGTCCGCGCCCTGATGATCCTCACGCTGGCAGCGGGACTTGCCAGTACGGTCTTCGCCCCACTGACCGCGATCTTGTCGAGCCATACCGATTGGCGGCGAACGTATCTCGTGCTCGTAGTCGTTCTGCTGATCGTGACTGTCCCCGCACACGTGATCGGGCTGCGCGGACAGTGGCCGTCCGCGGACAGGTCGAGACGCACGCGGGCGATGCCCACCGCTGCAGCGACCGTCCGTAGCCGTCCGTTCGTCATGCTCACCGCAGCGATGACCGTCACCGGCTTCGTCGCGTTCGCCGGAGTTTTCAATCTGGTTCCGCTGCTGATCGAACACGGTGCCGACGCTGCTCTTGCAGCAACAGCGCTCGGGCTCGGCGGAGCGGGTCAGGTCCTCGGTCGCATCGGCTATCTTCCGCTGCAGCGATTCGCCGGTACCCGAGTCCGAACTGTAGGCATCATCGCGGCAACGGCCATGACGACCATCCTGCTCGGTGTCGCCACCTCGGTCGTGACTCTGATCGCCGTAGCGATCGGTGCCGGTCTGGCCCGGGGTTTGTTCACCCTGGTGCAGGCCACTGCCATCACCGATCGCTGGGGTCCGAGCGAATATGGGCACCTCAGCGGAATCATGTCCGCGCCGATCGTCATCGCGATGGCGTCGGCACCCTGGGCCGGTGCCGTACTCGCCGAATGGACCGGTAGCTACTCGGGTGCCTACATAGCACTCGGTTTACTGGCCCTGATCGCTATTGGTCTGGCATTGCTGAGCATGCCCGCCCACATCGAAGCACGAAACCACTGATCCTCAGCTTCAGCCGAATGCCTGGTACCCCAACCAGCCGGCGAGGCCGAGTCCCAGAATGCCGACCCCCACGCGGAGCACGATCGGCGAGATCACCTTGACGGTCGGTGGCCCGCAGGCACCGCCGACGAAGCAGCCGATTGCGAGAGCCAGAGCGGCCCACCAGTTCACGTGGCCGGAGAACGAGAAGATGATCGCCGCAATGAGATTGGCGATGCCGAGGAAGAAGCTCTTCAGAATGCTTGCGCGCCAGAACGTATCGGACGTACAGATCAGCGCCAGAGCCAGGAAGATAACCCCGGCTCCGGCTCCGAAGTAGCCTCCGTAGATGGCGACGGCGAACAGCGCCAGCGGGTACAGCGTCGGAAATTGCCTGCCGCCGGACAGCGTTCGGATTTTCGGCTGCAGCAGCAGCGCAATCGCAGCCATCGCGACCAGGAACGGCACGATCACCTCGAACGATCCCTCCGGAGTGACGAGCAACAGGATGGCCCCGGTGGTCCCGCCGAGCGCCGAGTAGACGGCGTAGCGAATCAGCTGTTTGCCGTCCTTGGCGAGTTCGGCCGACGAGCTCGTAGTGGCACCCACTCCGGCAGCAACCAGCGCGACGGTGTTGGTGACGTTCGCCGAGACCGCGGGAAGCCCTACCGCCAACAGCGCCGGATAGGACACGAGGGATGCGAGCCCGGTGACGAACCCGATGAGGCCGGCGAAGAACCCGGCCACCACCAGTAGTCCGAAATCGAGCACAGTCACCGGACAAAACTACCGTGCCTAACGATCGAGCCCCTATTCGACGGGGTTCGCCATCTCCTGCAGCAAGCGGCTCGTCATCCGCACTGCCTGATCCCCACCGTCGGCGTCCTCGATGTAGACGGCGAAGGCAACATCGCCGCTTGTCGCGAGCACGAAGCGATCATCGCCGCTCTCTCCGGCAAATCCCTGCACGCCGTCGAACGTATCGAGACCACTGCTGTTCGACGATGCGGCCACGATCTCACGCAGGCGGGCTGCAGCGTCAGGGCCCATGGGCTCGGCTGCGCGGTCTGCCACTGCAGTCTGCCCGGCGACGATGGCCGGCGTGGGCGCGCTTCCGCGGGAGATCGCTGCTGCCATCTGGGCAAGTCCGAACGGTGTCACCGTCGCCTCGGCTCCGGATGCGGTGGAGACGTTCCGAATACCGTCGATCGCGCTCCGGCTGTCGGCGGGGGTGCCGGTGTAGGCGTCGAGACCGGGCATCGCATAGTGGATTCCCAGACCCAATCGTGCTGCCGCGTCTTCCGCACTGTCGTCGCCGCGATCGGCCTGTACGGCTTTGATCAACTCCGACGCGGTGCCGGCCGGATAGGAGCCGGCGAACACCACGTCGCCCTGCTCGTTGGCGTAACTGTTCTGTGCCGCACCGAGTATCGCACCGGTCGACGTCGACACCGCCACGATCGACGCGGATGTACCCGCCATCACCACAGCGTTCTCGGCCGCGAGTTGGACGCGCGGATCGAGCGTTGCGTGCAGGTCCGGTCCGCCCGGTCCTTGGAATCCCACGCGTCGTTCACCGGTTCCGTCGACGGTGTAGGTGTCGACGGCCCAGCCTGCGGTGGCGTCGCGGCCGGATTGCCATGCGGCGCGCAGGGAGTCGAGCACAGGGGAGGTGATTCGACGGTCGTCGACGATGAGCTTCGGCTGCGGGGCGACAACCACTCCCGGCACCGCTCGCAGATCGTCTTCGAGAACGGCGAAGTCGTCGTCGCGCAGTGTCACTGCGGTGATCGGAGCTCCGTGGGCCGAATCGAGTTCCTTCAGTAGCGATTCGGAGGTGATCAGCGGCGCGACGACGTCGATGACATCGGCGAGTTGCTGAGTCGACGCCGCCGGATCACTGATCTGGGCGGGGTCGAGAGAGATGGCGTTGATGGTCCGCTCACTCATCAGCACGTTGTTCGCGGAATCGAAGATCAACGGCGGAGCGGCGTCGGTGCGGGTGTAGCGAACCGACCCACCGGAGGTCAGATCCGGAACGAGCGTGGCCGGATCCCACGCGATACGCCAGCCGACACTGAGCTTCTTGGTTGCGCCCTGAGCGCTGTACTTCCAGTCCTTGCCCTCGCCGAAATTCCAGGCGGACGCGAGCGTGAAGAATCCGCTCTCGTCGGAGAGATCCATGTACTGCGTCAGGTCGAAGTCGCCCGTCGATCTACCGTCGGCCGACAAACCGTCGAACATCTGATTCAGAGCTGCCGTCGCGGCGTTCGGGTACGTCGTCAGTGCTGCCGCCGCCGCGACATCGCGGTTGTCCAGCGCGTCGACGAATTTGGAGACCAATACCTCGGCCTCGCTCGGTGGGCGGTCGACCATCCAGAACACGGCCGAGACCGACAGCGTCGCCGATGCTGCAACTGCGACGAGGTAGCGACCGCGGACCTTGCGCGGGCCACGACGGACACGACTCATAGAACTCATGAGTCACAATATTCACTGTAGTCACACGAGTAACAAGCACGGGATTCATACGAGCCGGTCACGATTGAGATACGGAGTGGTCCGTTTACCTCGCGCTGTTACCTCAGAAAGCGTCCTGCAGCCTCGATAGCGGGTGCCGAACTTCCCGCGTTGTTCACGAAGACCGCGAACGCGAGATCACCGGAGATTCCGACGAACCAGCCGTGCGCTCCTTCGTTGTTCGGCCCGAATTCGGCGGTTCCGGTCTTGCCGAGCAGCCCCGGAATGTCGTTCAGTGCCGTGGCCGTACCACCGGTGATGGTCTCGCGCATCATGGCCTTGATCTGCTCGGTGACCTGTGGGTTCACCGCTGCCGGCTGCATGTTTCCCACGCCGGGCTTACCCGAGACGACCGTCGGCGGGAGCAATCCGTTGTTCGCGATCGACGACGCGACCAGCGCCATACCGAACGGTGACGCAGTCACCTGCCCTTGGCCGATGGCGGATTCGACGCGCTGCGCCGGGGTGTCGGCCGACGGCACCGAACCGGTGACGGTCGTCAGGCCCGGGGTCACGTAGTCGACGCCGAGGCCGTACTGCGCGGCCGCGTCGGTCAGACCGTTCGGCGGCAGGGCGACGCCGAGTCGGCCCATCGTCGTGTTGCACGATTTCGCGAAGGCAGTGTGCAACGGAACGTCGCCGAGCGCGAAGTTGTCGTCGTTGGGAATCTGACGTCCCTCGATGTTTTCCGTCGCCGGGCACGGCAACACCGTGTCGGGGGTGACGGCACCGGATTGCAGAGCAGCCGAGGTGGTCACCGTCTTGAAGGTCGACCCGGGCGGGTAGAGACCGGTCAGAGCAATCGGGCCCTCCGCATCCGCTGCGGCGTTCTGCGCGACGGCGAGAACCTCTCCGGTAGACGGCCGAAGCGCGACGATCGCAGCCTGCTGCGGCACCGACGCCAGGGCGTTCTCGGCCTTGATCTGCAACGCCGAGTCGACGGTGGTCGCGATGTCGTCACCGGTGGAGGCGTCGCGACCGGCAAGCTGGGTGACGGTGTTGTCGGCAGCGACCGATTGGATCGCCCAGCCCCGATTGGCCGCCTGCTCCTGTTCCCACAGCGTCGTCAGGTCGCTGAGAACCGGCGAGACAAGATTGCGATCGGTGGCCAGCAGCCGAGTCTGTGGTGCCAGGGTGACTCCCGGAACGGCCGCGAGCTGCGCTCCGATGGGATCGATATCCGCCTGACGGAGCGAGACTATGGTCGCCGAATCACCTTGTGCAGCAGCAACAGACGACGCAACAGACTGGGCCGTGATCCCGGGAACGACGGATCCGACGAGAGCGGCGACGGCCACCGGATCGGCCGTCGCATCGACGTTGACGAGGGTGACGACCTGCTGCGACATGAGCTCGCCGCCGCTGGCATCGAAAACCTTGGGCGCGACGAGCGCGTCGGTCGGGGTGAATCGGACCGAGGAATCGGCCGTCAGTCCGGGGACCAAGATGGCCGGGTCCCAGGTGATCTTCCACCCTTGCGGAGTCTCTGCCGCGGTCGCAGACGTCGTGTAGTTCCACTCCTTCGGCTGGCCGTCCGGTTCCGCCGTGCCGTCGGTGGTGGTCGAGAAGCGCCAACCGGCGTTCAGCGTGAACGTGCCCGCATCCTCGTTCGCGTCGACAGCCTCGAAATCGGGAGTGGCCGTCACCGTTCCGCCGCCGGACAGCCCGTCGTACAGCTGGGTGAGCGCGGCGCTCGCGCCCGCGGGATCGGTCGTCAGCGCGGCTGCCTGATCGATGTTCGAGCTGTTGACGGCGGCTGCGAACTGCTCGGCGACCGTCTGCGGCTGATCGGGCCCACTGTTTCCGCAGGCAGCGACCACCAGGGCCAGCACGGACACGATTGCGGCCAGAGTCGTCGGTCTTCTCGTTGTGCGCACGGAGTCGATCATGCCCCAGGCCTCCGACGAATCGGCGGTGGCGCGAACCCGAGATGGGGTGTAATTATGTAATTAGTATTACGGAACCTACAGAGGAGTCACCATGAAACCCAATGGACGCTCGTTCGGTCGCCCCGGCGGCTGGCAGCACGCAGATGTTCCCGACGCCACCGATGCCGGCGACTGGTTCGGCGGCAGATTGCCCGACAGCTGGTTCGAGGGCACCGCGTCGGTCGAGGTGGATCGCGAAGAGATCGTTGTGGTCGGGACGTTGGCCACCGAGGAGGGCAGTTCACCTGCCGCCACCGAAGGCCGCATCGCCCGATTCCGAGAAGGCACCCGGGCCGAGCGCATGCAGATTGCCGACGAGGCCGAGAAGCGCTACGGACGCAAGGTCGCCTGGGGCGTTCGGACCGATTCCGAGGTAGTCCTGTTCACCCACCTGGCCGTCCCGGTCATGACCCGCCTGCGTCAGCCCGAACGACGCGTCCTCGACACCCTCGTCGATGCCGGAGTCGCGCGGTCTCGTGCAGACGCTCTGTCGTGGGCCGTGAAGTTGGTCGGCGAGCACACGCAGGACTGGTTGAACGAACTGCGCGGAGCCATGTCGACTGTGGACGAACTCCGCAAGAAGGGGCCCTCGGTCTAAATCGCTTGCGGATTGCCCACGTTCGGCATTAGCGTGGAGATCGCCTTGTTGCCCACAGATTCGGAGAGGCCATTGCTCTTTCAAAGGTTCTAGACGCCTGCAGTTCGACCGCACGCACACCTTTGGAGCATCCATGCCTCATTCATCTTCCCTCTCTGTCTCCGATCTGACGTTCTCCTGGCCCGACGGCGACCCCGTGTTCGACGCGTTGTCGGCCATCTTCCCCAGCGGCACAACAGGTCTCGTCGGATCGAACGGTGCCGGAAAGTCGACCCTTCTGAGATTGCTCGCCGCAGAACTGACGCCGCAGCGCGGTTCGATCTCGATGCCCGGCGTCCTGGGTCATCTCCGTCAGGACATCGCACTCGACCCCGAGCTCCCAGTGGATCGCGTGCTGGCCATCGATTCGGTCCGAAAGGCATTGCATCGCATCGAATCCGGCACATCCTCCGAGGACGATTTCGTCATCGTCGGATCGGCCTGGGACGTCGAGGAGCGCGCGCTGGCGTTGCTGAACAAGCTCGGTCTGGGCGGCATCGTCGGCTCCCTCGGCGACCTGGATCGACCGGTCGGCACGCTGTCCGGTGGCGAAGCGATGCTGCTGGCTCTCACCGCGCAGTTGCTCGCCGAACCAGATGTACTGCTTTTGGACGAGCCGACCAACAACTTGGATCGCGTTGCACGAGAACGACTGTATGCGGCCGTGGACGGATGCTCGGGGGTGCTCGTCGTCTGCAGCCACGACCTCGAATTGCTCGAGCGTGTCGATACCATCGCCGAGGTCCGCGCCGAACGCAGCGGCACCTCCCGAGTACGCCTGTTCGGTGGAAACTACACGCACTACCGATCGGTGATCGACGCCGAGCAGGAAGCCGCTCGGGCGAGCGTCCGAGACGCCAAGAACGACGTGCGCAAGCAGGAACGCGAATTGGTCGACACACAAATCAAACTCGATCGCAGGTTGCGCTACGGCAAGAAGATGTCGGAGCAGAAGCGCGTACCTCCGATCCTTGCGGGCAGACGCAAGCGGGCCGCACAGGAATCGGCCGGCAAACTACGCGGTACCCACGGCGATCGCGTCGACGATGCCCGGACGTCCCTGTCTGCCGCCGAGGATCTCCTGCGCGACGACCGCGAGATACGCGTCGACCTGCCCGCAACCAAAGTTCATCCGGGACAGGTAGTTCTGACTCATGACGACGTTCACATCGTCGGTCCCGAACGCATCGCGCTCGTCGGGCCGAACGGAAGCGGCAAGACCACCCTGCTGCGCAGTCTCGACGCCGCCGAGGCCGAAGTGCCGTGGAAATACCTTCCGCAACGCCTCGACATCTTCGACGAATCACGCACCGTTGCCGAGAACATCGCCGACGTGGCCCCGCACGCCACCGCCGAACAGATCCGTGGGCAACTGGCGCGATTCCTCTTCCGCGGATCCGACGCCGATGCCGTCGTCGCCACCCTCTCCGGAGGCGAGCGACTGCGAGCCGCACTGGCACGAATCCTGCTGGCGGAGCCTGCACCGAAACTACTGATGCTCGACGAGCCCACCAACAACCTCGACATCACCAGCCGCCAACACCTCATCGACGCACTGAACACATTCGAGGGTGCGCTGATCATCGCCAGCCACGATCGCCCGTTCCTCGACGCGATCGCCCCTACCCGCACCATCGACCTGACGCCGATCGCCCAGCCCACCGAGTCGGCCGAGTCGGCCGCGGAAACACCCACCCGGGAGGAGTCAATGTGACGTTCGGTGGCCTTTTCGGGGGTCAATGTCACGTTGAGTGGACGTCCAGGGTCAGAATCGGGAGGTGGAATATGCCTCGAATGCAGATGATGGGACGCAGATCGCGTACACGGTGGTGGGGTCCGGGCCGCCGTTGTTGATGGTGCACGGCAGTTTCCTGACGCACACGATTTGGCGGACGTTCGGATATGTGAAGGCGTTGCGCGGGACTCGGCAGCTCATTCTGGTCGACAGCCGCGGTCATGGCCGCAGCGAGAAGCCCCATACTCCCGACGCCTATTCCATGGCCAACATCGTCGGCGATCTCACCGCGGTTCTCGACGCGGTCGGCGCTCCGACCGTCGACTATCTCGGCTATTCGTTCGGTGCGAGAGCCGGCCTCGCGTTGACGGCAGCGAGGCCCGAACGCGTGCGTTCACTCGCGGTGGGCGGCGGTAGTCACGGCGCTCAGGCGGGAGCGTTCGACAGGCTGTTCTTCCCGGGCTGCGCGGACGTGTTGGAGCGCAGCGGCATGGACGGGTTCCTCGAGGCATGGAACGAGCACCGCATGTTCCCCATCGACCCGGGAACACGAGCGGTGTTCTCCGCCAACGATGCTCAGGCCATGGCCGCGTACATCCGCGCATGCGACGCCGATCCCGGCCTACCCGACGAGGTCCTGCAGCACTTCACCCCACCGTCGCTGTTCTACGTCGGCAGCGAGGATCGAACCCGGCTGGGCGACACCCGTGCCGCCGCCGCCCTGGTGCCCGACTCCGAACTGCACATCGTTCGCGGCTTCGACCATGCGACGACGATGGCCGCATCGGACGAGGTGCTCGAATTCCTCGAGCGGTTCTGGGGCAACTGAGCTCAGTGTCCACAATTCGCCTCGAGAATCGGGATCCCGCCGCGAGCAACCAATAATGGGCGCTCACGTCACCTACGACAACCGACCCTGCCGGCCCCACCCACAACTGATCTGAGCGTCCACAATTCGCCTCGAGAATCGGGATCCCGCCTCCAGCAGCCAATAGTGGGCGCTCACGTCACCTCTTCAGCGCAGGGAACTGGTCGTCACGCCACTCGCTGTCCAGTGGTCCGACGGCCGCGTCCTCACGGGCGCGCAACTCCACGCGGCGGATCTTGCCCGAGATGGTTTTGGGTAGCTCGAAGAACTCGATACGCCGAACTCGCAGGAACGGGGCCAGGTGCTCGCGGGCGTACTTCAAGATCTCGAATGCCGTGTCCTCGTTGGGTTCCCAGCCAGCTGCGAGCGCAACGTACGCCTTGGGGACGGCCAACCGCGTCTCGTCGGGAGCCGGAACGACGGCCGCCTCGGCCACCGCGGGGTGTTCGATCAGCACGCTTTCGAGCTCGAACGGGGAGATCTTGTAGTCCGAGGCCTTGAATACGTCGTCGGTGCGGCCGACGTAGGTGATGTAGCCCTCGGAATCCCGCGATGCGACGTCACCGGTGTGGTAATAACCGTCGGCCATGACGGCAGCGTTGCGTTCGGGGTCGCCGAGATAGCCGGTCATCAGGTTGAACGGATTCTGGCCCAGGTCGAGGCAGATCTCTCCCTCGTCGGCCAGTTCGCCGGTGGTGGGGTCGACGATCACCACGGGGACGCCGGGTAGTGGCCGGCCCATCGATCCGGACTTCAGCACCGCACCCGGCGTATTGGCAACCAGCGCAGTGGTTTCGGTCTGGCCGAAGCCGTCCCTGATGTTCAGGCCCCAGTCCTGCTGTACCCGCGAGATCACCTCTGGGTTGAGCGGCTCGCCGGCACCGATTGCCTCACGCAGTGAACCACCCCCGCCGGCGAGGTCTGCCTGAATCAGCATGCGCCACACGGTCGGTGGCGCGCAGAACGTTGTCACCTCGGCGCGGCGGATCTGCTCGAGCAATGCCTTCGCGTCGAACTTGCCATAGTTGTAGATGAAGATGGTCGCTTCGGCAATCCATGGCGCGAAGAAGCAGCTCCAGGCGTGCTTGGCCCAGCCGGGCGAGCTGATGTTCAGGTGCACGTCGCCCGGGCGTAGCCCAAGGAAGTACATCGTGCTCAGATGCCCAGCGGGATAGGAGATCTGAGTGTGTTCGACGAGTTTCGGCTTGCTGGTGGTACCGGAGGTGAAGTACATCAGCAGGCGGTCGGTCGGTGCGGTGACGGACTCGAACGGTTTGGCCTCGACGGAGCGGGCATCCGAATAGTCGACCCAACCGTCGTGGGCGGTAGTGGCGATTCGCAGATAGTCTCCGGGCACGTCGTCGAATTTGCCGGTGTCCGAGGGGTTCACGATCACGGCGCGAGCATTGCCGCGCACCATTCGGTCGGTCAGGTCCGCGGGCCCGATCGCAGTGGTCGTCGGCATCAGCACCGCTCCGAGCTTCATCACCGCGAGCATCGACTCCCAGAGTTCCACCTGGTTGCCCAGCATCAGGATCACCGAGTCGCCGCGGCCGATTCCCTGCAGTTCGAGCCAACGAGCCACCTGATCGGAGCGACGCGCCATGTCGTCGAAACTGTATTTGGCCTCGCTGCCGTCCTCTTCGACGATCCACAGCGCGGTGCCGTCGTTGCCACGGGCAATCGCGTCGAACCAGTCGATGGCCCAGTTGAACGTCTCGCCGAACGACGGCCATTCGAAAGTCGCTACCGCACGGTCGTAGTCGCCGTAGGTGTCGAGCAAAAGATCGCGTGCGGTTTTGAATGCCGTATAAGCCGAGTCGCCCATGTTTCCTCCTGCGCCTGTGATGCCCATCACCGCCACGGTAGGGGAGATGAACAGTTCCTCGCTACCCCTGAACGGGGGTGGCAACTCGGCTAGCCTCGATCACCGTGGCCATCCGATTCTTTGCGATCGCGTGCGTACTGGGGATCATTCACGCCGCGTTCTCCGCCTATTGGGCTGCAGGTGGTCGATGGATGCTCGACACCGTCGGTGCCTTCGCCACGGAGTGGGCCGACTCCGAACCGGCAACGGCACGAACGGGACTGCTGGTGCTTGCCCTCGTCAAACTCGCCGCAGCAATTCTCCCGGCCCTCGCCTATCTGAACCGGCCGCGCCTGGCAGCACAGAACCGGACGAGGGTGCCGTCGTTGATCTTCGGCATATCCTGGCCCGGCTCGGTACTGCTGATTCTCTGGGGCGGTGCGTCGTTCAGCGGAGCAGTGATCGGATTGGTCGTCTCGGACGAGAACCGATCGGTCAAGTACGGTCACCTGTTCTTCGACGGCATCTTCCTGCTCTGGGGCGCAGCGCTTCTGACGGCGCTGATCCTGTCCAGAAGATCCCCGTACCAACCGCGTTAGATGCGCTCCCCCGTCTCAGGGTGGAAGAGGTGGATCGCACCGTCGAGTCGCGTCAGCCCGATGCTCTCGCCGATCTTGGCCGGGGCTCGGACGGCCGAACGCGCAACCAACGACACCGGTCCCCCATCGAGACCCTTGACCTTCGGGTCGTCCAGGTGCGCGTACAGGTAGGACTCGCTGCCGAGTTCCTCGATCAGATCCACCTTGCCCTCGAAGCCTTCGCCGCCGCCCTGCACGATGCCGAGCTGCTCCGGGCGTAGCCCGACGGTGACGTTGTCGAGACCCAGGCCGGCGAGCTTGGTCAGCTCGTCGCGTTCGAGCGGAAGCAGGAACGAGCCGATCTGAACGCCACCCGAGCCGATGGGAACCGTCATCAGGTTCATTGCAGGCGAGCCGATGAAGCCGGCGACAAATGCGTTGACGGGGTTGTCGTACAGGTCTGTGGGAGAGGCGAACTGCTGCAGTTTGCCGCCGCGCAGCACGGCAACACGATCGCCCATCGTCATGGCCTCGACCTGGTCGTGCGTGACGTAGACCGTCGTGGTGCCGAGCCGGCGCTGCAACGCCGCGATCTGCGTACGCGTCTGGACTCGCAGTTTCGCGTCGAGGTTGGACAGGGGCTCGTCCATGCAGAACACCTGCGGCTCACGAACGATGGCACGCCCCATGGCAACTCGCTGACGCTGACCACCCGAGAGCTTGCCGGGCTTGCGGTCGAGGTACTCGGTGAGGTCGAGGATCTTTGCGGCCTCGGCCACCTTCTTCGTGCGCTCCTCGAGGGACACACCACGCATCTTCAGGGCGAAACCCATGTTCTCCCCGACGGTCTTGTTGGGGTACAGGGCGTAGTTCTGGAACACCATCGCGATGTCGCGGTCCTTCGACGGCACACCCACCATGTTCTTGCCACCTATCTCGATGGCACCACCGTCGATCTCCTCGAGGCCGGCGAGCATCCGCAGGGCAGTGGACTTGCCGGAGCCGGAAGGCCCGACCAGCACGACGAATTCGCCGTCCTGGATGTCGAGGTCGAGTGAATCGACGGCGAGCTTGTCGGCACCTTCGTAGACGCAGGATGCCTTCTTGTACGTGATTGCAGCCATGGGACTTTCTCCTACTTGATTGCGCCGAAGGACAGGCCGCGCACGAGCTTGTTCTGCGCGAACCATCCGGCAAGGACGACGGGAAGTGCTGCGAACGTCGCAGCTGCGGAAAGCTGGGCCCAGTACAGGCCCTGACCGGTGATGAATCCGACGAGGTACACCGGAATCGTCTGGGCCTGAACGGCAGTGAGGTTGACCGCGAAGAAGAACTCGTTCCACGAGAAGATGACGCAGATCAACGACGTGGCCGCGATGCCGGGCGAAACCAGCGGCAGGATCACCTCACGTACCGAGGTCCACAGTGACGCGCCGTCCATACTCGCGGCTTCGAGCAGTTCGCTCGGCACTTCGAGGAAGAACGATCGCATCATCCACACGGCGATCGGAAGATTCATCGCGGTGTACAGCACGACCAGAGTCCAGATGTTGTCGAGCATTCCGATGTCACCGACGATGACGTACAGCGGGACGATCGCGGCGACGACGGGCAGCATCTTGGTGGAGATGAAGAAGAACAGCACGTCCTTCGTCTTCTTGACCGGTCGCAGTGACAGAGCAAAGGCGGCCGGAACACCCAGCAGCAGAACGAAGATCGTCGAGACGACGGTCGCGAACGCCGAGTTCAGCAACGTCGTGCCGATGCCGCTCTCCAGGACCCCTCGATACTGATCGAGGGTCGGTGTGAAGAACAGCTTGGGCGGGTCGGAGTAGGCGTCGGCCTCCTGCTTGAAACCGGTGAGGACCATCCACAGCACCGGGAAGAAGAACGCGATGCCTGCGACCCAGGCGACGAAGGACCAGATGGAACCCGGGCCCCACTTGGTCTTGCGCTTGATCGGCGCGGGAGTAGTTGTCTTGTCTACAGTTGCGGTACTCATCACGCAGCCTCCTCGGTTCCGCTGAAGCTCTTGAAGATCAGTCTCAGCGCCAGGGTGCTGACGATGATGGTGGCCACGACGGTGACGACGCCCATGGCCGCGGCCTGGCCGATGTCGAAGCCGAGGAACGCTCGCTGGTAGATGTAGAACGGCAGGTTCGCGCTCGCCACACCCGGTCCGCCGGAGGTCATCATGTAGACCGCGTCGAAGGTGTTGACCAGATAGATGGCCCCGAGCACCGCACCGAGCTCGATGAATCGGCGCAGATGCGGGAGGGTCAGCTCACGGAAGAGCTTGACCGGCCCTGCCCCGTCGACCCGTGCCGCCTCGGCGATGTCCTTCGGCATCGACTGCAGGCCGGCCAGGATCAGCAGCATCATGAACGGGGTCCACTGCCAGATCAGGTTCGCCATGACGGCGGGCAATGGGTAGCGCGAGACCCAGTCGATCTGATCGACAGCGAACGGGCTCAGCGCGAAGTTGATCAGGCCGAAGACCGGATCGAACATCGTGGTCTTCCAGATCAACGCGCCGGCGACCGGGGTGATGAGGAACGGGGTGATCAGTAGGGTGCGAATCAGGCTGCGGCCGATGAACTTCCGGTCCAACAGCAGAGCCAGGAACAACCCGAGAACCACCGAGATGATGACGGTTCCGACGATCATGATCACCGTGTTGAGGGCGACCTCACGGAACTGGCTGTCCTGGAAGACTGCCACATAGTTGTTGAGCCAGTTGAACTTCTGCGAACCCGGTCGAACCAGGTTCCACGACTGCGTCGAGTAGTACAGCGTGAACAGGAACGGAACCTGGGTGACGAGAATGGCGAACACCATGGCCGGCAGCAGCGGGCCGCGGCGACGCCACCCTTCGGCCTTGGAGATCGTCCTCGGTCTCGGTACGAACTCCTCGGAATCGGCCTGCGCCGATCGTGTTGCGGTGGTGGTCATCCCTGGTCCTCCTGGTACGTCTTACCGACCACTTCGGCGTATTGCTGCGCTTGTTCGAGCGCGTCGTGGACGCTGATTCGTCCTGCTACTGCGGCGCTGATCTGTTGACTGACACGGGTTCCGAGGTCCTGGAACTCGGGGATGGTCAGGAACTGCACTCCGGTGTACGGAACCGGATCCACCGTGGGATTGTTCGGATCCGCGCCGTTGATCGAATCGAGGGTGACCTGACCGTACGCAGCGGACGCCTCCTCGTATTCGGGAATCTGGTAGGTCGACAGACGGCTGCCGGGAGGCACTCGCTCCCAACCCAATTCGTTGCCGACCTTGTTCAGGTATTCCTTGCTGGTCATCCACGAGACGAACTTCCAGGCGTCGTCCGGATTCTCGGACGTCTTCGGGATTCCGAGGGCCCAGGAGTACAGCCACCCGTTGTCGCCCTTGGCGGCCGACGGTGCCTTGGCGTATCCGATCTTGCCGACGACGTTCGAAGACGTCGGGTCTTCGAGGACCGACACTGCAGATGTGGCGTCGTACCACATTGCCGTATTTCCCTGCGACAGTTGCGTTCCGCATTCGCTGAAACCGCTCGTCGCTGCGCCTGCCTGACCGTGCTCACGGACCAGGTCGACGTAGAACTGAACGGCCTGTTCCACCTCTGGGCTGTTGAGCTGTGCGTTCCAGTTCTCGTCGAACCACCGACCACCGAATGCGTTGATGACGGTATCCAACGGGGCGAGTACTTCACCCCAACCGGGCTTGCCGCGCAAACAGATTCCCGATACGTCCGGGCTGTCGAGCTTCGCGGCGGCGTCGGCGACTTCCTGCCAGGTGGGCTCCTCCGGCATGGTGATGCCGGCAGCCTCCATCAGGTCCTTCCGGTACATCAGGAAGGAGGATTCGCCGTAGAACGGCACCGAGTACATGCTCCCCTCGTACGACAGCGACTCCTTCAGGGTGGGAATGAAGTCGTCCTCGTCGTAGCCCGGTGTTGCGTCGGCATACTCGGACAGGTTGGTCAGCCAGCCGTTCTCGGCCCACTGCGGGGTCTCGAAGTTGCTGATCATCACCACGTCGAACTCGCCGCCGCCGGTGGCGACCGAGGCGGTGATCTTGGCCCGCGCCTCGTTCTCCGACAGCGACACGAACTTCAGATTGATACCGGGGTTCTCCGCCTCGAACTCCGGAGCGAGCGAAATGGCGTCGGACATCTGTGAATTGGAGACGATCGCGACGGTGATCGTCTTGCCGTCACCGTCACCACCGAACGAGCCGGCTCCGGCGCAGCCGGACAGCACCAAGGTTGTCGCAAGCGATGCCGCGACAGCCACTTTCGGTAAAACCCTCACTGAAATACCTTTCCATTGGAGGTCGCCGTTGCAGGAGCTTGCGCAACGAGCCAGCGTGCACTTTCGATGTCGGTCACCAGGATCGAGGCCAGTCCGCCGCGCAGAGCACCGAGGAGCGCCTCGTGTTTACGTTGCCCACCGGTGACGAGCACAGCCCGATCACACGCCCTGATGGCGTCGAGCCCCACCGACACGGTTCGGCCGGGGAGTGATCCTCCGGTATCGATGCCGTCGGCGTCGTAGAACCGTCCGCCTATCTCGCCGACTGCACCGAGGCGGCGCAATTCTTCGAGCACGTCGAGGTCGATGAAGCTGCCCTCGAACAAGGTGGTGGACGTGGAAACGGGACCGATGCCGTACATCATCACATCGGCATCGGTCCCGGCTTTGAGGGCGCGCGAGATCACGGAATCCTGCTCCAACGCAACGACTGTCGCCTGATCGGCATACAGCGGCGCGTTGAGCCTGATGGGTGTCGCCTGCAGGTACGCAGCGCACCGTCCGAGTGTGTACTCGACACCGGTCTGATAGTCGGCCGAGGTGATGGAGCCGTCGAGTTGTACCACCGCAGCACATTTGGTGGATCGGGTCTTCAGCGAGCTCGCCACCGCCACCGTTTCGGGGCCCCAGGTGAACCCCAGGACGTCGCGATCCTTGAGTCGACGCGAGAGCAACGTCGCTGCCGCTCGGCCGAGGGATCCGTAGCCGGTGTCCGTGCCGTCGATGACGTCCGAGACGACCAACACCTCGGTGAGTCCGAACTTCGCTTCGAGCTCACGCTCGACGTCCGCATGCACGGTGCCCTGCAGATCGTCGGGGACGTTGATCTCGATCGTCACGAGCCCTTGGGAACGAGCCCGCGCGACCAACCGTCCTGCAGTCGGGCGCGAGACGCCCAGCTTCACGGCGATCTCGGCCTGCGTCGCACCTTCGAGGTGGTACATGGTGGCGGCGCGCAGAGCCAGCCGGAGATCTTCTCCCGACCGCGCGGACTTCGCCCCGCCGGGCTCCGATCCGTCCATGACGCCTCCCTGACCAGTGAGCAAATGCTCAGCTCGTGTTCATCTGCTCACTAAGCTAACATTAAGGTGTGATCTACACAACACCCCCTCGCATTCAGCGGCCCGTGCCACAGTCCATGCAGGCCAGCGTGCTCACCGGCGTGCACGAGATACGAATGGAAGACCGGCCGGTGCCGACCCCAGCCCACGACGAGGTACTGGTCCAGGTCACCGCCGTCGGCGTGTGCGGGTCCGATGCGCATTACTACCGGGAGGGGCGCATCGGCGAGTACGTGGTCGACGGCCCGCTGGTCCTCGGTCACGAGGCGGCCGGTGTGATCGTCGCGGTCGGCTCCGATGTGTCCGACGCCCGCGTCGGGCAGCGGGTGTCCATCGAACCGCAGCGTCCCGATCCGACCAGCGCCCAGTCGCGCGCCGGCCGCTACAACCTGTGCCCGGCCATGGAATTCTTCGCCACGCCGCCGATCGACGGCGCGCTGGCAGAGTACGTACTGATCCAGTCGGTATTCGCCCACGACGTCCCCGACTCGATCTCCGACGAGGCCGCAGCACTGTTCGAGCCACTGTCGGTCGGTATCGCGTCGGCGCAGAAGGCAGGAATCACCGCCGGATCCAGCGTGCTCATCGCGGGCGCGGGCCCGGTCGGCATCGTCACCGCCCAGGTGGCCCGTGCTTTCGGTGCCACCGAGGTGATCGTCAGTGATATCGACGCACCGAGACGTGACAATGCCGCGAGACTCGGTGCGACGCGGGTGCTCGATCCAGCAGTGGACGACGTGCGTGCGCTGGAAGTGGACGCGTTCATCGACGCGTCGGGTGCCGCTCGGGCCGTCGTCGACGGCATTCATGCTGTGCGGCCGGCGGGTACCGTCGTACTGGTGGGCATGGGCGGTTCGGATTACCCGCTCCCCATCTCACTGATTCAGAATCGAGAACTGGTTCTCACCGGCGTCTTTCGGTACGCCAACACGTGGCCGATCGCGCGCGAGCTCGTCCTGGCCGGTCGCGTCGACCTCGATGCTATGGTCACCGCGCGTTTCGGCCTCGATCGCGTCGAGGATGCCTTGAATGCAGACAAGCAACCCGGCAGCATCAAAGCCGTTGTGATTCCAGGTCTTTCCCAGAGCCCATCGAAGGAGACGAACGTATGAAGTTGAACTCGCGCAATCTCGACGACTTCATCGAGGACGTGGCCGTTCCCACCTACGACCGTTCCGACGTCACCGTGGGCATCGTGCATTTCGGTGTCGGCGGCTTCCATCGAGCACATCAGGCGATGTACATCGACCGGTTGTTGCAACAGGGGCAAGGGTCCGAGTGGGGCATCTGCGGAGTGGGCGTACTTCCCGGAGACCGCCGGATGAAGGACGTGATGGAGGCGCAGAACTGCCTGTACACGTTGGCGCTCAAGCATTCCGACGGCACGTGGGACACCCGCGTCATCGGATCCATCGTCGAATATCTCTTCGCGCCCGACGACGCAGAAGCCGTCATCGAGAAGATGGCCGCGGAGACCACGAGGATCGTCTCTCTCACGATCACCGAGGGCGGCTACAACTTCTCCGCGACGACGGGCGAGTTCGACGTCGAGAACCCCGCCATCGTCGCCGATCTCGAGGACGGGGCCGATCCGGCAACCACATTCGGGCTCGTCGTGGAGGCATTGTCACGGCGCAAGGAACGCGGACTGAAGCCGTTCACGATCATGTCGTGCGACAACATCGAAGGCAACGGCCACATCGCACAATCGACATTCACCACCTTTGCCCGCCTGAAGGATCCAGCTCTCGCAAAGTGGATCGCCGCAGAAGGGGCGTTCCCCAACTCCATGGTCGACCGCATCACTCCGGTCACGACACCGGAAGTGATCGAGGAACTCTCTGCCCGCTACGCCATCGACGATCAGTGGCCCGTAGCCGGTGAGCCGTTCACACAGTGGGTGCTCGAGGACAACTTCACGCTGGGGCGCCCGCCTCTCGAGGACGTCGGAGTTCAGGTTGTCGACGACGTCACGCCGTACGAGCTGATGAAGCTACGGCTGCTCAACGCCAGCCATCAGGCGCTCGCGTATTTCGGCTACCTCAGCGGATTTCGACTGGTGCACGAAGTCTGTCAGGACCCGCAGTTCGCCGCGTTCCTGCTCGCGTACATGGACGAGGAAGCAACGCCCACATTGCAACCCGTTCCCGGCATCGACCTCGCTGAATACAAGCACACGCTCATCGAACGGTTCTCCAACCCGGAAATCCGCGACACCGTCGCACGCCTGTGCGCCGAGTCCTCGGATCGAATTCCCAAGTGGCTCTTGCCCGTCATCCGCAAGAATCTCGAGAGCGGCGGTGAGATCACTCGCTCCACCGCAGTCGTTGCCAGTTGGGCACGCTACGCCGAGGCAGTCGACGAGGCCGGTGAGCCCATCGACATCGTCGATCAACTGAAGGATTCACTCGTTCCGATCGCGCAGAGTCAGCGAGAGAATCCGACGGCCTTCATCGCCAATCGCGCAGTGTTCGGCGATCTGATCGACAACGACCGTTTCGTCGCCGAGTACACGAAACAGTTGGCGTCACTTCAGGAGAAGGGTGCGCGCGCGACCCTGGAGGCGCTCAGGTCGACTCGCTGAATTTTTCGGTGTCTCGAACCTGGCCGGAGACGATGACGGTATCGCCTGCGCCGATCACCGTGTCGGCCGTGGCGTAGGTGAACCCTTCACCCGGACGCTTGACTGCAACGACGGTTACTCCGTGCTTGGTGCGAATTCCACTCTCGCCCAAGGTTTTTCCTAGCAGCGAGGCCGGGGGCGACGTCTTCGCCATGGCAAAGCCGTCGTCGAACTCGATGTAGTCCATCATCCGACCACGTACCAGGTGAGCTACTCGCTTACCCATGTCGTGCTCGGGCCTGACGACGTGGTGGACGCCGATCTGGCTGAGAATCTTGGCGTGCGCGTTGCTCAAGGCCTTGGCCCAGATGGTCGACATCGACAGATTCACCAGAGCCGATGCGGTGAGCAGGCTCGCTTCGAGATTGGAACCGATGCCCACGACGGCGCGGTCGTACTCGTGTACCGAAAGTTGTCGCAACGACTCCTCGTCGGTGGTATCGGCCACCACAGCATGCGTCAAACGGTCTGCCACGCGTTGCACTACGGCCTCGTCGCTGTCGACGCCGAGCACCTCGACTCCCTGGCTCATCAGTTCCAGCGCCAGCGACTTACCGAAGCGGCCGAGACCGAGAACGACGACGACGTCGGAGGACGGTTTCCTAGCCAATGAACGGCCTTTCCGTGGGAAGCGTGTAGCGCCGACCGCGGTCGCGGGCGGCGAGAGCACTGACCAGAGTGATGGAACCGATGCGGCCCAGATACATCAGGACGATCAGAATCATCTGGCCCCAGCCCGGCAACTGCGCGGTGATTCCGGTGGACAGGCCCACCGTCGCGAATGCCGAGACGACCTCGAAGAGAAGCACGTCGAGGTCGAAGTTCGTACCGGCCAACAGCGCCAACACCGGCAGCATGATGAGGGCCACCCCGATCAACGCGACGGTCAATGCCTGACGTTGCACCCGAGGATCTATTCGACGGTCGAACACCGTCACCTCGCGGTCACCGCGGATTTCGGCCACGATGACGAACAGCAGCAAGGCAAATGTGGTGACCTTGATGCCGCCTGCCGTACCGCCGCTGCCACCACCGATGAACATCAGGACATCGGTGATCAAGAGGGTCGCGTTGTCCACATCCGCGTAATCGACACTGTTGAAGCCTGCGGTGCGGGGCATGACGCCCTGGAACGTCGCGACGAGCATCTTGTCCCAGAACCCGAATCCGCCCAGGGTTCTCGACCACTCGAAAAGCAACACCACCGTCGGACCGAGAACCAACAGAACGGCGGTGACGGACAACGTCATCCGGGTGTGCAAGGTCCAGCGCTTGCGAGAACGAACGCCGCGAGCACGTGATCGGATACGACGGGCGATCTCGAACAGAACCGGAAACCCGACGCCGCCCAGAACGACCGCGATCAACAACGGCACACAGATCCACGGGTCGGTGGCGAACCCGATCATGTTGTCGCTGAAGAGCGCGAATCCGGCGTTGTTGAACGCCGACACGGAATGGAAGATCCCCAGCCAGATCGCGCGGCCGAGGGGCTCGTCGTATCCGAAGAAGAAGCGCGCCGACAGACAGAGCGCGACAACGCCCTCGATGATCAGACTGGTGCGAAACACTCCCACGACGACGCTTCGAACGTCGCCCAGCCCGGATGTGCGTACCTCGGCTGCCGCATTCAACCTGCCCCGAAGACCGATCCGATCCGCCAGGACCAACCCGACCAAGGATGCGATCGTCATGATCCCGAACCCGCCGATCTGAATCAGGCCGAGAATGACGCCCTGACCGAAACCCGACCAGTACACCGGGGTGTCCACCACGATCAGACCCGTCAGGCTCACCGCCGAGGTGGACGTGAACAGCGCCTGCAGAATCCCGGTGTCGTTTCCAGGCACGGTAGCCGCCGGAACCATCAGGATGCCCGCACCGAGGAGTATGGCCACCGCGAAACCCGTTGCCATCACTCTGACCGGCGTCGGCCTGAAGAGCGCGAACCGTCGTGATGCCTGGTGAGCGTCTGTCACCCGGCAGACAGTACCGGTGGGACGAGCCGCTTCGCGGCACGTGCGCGGAACTTCGTAGCAGGGGTCGAGTTTCCGCGCACCTGGGTCATTCCGCAGGCTCCACTCCCGCGCACATGCGCGTCAGCGCTCCACCGCCTACGGCATCAGTCGACCAAGCGCTCCCCGGCCACAGTGGAGAACAGGTGGGTGCGCTCGGCGGCGTAGGAGAGCGTGATCGTCGATCCGCGTTCCGGTGGGATGCGGCCGTCGGCGCGGACGACGATGGGCTGACGCGTGCCGTTGATATCGGCCTGGCCGTAGACGTAGGCGTCGGCTCCGAGTTCTTCGACGACGTCGATGGTCACTTCGAGGCCTGCCCCGGTGGTGATCTGCAGGTCCTCGGGCCGCACACCGAGCGTCACTGTGTTCTCGCCGATTCCGGCGATGGCGGAGCGGGGAACCGGAACCACTTCACCGCCGAAGCGGACGCCGCCGTCGACGAGCGGCAGCTCGAGCAGATTCATTGCAGGCGATCCGATGAAGCCGGCGACGAACACGTTGTTCGGGTGTTCGTACATGCGCCTCGGCGAGTCACACTGCTGCAGCACACCGTCTTTGAGGACGGCCACGCGATCGCCCATCGTCATGGCCTCGACCTGATCGTGGGTGACGTACACGGTCGTCGTGGCGAGCCTGCGTTGCAGTGCAGAGATCTGCGCGCGGGTCTGCACTCGAAGTTTGGCGTCGAGGTTGGACAGCGGCTCATCCATGAGGAACACCTGGGGTTTGCGAACGATGGCGCGGCCCATGGCGACTCGCTGACGCTGGCCGCCGGAGAGCGCTTTGGGTTTGCGGTCGAGGAACTTGGTGAGATCGAGGATCTTGGCAGCGTCCTCGACGCGGCGCTTGATCTCGGCCTTGTCCTCGCCGGCGATGCGAAGTCCGAATCCCATGTTCTCGCCGACCGTCATGTGCGGATACAGGGCGTAGTTCTGGAAGACCATCGCAATGTCGCGATCCTTGGGCTGATGGTCGGTGACGTCCTTGCCGCCGATGGTGATGGCTCCCCTGTCGACTTCTTCCAGACCGGCGAGCATGCGCAGCGACGTCGACTTTCCGCAGCCGGACGGGCCCACAAGGACGAGGAATTCACCGTCCTGGATGTCGAGATCGAGCTGGTCGACTGCAGCCTTGTCGCCGCCGGGAAACAGTTTGGTGACGCCCTGAAATGCAACGGTGGCCATGATGGTGGTCCCTTCACCGGCAGGAACGTGCCGGGCGATCCGAGTGAGATTCATGTATGTGAATGGATGCCAGAATGCTGACTTCGTTTAGAAGTATGTATTACTGTGATGCCCATTACAAGGTTTCCATCGAAGGAGTTCGAGAAGAATGACCGACACCGTTTCACGAGTGCTCATCACCGGGGCCGCAGGCAACATGGGGGCGATGCTCAGACCTCTACTGGCGACTCCCGGCCGCACGCTGCGCCTGTTCGATATCGCCGAGATCACCGACATCGATTCGGCCACAGAGGAATTCGTACAGGGTTCGGTCACCGATCGCGCTGCCGTGGCCGCCGCGGTGGACGGTGTCGATGCAATCCTGCACCTTGGGGGATTGAGCACCGAGGACTCGTGGGCCAACATTCTTTCGGTGAACGTCGACGGCACTCAGGCAGTCTTCGAAGCCGCTGTGGCGCAGGGGGTTTCTCGGATAGTGGTGGCGTCGAGCAATCACGCAGTCGGTTTCTGGACGCACGACGAGGCAGGCGACTCGCCACTTCCGGGCGACGCCGTTCCGCGACCCGACGGATTCTACGGGTGGAGCAAGGCCGCGGTCGAAGCCCTCGGCCGGATGTACCACGACCGCTTCGGTATCGACGTCGTCAATCTGCGTATCGGTTCGAGCTTCGCCGCGCCGCCCAACTACCGTGGCCTGGCCACCTGGATGTCGCCCGCCGACACTGCGCGACTGATCGAGGCGTCACTGTCGGACAGCGCCAAAGGTTTTCACACCGTGTGGGGAATCTCGAAGAACTCGCGCGCATGGTGGTCGGGCAACGAGGGTGCGGAGATCGGATACCTGCCTCGCGACGACGCGGAACAGTTCGCCGAGCAATTCCTGGCCGAACACGAGTGGACGTTCAGCGATCCGATCCTGCAGCGAGTCGGCGGCGCGTTCTGTGATCACCCGCTCGGCCAACGGATGCGGTGATGCACCCTCTGCTCCACTCGACCACCCGGACTGCGGGATTCCGCGCCGAGGCCGGTCGAGTGGAGCACCCGTTGTCGACCCCTACGAATACGTTGTGACGATCGACCCCAGCGCATCGAGCTGGGGTCGATTGACGAGACCGAGGTGATAGAGGTGCAGCTCGTTCGCCCCCGCGTCGAGGGTCGCGGCCACATGCGCAGCGACCTCGTCCAGCTTCTTCGGCGGCAGTACCGATACGTAGGCACCGACGTCCACCCCGTCGCCGACGGCCGCGCGGGTTGCCTGCACCACCGACACCGTCTCGGCCGTTCCCGGCCAGGCCGACACGAGCACCGCATCGACATCGGCGGGCGCGGAGGCGGTCAACGCAGGCGAAGGCCCGGTCTTCCATGGATCCGGGTGACCGTGCAGCGTCACGCGTGCCGACGGCGCCTGTTCACGCACGGCGGCAAGCACTTCCGCGCGAAGGTGATCGGCGTCGGCGTGTCGGACGGCGAGCACCGCGTCGATCTCGTCGGCGGCCAACACGTCCGTGATCGCCGCACCGGCAGGCAAGGTTCCGGCCGACAGGGCGTCGACACCGTCGCGCAGCTTGTGCGTCACCTTCCCCGAGTCGACGCCTCGTTCGCTCCAGGCGTCGAGCTCCCGCTGTGTGCAGCTGATCGACATCAGCGTGTCGCCGATGCCAGGGAACGCGCCGTCCGTCTTCTCGTGTGGTCCGACATGAGCGAAGCCCAGCTGCCCGCAGGCCTCGACGGACACCCCGTGTACTTCGACGCCGCGGATCGCTTCGGCCGCGAGCGTGGCGCTGTAACGCACGATGTCGGGATGCCCTGGTGCGAGGGCATAGCGATAGGCATCTCCGAAACAGTTGACGACGGTCGCCTCGGGATGGGCGTGGCCGAGAATCGTGCTGTGTGTCAGCACGATCCACGCGTTCACCAGGAATCCGGCCTCCCGCAGCACACCCGCTGCCTCGCCGAACGCGTCCTCGGCACCGCCCCAGGCGGCCGTCCGCGCAGTGATCGTGTGCCCGGCCCAAGCGTCGGGACGAACCGGTCGATACAGCGCTGCGTGGTGGGCGTCGACCACTTTGTGCTGCGGATGCAGCGGGGTTGCCGCTCTGGTGGAGTGGTAGGTCGCGGCCAGCGAGATCTCGTGCACCCCGAATGTGTTGGCGCGTTCGACGAAATGCGGATCGCCCAGGACGTCCCAGGGGTAGGCGTGCGCGACGATGCGGTCGACGGTCATGAAGATCATCCTTCGATGGCTGATTTGTTCGATAGAGAGAACTGAGTTCACACATGGGAACACAATTCGAGCCCAACTGTCCACGATTCACGCGACGAGCAGAGATCCGGCGAGCCCTGGGGGCATTCGACGATCCTTCGCGTCCGCACGTGACCCGCGGTCGAACCTGGACACGCGATGGCATCTCCGGCGTGGAGCTGAACTGGGATGACACGTCCGCATGGCTGCTGACGCCCCCGGACGCAAAGACTCCACTGCCCGCGATCCTGCTCATGCACGGTCACGACGGAATGAAGTTCTACGGCAAGGAGAAGGTGGCAGAGGGCCCTGACGGCATGGCACCCGACCTCGAGGAGTTGCGCAGGCGCGGATACGGCGGCAGCGCGCCCGCCGCCCGTCTGGTTGCAGCGGGTTTCGCAGTCCTGGTCCACGACGTGTTCCCGTGGGGCAGTCGCCGGGTGCCGTGGGAGGACCTCCCCGAGCGGGCTCGACGTGCCGGTGCCCAACTGGAAGGGCTGCCGAGATACGAGGCCGCCGCACGCGAGCACGAGCACGGACTCGCAAAAGTGGCAGCGCTACGGGGCAGTTCATTGGCCGGGCAGGTGTTGAGCGAGGACCTGATCGCGCTGCAGGTACTGACGGAGTGCCCCGAGGTGGACGCACACCGCATCGCCACTGCCGGCTTCTCCGGTGGCGGAGTGCGCGTCGCACATCTACTGGCGTGCAGCGATCGCCTGCGGGCAGGAGTGATCACGGCATCGATGAGCACGTTCGCCGATATCGCGAACGGTCACGCGGACGACACCACCTGGTTGATGATCACCCCGGGCCTGCCTGCGGTGTGCGACTGGCCGGAGATCGCCGGGGCAGCAGCCCCGACCCCATTGTTGGTCCAATTTGCTGAGCTGGACTCCCATTTCGGCATCCCCGGCATGCGCGACGCCGAGGCATCATTGCGCCGCGATTACGGAGAATCGGAAACACTGTTCACACAATGGTTTTCGGAACCGCATCGATTCACCACGACCATGCAGGACGCGGCGGCCGGCTGGTTGAGCCTGCACGTGTGACCGGGAATGCTTGACAGCGCTTGTGACTGCCGTCATAGTTGGTCCAGAAATTCACATAGAAGACGCGCGTTCAGATATGTGAACAGACAAAACTTGCACGACCCGGCTCACTCAGGGTCGGAAGACATCCCGCCAGACCCGCTCGCCGGCTTTCCATCCGGCCCCGAACGCTTCGGAGCGTCCCCATGGTCACCACCACACCACCCCGGCCGGGAGGTACCCGCGCGTCCAGCGCGGCCATCCCTCCCGTTCGACCGAAACGCAAGCGCCGCATCTCGGCCCCGTACATCCTGATCGCGCCCGTCGTCATCCTGCTGGCAGTGTTCATCTTCTACCCGGTCGGCAGCGTCTTCTACTACAGCCTGCAGTTCTACAACCCGACGACGCCGTGGGACAACGGCTTTGCGGGCCTGGAGAACTTTAAGCTGATGTTCGCCGACGACCTGTTCTGGAACAGCCTCGTCGTCACCGCCAAGTGGGTGGGCGTGCAGGTCGTGTTCCAGCTGATCCTCGGCCTCGGACTGGCCCTGCTGGTCAACGAGGTATTCCGCGGACGCGGCCTGGCCCGTGCCCTGGTGTTCTCTCCCTGGGCCGTCTCCGGGGTACTCACCACCGGCATCTGGCTGCTCATCTACAACCCGTCGACGGGATTGTTCAAACTGCTGGGCAACATGGGCATCGGCGACGGTACCGCCGCGCCGATCGCCGATCCGGACACCGCGTTCTGGGCCACCAGCGTTGCCGAGCTCTGGCGCGGAGTTCCGTTCTTCGCCATTCTCATCCTGGCCGAACTGCAGAGTGCGCCCAAGGATCTGTACGAGGCCGCGAACGTCGACGGCGCGAACCGCTGGCAACGCTTCCGGTTCGTGACGCTGCCACACCTCAAAGCCGTGATTATTCTGTCCACCCTGCTGCGCGGGGTCTGGGAGTTCAACAACGTCGATCTTCTATACACCCTCACTGCGGGCGGACCGGCCGACGTGACAACCACGTTGCCGCTCTACGTCTCTCAGCTCGCAACCACCGCGCAGGACTTCGGGTACGGATCGGCTCTGACCACCGTGGCCTTCGTGATCCTGCTCTTCTGCTCGATCCTCTACTTGCGCCTCAGCAAATTCAACAGCGATAAGGCCTGACGCACATGACCACTACCGCAGACCGTCCCGTCGTGACCACTCCGCCGCAGGACCACTCCGAGAAGGTGCGCGTGCATCGCGCCAAGCCCCGCGTGTTCAGCGTCGGCCTTCCGTTGGCCGTCTACCTGCTCTTCACCCTCGTCCCGTTCTACTGGATGATCGTCTTCGCGTTCCGGCCTGCCGGGTCCAATTCGATGCTCCCCTGGCCTATCACGCTCGACCATTTCGACACGGTCTGGAACACCCTCGGCTTCAGCTTCTTCTTCAAGAACAGCCTCATCGTGGCCGGCCTGTCTCTCGTGCTCACCACCTTCGTCGCGCTGGCGACCGGCTATGCGTTGGCACGCTTCAAGTTCCGCGCCAAGATTCCCCTCGTGATGGCTCTGCTGTGCAGCCAGTTCGTCCCCGGCGCGATGCTGCTCATTCCGCTGTTCCAGGTTTTCCGCGAAATGGGCCTGGTGAACAACCTCTTCGGTCTCATCGTCGCCGATACCGTCTTCCAACTACCACTTGCAGCAATGCTGATGGCAGGCTTCATCTCTCAGATCCCCGTCGAACTCGAAGAGGCCGCGATGGTCGATGGCTGCTCGCGTCTGAAAGCCTTCCGAATCATCATGCTCCCGCTTCTGCGGCCCGGGTTGATCGCCGTCGGTTCTTTCGCATTCATCGGCAGCTGGAACAACTTCCTGTTCGGTCTGATGTTCATCAGTAGCCAGGACAAGTTCACTCTCCCAGTCGGTTTGAGCTACACGATCGGCTCCTACAACGTCGACTTCGGCGTCCTCGCGGCCGGCGGTCTGATCGCCGCAGTGCCCGTGGTCGCGGTCTTCGCCGTCATCCAGAAGTACCTCGTCCAAGGCCTCAGCGCCGGTGCGGTGAAGGGCTGATCATGACGTACGGAAAGAGAATCGACATGAATCGACGCACCCTGCTGCGCACCGCCCTCGTCGGTGCGGTGGCCACGCTCGTGCTGGCATCCTGCAGTTCCGAGACCTCCCTGCCCGACGGTGCCCTCGGCGATCCGAACAGCGGAACCCTCACGTTCTGGGACAACAACGCCGGGCCTGATCGAACCCCGTTGTACGAGGAACTGATTCGACGCTTCGAGGACATCAACCCCGGCATCGACATCGAATACGTCGGTCTACCGTCCGACAGTGCCCAGCAGAAGTATCAGACAGCCCTCGCCGGTGGGTCGGCTCCCGATCTGGGCATCGTATCCACCGCGTACCTTGCACCGCTCGTTGCCCAGAATGCCGTGATTCCGCTCGACGACTTCATGGCGGCCTCTCCGCAGAAGGACCAGTACGACCCGAAGATCATCGAGTCGGCGATGGAGTCCGGAGGCGGCGAGAACCTGTACGGTCTGCCGTTCACCAGTAACAACGCCACGCTGTGGTACCGAGCCGACTGGTTCGTGGAGGCCGGCATCGAGCCACCGGACACCTGGGACGAATTCTACGAGGCCGCAGACGAACTGACCGACAAGTCCGCGGGTCGTTACGGGTTCACCATCCGAGGCGGTGCCGGCTCGATCTACCCGTTGTTGCAGCACATGTTCGCCACCACCGGCATCGACAACTTCTTCGACGGTAGCGAATCCACCGTCAACCGGCCCGAGATGGTGGACGCCATCGAACGTTTTGCGGCCCTCTACGACGTCGACACACCTACCGCCGACGTCAACAACGGTTTTCCACAGATGGTCGCCAGCTTCGGCGGTGGTTCGGTTGCGATGATGCAGCACAACCTCGGATCACTGAGCAACCACCGCAAGGCACTCGGCGACAAAGTCGGTGCCGTTGCGCTTCCACTCGCGGACAACGGCGTCCGCACGGTGATGACCGATCCGTTCCCCTCCTACACAGTGTTCAAGAGTAGCCAGCACCAGGCAGCGGCCTGGAAGTTCCTCGAGTTCATGACCTCGCCGGATTCGCAGGCCTATTGGAACGAGAACGTCGGCCAAATCCCGGTCAATGCCACCGCCAGATCCGCACCGTCCTTCCAGACGATGCCATCGGTCCAGGCGGCCCAGTCCGCCCTCGACGATCCGAAGACCGTGCTGGTCACCCCGCCGGACTATCTACCCGATTTCGGAAAGATCGTGCAGGTTCAGATGCTCGGGCAGTGGCAGAAGGTGCTCATCGGACAGCTCAGCGCCCAGGATTTCGCCGACGACTTCGCCGAGAAGCTCAACCGTTCCAAGGCCAAATACGATGCCCGACAGGGTAAATAGGGGTTTCACTACTATGTCCAGCGTCATCACCGAGATTGCCGTCCAGGTCTTCAAGACCGAGGCCCGTACCGCCGTCGACTCCTACGGACATCGACACCCCGGACCGTCGATACCCACAACCCAGGCTTTGCTGCGCATCACCGATTCCGACGGAGTCAGCGGGCACGTGCTGGGCAAGACCAACTATCTGCGTGAAGATCAAGTGGAGCAGCACTTTCGGCCGGTGCTGATCGGTACCGACCCGCTGCATCGCGAGGAGATGGATCGCAAGTTCGCGATTCGACAACGCACCAGGGCCGTCGAGCTTCCCGAACACACCTGCAGCTACCTCGATCAGGCCCTGTGGGATCTGGCCGGCAACCGATTCGACACCCCGGTGTGGAAGCTGCTGGGCGGAGCCCGAAGTGAAGTCAAGGCCTACGCGAGCACCATGTGCGGAGACACCATCGAGGGCGGCCTTTCGAGTCCCCAGGAGTACGCGGATTTTGCTGTTGTACTGAAGAATCAGGGCTATCAGGGAATCAAACTGCACACCTGGATGCCACCCCTGGAAGGGGCTCCGAACCTGACTCGGGACATCGAGGCCTGCGCCGCGGTACGAGATGCCGTCGGGCCCGGGTTTTCGTTGATGCTCGACGGCTATCACTGGTACTCCCGCACCGACGCTCTCAAGCTCGGCCGCGAACTCGATGCGCTGAAGTTCGATTGGTTCGAGGAGCCCATGGACGAATTCTCGATGCGCTCCTACAAGTGGCTGGCGGATCAGATCGCCACACCCGTCATCGGTCCCGAAACCACACCAGGTCGGCATCGTTCGCGAGCGGACTGGATTGCGAGCGATGCCTGCGACATCCTGCGCGTCGGTGCGATGAACGGCGGCGGCATCACGCCTGCACTCAAGACGGTGCACATGGCCGACGGCTTCGGACTCGACTGCGAGATCCACGGCAACGGCGCACCCAACCTCGCGCTCGTCGGCGGTGCTCCGAACATCCAGTGGTACGAGCGCGGCCTGCTGCATCCGCTGGTGGACTACGACTGGGTGCCGCCGCATCTGAAGTCCATCGTCGATCCGATCGACGCGAACGGGATGGTCCAGATGCCCACCCGCCCGGGCCTGGGCGAGGACATCGACCTCGAGTACATCTCGAACAATCTGGTCGCCGAGTACTGATGTCCGTCCACAAAATTCGTGTCCGCGTATGAGCCGTCGTTCATCATGGGGGACACTGTCTCCATGGTGAACGATGTCACGGCAACAGCTGCGCCGGAGAGCCAGCCGGTGAAGTCCGCCGAACGCACGATCCACATCCTCGAGACCCTGGCCGCGTCTCCCACCCGCATGAGTCTCGGCGAGCTCCAGGAGGCCTGCGGGTATCCGCGGTCGAGTCTGCATGCACTGCTCAGGACGCTGAAAGACCTCCGCTGGATCGAGGCCGACGAATCCGGTTCGCGATATGGCATCGGGACCCACGCGCTACTCACGGGCACGTCCTACCTGGACAAGGATTCCGTCGTCGGTCGGGCCGCAGCGGTACTGGAGACGTTGCGCTCGGACGTCCGGCACACCGTCCACTTCGCCCGGCGCGACGAGGATTGCGTCATCTACCTCGCCAGCCGCGGTTCCAAGCTCGAGGTGCGGCGCATGCACCGTGTCGGACGCAAGCTGCCGTGCCACGTCACCGCCCTCGGCCAAGCACTGCTCGCCGAACTCACGACCGACGAGGTGACACAGCTGCTGCCGAAGAAACTCGAGCGGTACACCGAGAACACCATCGTCGACCGTGATGCCCTGATCGCCGAACTCGCGCAGGTTCGCCGCCGCGGCTGGTCACTGGAGCAGGAGCAGGGCACCCCCGGCGTCGTCTGCATCGCGACCGTGGTGCCGTACCGAATTCCGGCCACCGACGCACTCAGCGTCTCCATGCCTGCCGAAGTCGCGTCGTACCCGGGCGAACTCGAACGCATCGCGGGCGTCCTCACCGACCATGCTGCGGCCTGGGCCCGAGAACTGCGAGCCGAGGGAGTGCGGTAAAGCCGCTTCGCGGCACGTGCGCGGAACTTCGTAGCAGGGGTCGAGTTTCCGCGCACGTCAGCGCTCCACGTCAGCGCACCACTGCCTTCGCCACCGTCCAGGCCCGGCCCTGCTCGCTCAATGTGAATCCCAGCCCCGGGCGAGCGGACAGGTGCATCCGGCCGTCCCGCGTCTCGAGGTGCTCGTCGAACAATGGGTCCAACCAGTCGAAGTGCTCCACCCAGGTCTGCAGTGGGTACACCGCTGCGAGGTGCAGATGAATCTCCATCGCAAAGTGCGGGGCAAGCTGCACATTGTGGTGTTCGGCCAACCCGGCCAATTTCAGGAACTGGGT
Source organism: Rhodococcus sp. 06-1460-1B (assembly GCF_002258475.1). Lineage (NCBI taxonomy): Bacteria > Bacillati > Actinomycetota > Actinomycetes > Mycobacteriales > Nocardiaceae > Rhodococcus > Rhodococcus sp. 06-1460-1B. Next base: position 484,506 of record NZ_NOYS01000019.1, read on the forward strand.
GATGCCGCCGATGCGGGGTGCGTCGGGCTGCAGGATGTCGACCGCGCCGGCCTCGAGGAGACGGACGTGCTCGCCGACGCTGGCCAGCATCTCCCCCGTCGCGATGGAGGTGTCGAAGTTTCTCGCCAGCATCGCATGACCCTCGGCGTCGTAGGCATCGAGCGGTTCTTCGATCCAGACGAGGTCGAACTGCTCGAGGATGCGGCACATGCGGTTGGCCGTCGGACGATCCCACTGTTGATTGGCGTCGACCATGAGCGGGACGTCGTCACCGAGAAACTCGCGTACCGCGGTGACGCGTGAGATGTCGGTGCGCCAATCAGGTTGGCCCACCTTGAGTTTGATACCGCCGATGCCGTTCGCGAGCGACCCGGCCGCGTTATCCATGACCTCCTCGATCGGAGTGTGCAGAAATCCACCGGAGGTGTTGTACGTCTGCACCGAATCGCGGGACGCGCCGATCAGCTTCGCCAGCGGTAACCCGGCACGCTTGGCTTTGAGATCCCACAGGGCAATATCGATCGCAGCGATGGCCTGTGTGGCAACGCCACTGCGGCCCACCGACGCTCCGGCCCACACCAACGTGGTCCAGACCTTGCCGATATCGTTCGGGTCCTCACCGATGAGCACCGGCGCGATCTCCTGGGCGTGCGCGAACTGGGCAGGCCCACCCGCCCGCTTCGAATAGCTGAAACCGATTCCCTCATGGCCCTGTTCGGTACGGATCTCGACGAACAGAAACACCACCTCGGTCATCGCCTTCTGTCGACCGGTGAGAACCTTGGCGTCGCTGATCGGATTGCGCAGCGGCAGCACGATCGAGGACAGCGTCACCTCGGCGATGCTGTCGACGGACGCGTCACCGGATGCGAGGGCCCGAATCGCCGCATCGGGCGCGGTGAGACCGCTCGAGGGCTTGTCGATGTACGTTGTCATCTCACATCTCCTGTGATTGCGAAGGGTGTTGCCTCACAGCCTAATTCGGGTTCCAATACGCGTCCAACACAATTCAGCGGGCCATCGATACGGCAAGTGCATTGATGTTCGACGCGATGTCGGCAACCCGGCCGACGAACGTGTGATGCGTGACGCCCGACGAGTGCGGCGTCATCAGCACGTTCTCCAGCTCGCGGAACGGCAGGGAACTGGGCTCACCACGCCCGTCCGGCCCCGGGTAGCTGTACCAGACATCGATGGCGGCGGCTGCAATCTCGTTGCGAGAGAGGGCGTCGAACAGTGGTTGTTCCTGGATCAGCGGGCCTCGACCGACGTTGACGACGACCCCTCCGCTTCCCAGCCTGCACAGTTCCTCGGCACCGATCATGCCGCGGGTGTGCTCGTTCAGTGGTGCGGAAACCACGAGTACATCGGCGAACTCGGCAAGCTTTCCCAAATCCTTGGTATCCGAGACCCATTCGAGGCCATCGCCCAGGGCACGACCGCTCCCGGTGACGGCAGCACCGGTTGCCCCGTATGCCCGAAACAGCTGCCAGGTCTGCCGGCCGATGTGCCCGAACCCGACGAACCCGATCCGCGCACCGCTCAGCGACAACGGCTGCGGGATGGTCGGGTCGTACACGGACGTGGCAAACAACCCCGAGCGGAGGGCACGGTCCTGCTCCAGGAACTTTCGTCGCAACATCACCGTTGCCGCGACGACGTATTCGGCAATCGACTGCTCGTGGTGAAAGGTGTTGCACACCTGCACATCGGGCCGCATTCCGGATCGATCCACGTTGTCGGTACCGGCACCGGCAACGTGAACCATCCGCAGCCTCGGGGCAGCCGCCCCCATGGCCGCACTGAACTTGCCGCCGACATAGACGTCGGCGTCGTGGAGATGGGCGATCACGTCCTGCTCGTCGAAGGGAACGCTCCACACCACCTCGGCGTTCGCCGGCAGACCCGCCTCGAACTGCTCGCGATGTGGCACGACGTTGCGGTCACCGACGACGATCTTCATCGACGCACCAGAACTCGACGCACCAGAACTCATCGAACGAGGGCCGGGCGCTTGCTGTCGAACGTCCAGCCCTCGATCAGGTACTGCATGCCGATGGCGTCGTCTCGGGCCCCCAGTCCTTCCTTCTGGTACAGCTCGTGCGCCGCATCGATCTGCTCGAAGTCGAGTTCGACACCCAGACCCGGCTTGTCGGGCACCGTGAGGTAGCCATCCTCGATCGTGAACGGCTCCTTGGTCACTCGCTGCCCGTCCTGCCAGATCCAGTGGGTGTCGATGGCGGTGATGTTCCCGGGAGCTGCAGCAGCGACGTGCGTGAACATCGCCAGGGAGACGTCGAAGTGATTGTTGGAGTGCGATCCCCACGTCAGGCCCCACGCGTCGCAGAGCTGCGCGACACGCACCGACCCGGCCATCGTCCAGAAGTGCGGATCGGCCAGCGGGATGTCCACGGCACCGGACCGGACGGTGTGGCCCATCTCGCGCCAGTCCGTCGCGATCATGTTGGTCGCGGTCTGTAACCCGGTGGCCCGCTTGAACTCCGTCATCACCTCGCGGCCCGAGAAACCGCCCTCGGGGCCGACGGGATCCTCGGCGTACGCCAGCACGTCACGCAGCCCTCGGCAGGTCTCGATCGCATCCTTCAGCAACCAGCCGCCGTTGGGATCCAACGTGATTCGCGCCTCGGGAAAGCGCTCGGCCAGAGCACGAACAGCGGCGGCCTCCTCGGCTGCCGGCAGTGCACCACCCTTGAGCTTGAAATCTTGGAAGCCGTAGCGTGCCTGCGCAGCCTCGGCGAGGCGCACGATCGACTCCGGATCCATCGCCTCCTCGTGCCTGATCCGCAGCCAGTCGTCGGCTCCGGCCGCCTCGTCGGCGCTGCTCCGGTATGCGAGATCGGTCTTGTTGCGATCGGCGACGAAGAACAGGTAGCCCAGCGCCTGCACCTTCTCGCGCTGCTGTCCTTCGCCCAGCAACGCCGCGACGCTGACGCCGAGATGCTGACCGAGCAGATCCAACAATGCCGATTCCACTGCCGTTACCGCATGAATGGCGATCCGCAGATCGAACGTCTGCGCGCCGCGGCCACCTGCATCACGATCTGCGAACGCGCGACGCATTGCGGCCAGCACCGCGTTGTACCGGCCGATGTTCTGCCCCTCGACCAGTACGCGCGCGTCCTCGAGCGTCTGTCGAATCGGCTCCCCGCCCGGCACTTCGCCGACGCCGGTGCGCCCGTCCGAGTCGGTGAGCACCACCAGATTGCGGGTGAAATACGGCGCGTGCGCGCCGCTGAGGTTCAGCAACATGTCGTCGTGACCGGCAATGGGAATGACACGCATTTCGGTGACGACGGGGGTGCTGGTGTGGACGACCATGCCCGACCTTTCTCGCATACCTCTGGTGATTCGGCTCACAGACGACAGTAGGGCCAGCTATCGATTCCCGTCCAACACCATCTGCGCATCGACTGATGCAGTCGAGGTATCGAGGACCGGCATCCACGCTCGAGTAGACGGTCAGCGAGGCGATACCGAGACTGCATCAAACACAACATTTTTAGACTTGGACATGTATCGATCCGGCTCCTACCGTGGTGAGCTATGAGCCAGGTCACGGCCTCGGCGTCACTGCACGTACCGCACCACTGCCTTAGGAGTCACCCCATGACAGCGTCGACGACACAGTCCACCGACCTCACCGGTCGGATGATCATCGCCGGCGTTCCGGTTTTCGGTGCCGGGACGCAGATTCACGGAATCGATCCCGGTACCGGGAAAGATCTCGAACCCGCCTACGGCCACGGCGACGACTCGGATGTCGAGCGGGCCTGTGCCGCAGCGGCCGACGCCTTCGCCGACTACCGCGCTACCTCGTCGGACACTCGCGCACGGTTTCTCGAGACCATCGCCGACAACATCGCGGCCCTGGGCGACACGCTCATCGAGCGGACGGTCGCCGAGTCCGGTCTGCCGCTGGCACGCATCACCGGCGAGGTCGGCCGCACCACCGGTCAACTCCGCCTGTTCGCTTCGGTTCTGCGCGAGGGCAGTTGGAACGGAGCCCGCATCGACCCGGCCCAGCCCGAGCGCAGCCCGCTGCCGCGTGCAGACATCCGTCAGCGCCAAATCCCCCTCGGGCCGGTTGCCGTGTTCGGTGCCAGCAACTTCCCACTCGCCTTCTCCGTCGCCGGCGGCGACACCGCGTCCGCCCTCGCTGCCGGCTGCCCGGTGATCGTCAAGGCACACGACGCCCATCCAGGAACCTCCGAGCTGGTCGCCCGCGCCATCACCGACGCGGTTGTCTCCACCGGAATGCCCTCCGGCACATTCTCGTTGCTGTTCGGCTCCGGTCGCGGACTCGGCACCGCTCTGGTGACCGACCCTCGCATCAAGGCCGTCGGATTCACCGGATCGCGTTCGGGTGGAACAGCTCTCGTCGCCGCAGCGGCGGGTCGTCGTGAGCCCATCCCGGTGTACGCCGAGATGAGCTCCATCAATCCGGTGTTCGTCATGGACGGTGTACTCGCCACCCGTGGAGCCGAATTGGGCCGCGCGTTCGTCGCATCGCTGACGATGGGCTCGGGTCAGTTCTGCACCAACCCCGGTCTGGTCATCGCCGTCGACGGCCCGGGCTTGCAGTCGTTCATCGACGCCGCTGCCGCCGCCGTGCACGAATCCGCTCCCTCCACGATGCTGACGCCGAACATCGCCTCGAGCTACGCCGAGGGTGTGCGAACACTGTCCGACGCGGTGACGGTGGTAGCGCGGGGATCCGACACCGATGCCCCGAATGCCTGCCGCGCAGCGCTGTTCGACACCGATGCGGACACGTTCCTCACCTCGGAGGCAGCGCAGGCCGAGGTGTTCGGCGCGTCGAGCCTGGTCGTGCGCTGTGCAGATGCCCAGCAGGTTCGGCGGGTGGCAGCACAGCTCGAAGGTCAGCTCACCGCCACCATTCATGCCGACGAATCCGATCATTCCGAGGCCGGAAAGCTGCTCTCGGTGCTCGAACTCAAGGCCGGCCGGATCCTGTTCGACGGATGGCCCACCGGAGTCGAGGTCGGCCATGCCATGGTGCACGGCGGGCCGTTCCCCGCGACCTCGGACTCCCGCACCACGTCGGTCGGATCGCTCGCGATCGAACGCTTCCTGCGCCCGGTCGCGTACCAGGACGTACCGAAATCGTTGTTGCCCAACGCCATCGCGGACGGAAACCCGGACGGCATCTTCCGCCGCATCGACGGCCAGCTCACCCAAGACTGACACACCCCACCTAGTTCTCGAGGAGACCCCCATGCTCGACGGAGTTCTGTTCTTCCCCGTCACCCCGTTCACCGCATCCGGTGAGGTCGATTACGACCTCCTGGCCGCTCACATCACGAAGGGTGTCGATGCGGGACCCGGTGGAGTGTTCATCGCCTGCGGCACGGGCGAATTCCACGCCCTAGAAATCGAGGAGTTCGGCAAGATCGTCCGCACCGCAGTCGACAGCGTCGCAGGCCGCGTTCCGGTCTACGCCGGTGCAGGCGGATCCGTCGCGCAGGCAAAGGCATTCGCGCACGCTGCGAAGGCCAACGGAGCCGACGGCATCCTGTTGCTGCCGCCGTACCTGGTGACGATGCCGCAAGCCGGTCTCGTCAATTACACCAAGGCCGTTGCCGCCGCATCGGACCTGCCGCTGATCGTCTACAACCGCGGCAACGCTCGCTTCACCGAGGAATCCGCCGTCGAGGTCGCACAGCTTCCCACCGTCGTCGGATTCAAGGACGGCACCGGCGATCTCGATCAGGTCGGCCGCATCGTCCGCGCGGTACTGGACGCACTGGAGCCGTCGGGCAAGCCCTTCCAGTTCTTCAACGGACTACCCACCGCCGAGGTCTCCCAGCAGGCGTACCGAGCGATCGGTGTCACGCTGTACTCCTCCGCGACATTCGCGTTCGCACCCGAACTGGCACTGGCGTTCTACCGCTCTCTCGACAGCGGAAACGACAAGCTCACTGCCGCACTGCTCCGCGAGTTCTTCCACCCGCTCGTGCGCTTGCGCGACAAGGTTCCCGGCTACGCCGTCTCTCTCATCAAGGCCGGCGTGACGATGGAGGGCATCGAAGCAGGGCCGGTTCGCCCACCCCTGGTGGACATCAGCGCACCGCACCTCGAGGAACTCACCGCAATCGTTGCCGCCGGCCGGGCCGTGTTGGCAGACGAGCTTGCGGTGCACTGATGCAAGAACCGGTACTGATCACCGGCGCTCGAATCACACCGATCGCCTTCGTCGATCCTCCGTTGCTCAACACCGTCGGCGTGCATCAGCCATATGCGCTCCGCGCGATCATTCAGCTGGACACCGACGCCGGTGTCGTCGGACTCGGTGAAACGTACGCCGACACTGCTCATCTGGCTCGACTGGAAGCGGCCTCCACTGCCATCTCCGGTCTGGACGTGTTCGCGCTCAACGAGATCCGAGATGCCATCGATGCCGTCCTGGGAACCCTGTCGATCACCGGCGGCGACGGCGTCGCAGGCATGATCACCACGGCCAGCACCACCGATCGGGTGTTCTCCCCCTTCGAGATCGCGTGCCTGGACGTGCAGGGCAAGATCCTGGGTCGACCGGTGTCCGACCTGCTCGGCGGCAAGGTTCGGGACTCCGTTCCGTTCAGTGCGTATCTGTTCTACAAGTGGGCAGCTCATCCCGGCCAGGAGCCCGACGAATGGGGCGAGGCGATCGATCCGGACGGATTGGTTCGTCAGGCCCGAAAGATGATCGACGAGTACGGCTTCGGGGCAATCAAGGTCAAGGGCGGCGTCTTTACGCCCGACGAGGAGATCGCCGGAATCAAGGCGCTCCGGCAGGCGTTCCCGGAGCTACCGTTGCGGTTGGATCCCAACGCCGCCTGGACTGTCGACACATCCATCCGGGTAGCCGCCGAACTCGACGGCATCGTCGAATATCTCGAAGATCCCACACCCGGGCTCGACGGGATGGCCGGGGTCGCGCGCGAAGCCAAGATGCCGCTGGCGACGAACATGTGTGTCGTTGCCTTCGATCACCTGAAGCCTGCCGTGGTGAAGGATTCGGTGCAGGTGGTGTTGTCCGACCACCATTACTGGGGCGGACTCCAACGATCGAGGTTGCTCGCCGGAATCTGCGATACGTTCGAGATGGGGCTGTCGATGCACTCGAACAGCCACCTCGGAATCAGTCTGGCCGCCATGGTTCATCTCGCAGCGGCGACACCGAACTTGACCTATGCCTGCGACACGCATTGGCCCTGGAAGAACGAGGATGTCGTCGTGCCGGGGGTGTTGAACTTCGTCGACGGCGCAGTGGCCGTTCCCACCGGACCCGGTCTGGGCATCGAGATCGACGAGGACGCACTCGCGGCACTGCATCAGCAGTACCTCGACTGCGGAATTCGTGACCGCGACGACACCGGATACATGCAGAGCATCGATCCGAGCTTCGAGAACACCTGCCCACGTTGGTGATCGGACTCTACGTCTGCAGCGGCGCGACGATATTGGCGAGCATGGTCGCGATCGTGGCGACGACGATGCGGCGATCCGCGGCGTAGTCGCTCTGGTACCAGGTCATGGCGGTGTGGCTGATGGCGCCGATGGCAGCGGTGGCGAGCAGGTCCACGTCGAGCTCCGGGCCCGACGGCACATCACCGGCCAACGTGCGGAGGTAGCCGAGCAGCAGGGTGCCGAATTGCTGCATCACCGTCAGATACGTCTGCTCCACGCGAGGGCTGACGCCGAGCACCTCCATCCACACCACCCGGGCGAGGTGCGGGTCCTCGACGACTCGGAAGAACGGTTCGAGCAAGTGTTCGGCCACCGCTTTCAGGTCGCCGTCCGGATCCACCTCGGCCATGGCCTCGGACACGGAGTCGGTCAGGTGTGCAATGCATTCTGCGTAGACGGCGAGCAGAAGATCCTCGGTCTTGTCGAAATACTGGTAGAAGTGCCGATCGGCGATCTTGGCCTCACGGCACAGTCCACGGACGGTTGCGGCGCGGTACCCGACGCTGCCGAACACCCGCAGTCCCGCGTCCAGCAACTGTCGCCGCCTGCGATCGTCGCGGTCGGCCGCGCTTTCACCGCCGTAGGCGCGGCCGGCCGCTTCGGACACCGTGCTCATGACTGTCGGGCATCCAGTTCGGCAGTCAGACGGATCAATTCGGCATCCCGCTCCATCGCGGCGTCCATGATCGGGTTGACGATGCCGCGCAATATCGAGATCGGGATCCAGCGACCGGGCACGGCGATGCGCGCCGCCCGGCGTCCGATGCCTCGTACGGCCACGCGGGCAAGCTTGTCCGGTGTGATTGGGCGGAGCAGTGGCGAGGGAAAGGCGCGGGCAGTCATCGCCGTAGCGACGGTGTCGCCGCCGAACGCAACGTCGGCGATCGGCGTCGCCACCCACCCCGGATACAGCACTCCCGCTGTTGCTTTCGTGCCCGCGAGTTCCGCACGCAGAGCGCGACCGAGTTGTTCCACCGCCGCCTTCGAGGCCGCGTACGGTGCGTTCGCCAGACCGTTGAGGTAGGCGTACGTCGAGGAGGTGAGCAGCACGTAGCCCCCGGACTCGACGATGTGCGGCAGCGCCGCTCGCACCGTGTTCCACACACCGACGAGATTGACCCCGATGACTCTCTCGAAAACACCATCGTCGACGGAACGGATCGTCGATGCCTCTGCACCGCTGGAGATTCCGGCGTTGGCCAACACGATGTCGAGCGAGCCGAAGGTGTCGATCGCGGTGGCGACCGCCGCGTCGAGTTGCTCTCGCACGGTGACGTCGGCATGGGCGATCGCTACGCGCTGGTTGCCCAGCTTCGCAGCAACCGACTCGAGATCGGTCGACTCCATGTCGACCAGGACGATCGAGGCACCGCGCCGATGCAGTGCTGCCGCCACAGCAGAGCCGATACCGCCTGCCGCACCGGTGATCAGCGCTACCTGGCCCGAATGATTCTTCATGCCGATACCTCGTCCTTCGTCGTCACGTCGGTGGACGACCGATGGATGTGATGGGCTTCCGGCCGAAAACGCTTGGCCCACCGTCGGAACGTGAAGCTGAAGCCGGGGAACATTGCGACAACATGCCCGGATTTCGACTGGTACCAGCTGTGGCAGCCGCCGTCCTTCCAGACGGTGCCGTCCATCTCGCGGTGAATCGTGTCGGTGTACTCCTGCTCGGCGGCGGCAGTGACCTCGATGGCGGTTGCACCCGTGCGCTGAACTGCGTCGACGGCTCGAACGATGTACTCCATCTGCGCCTCGATGAGGAAGATGGCGGAGGTGTGCCCGATCCCGGTGTTCGGCCCGGTGACCACGAACAGGTTGGGGAAACCGGGAATCGTGGTGCCGAGGTAGGCGCGGGGATAAGGATCCCAGACCTCGGACAGCGCCCGGCCGTCCCGCCCGATCACCGGATACGAGATGACCCCGTCGGTGGCGTCGTATCCGGTCGACCACACCAGCAGGTCGACGTCGACGTGTTCCCCCGAGGTGGTCACGATCCCGGTTTCGGTGATCTCGGCGATGCCGTCGTTCTTGTCGTGCAGGGTCACGTTCGCTTCTCCCAGTGCGGGATACAGCGTGTTGGACAGCAGCACGCGCTTGCACCCGATGGTGTAGTCGGGGGTGACTTTCGCCCGAAGCTGGGAGTCCGGAACCTGAGACTCGATGTGCTTCAGGGCAGTCCGCTGGGCCACGGCTTTCAGCATCCGCCGCGAGTACTTGAATCCGATGATGCGGGTCTCGAGGCTCCAGTAGATGCCGGCTCGCACCAGCCGACGAATGGGCTCGAATCGCAGCAACTTTCGTTGCAGCGGCGTGAATTCGCGATCGTGACGCGGCATCACCCAGTGTGGCGTGCGCTGGAAGACGTGCAACGCTTCGACGTCGGGCTGGATCGCGGGGATCACCTGTGCGGCGCTGGCACCGCTACCGACGATGGCTACCCGTTTTCCGGCGTGATCGTAGGAAGTGTCCCAGTCGTTGGTGTGGAACTGCTTGCCGCGGAACTTCTCTCGGCCTGAGAACGGGGGGATCACCGGGGTGCTGAGCGGCCCGGATGCATTGACGACGAACTTCGCTGCGTAGTCACCGCGCGACGTGGTGATCAGCCAGTGATCGCCGACCCATTGGATCTTCTGAACGTCGGTGTCGGCATGTGTGCGTTGCGGCAGCCCGTTGGACTCGAGCACGTGCTGGGTGTAGCGCTCGAGTTCCTCCCGCTCGGCGAACATGCGCGACCACTCGAACGGCTCGGAGGCAATGGAGTACAGGGGACTCTGCACGTCGACTGCCGCGCCCGGGTAGCGATTCTGCTTCCAGGTTCCACCGAGAAAGGGCCTTCGCTCGAGAATGACGAGGTCGTCGATACCGCGGTCGAGCAGGGCTTTGGCGGCGCATTGACCTCCGAAGCCGCTACCGATGATCACCACCGTATGAATACGCATATCGACGAACCCCTCCAGCACAAGACGCAATCCGATGTTGCGTGTCATCACATTAAAGTGATGACGTGTGATTCCGCAATGGCGGTTCCCTTGTTGTTCACCGTCGTCGGGCACTATCGGCGTCGAACCGTCGAACGAAAGGTGCGTGAGATGTCTCCTGAGGTGTCCTTACCGGCAAACGCGTCGCGGCTGCGTCGCATCGCCAGAATTGCCGTGATCTCAGCGGTCGTACCGCTGGTCCTGTTACCGACGGCGGCGACGAGCGCGGCCGAGACGCCTGCCGAGAATCTGCAATCTCTGACCGACGTTCTTGCAGACCGTCTGGCCACCGCAGACAGCGTGGCCGCGGTGAAGTGGAAGACAGGCGGCCCCGTCAGCGATCCCGAGCGCGAGGCCCAGGTGATCGATGCGGCGCAGAACGCTGCCATCGGGCTCGGACTTGCACCAGAACGCGCAGGGACTGTGGTTCGCGACCAGATCGAGGTGGGCAAGGCGATCCAATCGCTCCGCCTGGCCCAGTGGCACGCCGATCCGGCCGGCGCTCCCGATGCGCCCGCGGACCTCGCGCCGATCCGGGAACGCATCACCGCACTCACTTCTGCGGTGGTCACCCAGCTTGCCTCGAACGCGCAAGCCCTTCGATCACCGACGTGCTACACGGACCTCGTCCAAGCGGTCGTTGCCACGAACACCGCCCACGACAGGGACATCGTGCACGCTGCAGCCTTGGTTGCTGCATCGCGTTCACTCTGCACCCCCTGACGACACGAGCGCCGGCCGCGAGATCGACGTGGACGACGAGCTGTCCCATGGCTCGAGGACGGCCATGACACGGTCGGCATTCCACCCTCGACGGCGAGCAATGCGTGGATCTTCGGACCGGGGTCGAAGCCAGGTCGGCAGTCCCCCGTAGCGTTGAGGTCATGTCTAGATCACCACGCCAACGCAGATCCCCCGCCGCACCTCGAAAGCGATCCTCCTCAGCGCTGTCGGCAGGGCACCTTCGCGTGATCGCGACGGGCGGTCTCGGCGAGATCGGCCGGAACATGACCGTCTTCGAATTCGACGGAAAGCTGCTCATCGTCGACTGCGGCGTGCTGTTTCCCGAGGAGCATCAGCCCGGCGTCGACGTCATCCTCCCCGACTGGAGTTGCATCCGGGATCGCCTCGACGACGTCGTTGCCATCGTTCTGACGCACGGGCACGAGGACCACATCGGCGGCGTCCCGTATCTGCTGCGCGAGCGTGGCGACATTCCCGTCATCTCGTCGCGGCTGACGCTGCATTTCCTGGCTGCCAAGTTCGAGGAATTCAAGGTCTCGACCACGCTGATCGAGGTCGAGGCGGGGCAAACCCGGCAGGAAGGCCCGTTCGAGCTCGAGTTCATTGCCGTCAACCACTCGATCCCCGACGGTCTGGCCATCGCCATCCGTACCGACGCCGGGCTGGTGCTGCACACCGGTGACTTCAAGATGGACCAGTTCCCGCTGGACGGTCGGATCACCGACCTCCGTAGCTTCGCACGCCTTGGCGAGGAAGGGCTCGATCTACTCCTCGTCGACTCCACCAACGCCGAAGTGCCCGGGTTCATGGTGTCCGAACGCGACCTGGTCCCGGCCATCGAGAAGGTGTTCCGCGAAACTACGGGACGCGTGATCGTGTCGAGCTTCGCCAGTCACGTGCACCGCATTCAACAGGTACTCGACGCCGCACACGCACAGGGCCGCAAGGTGGCGTTCGTCGGCCGATCGATGGTGCGCAACATGAAGATCGCGACCGACCTGAGCTACCTCGACGTTCCCGACGGCCTCGTCGTGGACCTCCCGAAGCTCAATCGGCTTCCGGCCAACAAGATCACGCTGATCTGCACCGGCTCCCAGGGCGAGCCCCTCGCGGCGCTGTCGCGGATGGCGTCGGGCGAGCATCAGATCAAGGTCGGCGACGGCGACACCGTGCTGATGGCGAGCAGCCTGATCCCCGGCAACGAGAACGCGATCTACCGCGTCATCAACGGCCTCGTCGACAAGGGTGCACGCGTGGTGCACAAGGGCAATGCGAAGGTGCACGTCTCCGGTCACGCCAGCGCCGGCGAGCTCGTCTACTGCTACAACATCCTCGAACCCGCCAATGTGCTTCCCGTACACGGTGAGTCGCGGCACCTGCGTGCCAATGCCGATCTCGCCATCAGGACCGGTGTTCCTCGCGATCGCGTGATCATCGCCGAGAACGGAAGCGTCATCGACCTGTACGACGGCGTCGCGCAGATCACCGGCTCCGTCCCCATCGAACTGATCTACGTCGACGGCAGTGCCGTCGGTGGCGTGACGGAGGATTCACTGGCCGAGCGTCGCCTCCTCGCGAACGAGGGCGTGCTGACCGTCATCGCCATCGTCGATCCCGACACCGGCCTGCTGGTCGACGACGTCGACTTCATCGGACGCGGATTCGCTCATGAGGCAAACGCTTTCGACTCGTTGGCCAAGGCGATCGGCAAGACCCTCACACGCGAGAGCGACGTCAAGGTTGCCTCCCGCGAAAACATCGAGAAGCGCATCGTGCAGGAATCGGCCCGCTGGGCCAAGCAGACCCTGGGCCGCCAGCCCCTCATCGTCCCGGTGGTCGTGGACGGCTAGAACTGGGCGGTCAGATTTGGGCCGGTCAGATCTGGGCCGGTCAGATTTGGGCCGCTGCGCCGCGAGTCGACAGCACCTCGGTCAGCTCCTCGGCGTAGGCGAGCTGCCGCCGCAACGTGCGGCAGCTTTCCTCGGCCTTGGTGTGACACTCACGAACGAAGGCCGCGGCCGACGACCTCGCGTCGTCGGTCGCGTTCTCGTCGCCGAGAATGTCGAGGGATTCGAGTAGCTGTTTCATTTCGGCCAACGTGAAGTCGAGTGGCTTCATCCGGCGAATGACGAGCAGGCGTTCGACGTCGGACTCGGTGTAGAGCCGGAAGCCGCCGACGGTCCGAGCAGAGGGCGTGACCAGACCGACATCGTCGTAGTGACGAACCGTGCGAATCGACAGCTCGGTTCGCTGAGCTACCTGCCCGATCTGCATGTGTACGCCGTCGTCTGTCATGTGCCGCCTCTCTTCGCCCGACCAACCACCCTAGTCAGTGCTCGGCAGCCAGGTTCCCACTGAGACGATCGTGCCGCTCGGTCGACGGCGCGTTCAGGCCCACGATCTCCACCGTCTTGCCCTTGGCGGCGTACTTGGTGGTGATGGCGTCGAGGGTCGCAACGGTCGACGCGTCCCAGATGTGCGACTCGGACATGTCGATGACGACATTCTTCGGATCTCCGACGTAGTCGAACTGGTAGATCAGATCGTTGCTCGACGCGAAGAACAACTCGCCCTTGACGGCGTAGACGCGGGTGTCGTCGTCGGGATGTGCGACGTCGACAACCTCGGTCAGGTGCGCAACCCGCCTGGCGAACAAGACCATCGCGGTGATCACTCCGACGACGACGCCGTACGCGAGGTTGTGGGTGACCACGGTGACAGCCACGGTGGCCACCATGACGAGAGTTTCGCTCTTGGGCATGCGGCGCAACGTCTTCGGGTGAATGCTGTGCCAGTCGAAGGTGCCGACCGACACCATGATCATCACGGCGACCAATGCGGCCATCGGAATGAGTGCGACGATGTCGCCGAGACCGACCACCAGGATCAGCAGGAAGGTGCCGGCGAGGAACGTGGAGATACGGGTGCGGGCACCGGAGACCTTCACGTTGATCATGGTCTGGCCGATCATCGCGCAGCCGCCCATACCGCCGGTGAATCCGGTGACCAGATTCGCCACGCCCTGGCCCCAGCCCTCACGAGTCTTGTTGGAGTGCGAGTCGGTGATGTCGTCGACGAGCTTGGCCGTCATCAGTGATTCGAGCAGACCGACCAGGGCAATGGCCAGAGCGAACGGCGCGATGATCGACAGGGTGTCGAACGTGAACGGCACGTCCGGGATCAGGAACGACGGCAGCGAGGACGGCAGTTCACCCTCGTCGCCCACGTCCGGGACGGCCAGCGCGAAGACGAGTGTGACGGCGGTGAGGATCACGATGGCGATCAGAGGTGCCGGCACGACAGTGGTGAGCTTCGGCAGGAAGAACATGATGAGCAGTCCGACGGCGACCATCGGGTAGACCAACCACGGCACCCCGATCAGGTACGGCACCTGTGAGGTGAAGATCAGGATAGCCAGCGCATTGACGAATCCGACCATGACACTGCGCGGAATGAATCGCATCAACTTGGCGACACCGAGGACGCTCAACACGATCTGCAGCACTCCCCCGAGGATGACCGCGGCAATGAGGTAGTCGAGGCCGTACTCGCGAGCCAAGGGGGCGACCACCAGGGCGATCGCTCCGGTGGCCGCGGAGATCATCGCCGGTCGACCCCCAACGATGGAGATGGTGACGGCCATCGTGAACGACGCGAACAGGCCGACGCGCGGATCGACACCGGCGATGATCGAGAACGAAATGGCTTCCGGGATCAACGCCAGCGCCACCACCAGTCCGGCAAGAACCTCGGTCTTCAGTCGCCTCGGTGAGCGCAACGCACCCAGCACCGAGACGTCTTCGACGGCGGTGCCGGGCACCTGGGCAGCTCGAGACACGACGACTCCGTTCGATGGTTACGAGGGACGACAACCGGGATGGGCGTCCACTCCGCGAGCAACTCTACTCTTACCGGAGGGAAGGTTACCAATCATCGAAGCACGGACGACGTGCGCTAGATTTATACGAAAAGGCACGCCGGAACTCCCAGCGCGATGCAAGGAATGAATCGATGTTCTCGCTCAACAGGCTGTCCTGTTTCATCGCCGTCGCCGAGGAATTGCACTTCGGCCGCGCCGCCGAACGTCTGCACATGACGCAGCCGCCGCTCAGCAGGCAGATCCAACAACTCGAGAGCGAAGTCGGCGTGCAGCTGATCGACCGCACGAGCCGGTCGGTGACCCTGACGGCCGCGGGATTGGCCTTCCTACCCGAGGCCCGACGCATCCTCGACCTCGCCGAGGGCGCACTGCTGACGGTGCGACGCGTTCCCACCGGAGACCTGGGGACTGTGGTCGTGGGATTCACCGGGGCATCGGCGCATGCGGTGCTCCCGCAGCTGCTAGACGCCGCGCGCGAGAAGCTACCGGACGTGAAAATCGTTCTACGCGAGATGGTCTCGGCGGTACAGATGGAGTCTCTGGCCATTGGCGATCTGGATCTCGGGTTGGCCAGACCCCCGCTCAAGCGACCGGGCATCGCGTCCCGGCCGGTGCTGCACGAATCGTTGATCGCGGCGATGCCCGAAGAACACCCACTGGCCGCAAAGGACGAGCTGTCGGTAGAGGACTTCGACGAGCAGCCGATCATCATGTACTCGCCCGTCGACGCGCGGTACTTCCACGAACTGCTGATCAGCACCTTCACCATCGTCGGGGTCTCACCGCGCTACGTGCAGTACGTGACCCAGGTACACACGATGCTGGTGCTCGTTCGCTCGGGAATCGGACTGGCCCTGGTACCCGAGTCGGCGTCGACCATGCGGCCGGAAGGCGTTGTGTTCCGGCCGGTTCGGACCGTAAAGGAACGCCCCGTCGAACTCGACGCTGCCTGGCGCGTCGACAACGACAACCCGGCACTGCACCGCTTCATGACCGATGTGCTGCCGACGCGTGAGTGGTCGTGATTTTTTCCTGCTGATCGAGGCGTGGTTCGACAGTGCCCGAAGCCGGTCTCGGTCGAGTGCTCGTGTGAATACGGCGCGCCACGAAAGCCGACGAAGGCCCGCACCTGGTTGGGAGCGGGCCTTGTCGGGTTCGTGGGTGCTCAGTCTTTGGGCGGATTGGCGTCTTTGCCAGCGGCGACGTCGCGGAGCCATTGCGGGACCGGCTTGTTGTCGTACTCGCGGAGTTTGATGGACGCTCCTGCGGCTGCTGCGCGTACCTTCCGGCGCTGCTCGGGGGTCCAGGCCCGGCGCGGTTCGGTGGTGGTCATGGGCGCTCCTCGCGGTGTGTTGTAGCCCCCATTGTCGCTGTTGCCGTCGGTTTCCGCTAGGTCGTTGCTGTCGAGGTCGATGTCCACCGACACGAAATTGACACGCCAGCTGGAGCACCGCAGAGGTTCAGGAAACCGCTGAGCGAGATTCTTGGAGCGATGAATCAGCGCATACCCACCGGGAGTTTCCTGCCGATGAGTTTCTGGGCTGCGCTTCGCAACGTCAACCTGCTCACCGGCATCGTCCGGCGACTCGGCACCCGAACCGCCGCACACGCGACCGAACTATCGCGGCGTCCCCACCGGCGGCTTGACGGCCGTCACCGGGCAGTGCGCCTCGAGCAGTACGCGCTGAGAGATGCTGCCCATGAACAACTTTCCGACGGGCGATCGACGTCGGATGCCGATGACGACCAACTGAGCCTGCTCGTCGAACGACAGGTCGATCAGGTTGTCGGCGTGCGAGCGGCCGGCCTCGTTGTCGTGAATCTTCGTCGTGACACCGACCGCCGACGCCTCCTCGCGAGCCGATTCGACGGTGGCAGCGAAGTCGGCGTCTGCCGCGCTGTTGTCCTCGGCGACGATGAGCAGATCCGTTCCGCGCATCTGGGCCTCGCGAAATGCGAAGGGCAGCGCGCCTTTTCCTTCGGTGGTCGGCGAGTAGCCGACGACGACCGTCACTTCGTCACCGGCGTGACGAGGGAGCCGTCGGCCAGGAATCGATCGAGGTTCTCCAGTGTCAGTGCTTCCATGGCGGCGCGAGTCTCCACCGTTGCGCTGCCCACGTGCGGCAGCAGCACCACGTTGTCCATCGCGAGCAGAGAGTCGGGCACGTTCGGTTCGTGGGCGAACACGTCCAGACCCGCACCGGCGAGCTGCCCGGAGGCGAGCAGTTCGATCAGCGCCTCCTCGTCGACGACGCTTCCGCGCGCCACGTTGATCAGATAGCCCTGCGGCCCCAGCGCGTCGAGCACCGCGCGATCGACCAGATGGGCCGTTCCCGAGCCGCCCGAGGCGGCGACGATCAGTACGTCGACGCTCTCGGCGAGCGCTACAGGACTGGCCGCGTACACATACGGTGAACCGTCGATCTCGTTGCGGTTGTGGTACGAGATGGGGCATCGGAATGCGGTGAGCCGGTCCGCGATTGCAGATCCGATCCGGCCGAGCCCGATGATCCCGACTCGTTTGCCGGTGACCTGACGGGTCAGCGGAGTGTTGCCCTCGGCCGGCCAGCGGCCGGCCCGTACGAATCGCTCCGCGGACGAGAGCCCACGCACGGTGTCGATCACCAGGCCGACAGCAAGATCCGCGACGCAGTCGGTGAGCACGTCCGGGGTGTTGCTGACCCCGATGCCACGCTCGGTGGCCGCGTCGACGTCGGTGGTGTCGTATCCGACTCCGAAGTTCACGACGGCTCCGAGCTGCGGCAACCGCTCCATCAGCGCTGCGTCGACGCCGGTTCGGCCGGAGGTGACGACGGCGGTGATCGACGGGCCGTGTTCGGCCAGGAACTGCTCACGCTCGTCCCCGTCGGGCAAGGTCAGCGCGTCGTAGTCGGCAACCAGAGTGTCCATCAGGGACGGCTTCAGCGGCCCGACTCGGAGCACGCGGCCCCCTTGGCGTGAATCTTGTTGCAACACAGACTTTTCCTGTTGACCGGTGGTCACCGTTGTTCTCCTCGCGATGTGGTGGAGCGTGCGCGTTTCCTGTACGGTATGCCGCTTCTCGGATACCTGTCCAACACGCAAATAACATGGACCGATACCCAAACGGCATGAACATGACCCTCAGCATGCAGGTAGACCTAACCCGTTTGGACGTTCGACCTGCTCAGAGGCGCTGAACTGCGAGCATCCGCACTGATCCAGCACGATTGTGACGTGGATAACGAGCCGAAACGTCGCTTTCGTCCGGTTGACGGTGGAGATCACCCACTCCTACCGTGTGTCTACCGTCACAGATCCGAATGCGGCTCGATGACGCGTATCCCTTTTCCCACTGGAGGCCACCATGAGCCCTGCACTCTCCGTGCAGCAGGGACGGACCCGTCGCGTCGCCGCTATTGCTGTTGGCGCACTATCACTTTCATTGATCGCAAGCGGCTGCACCGTCGCGAACTCGAGCAACGGAACCGCAGCCCGCGCAGACACCCTGCGCATCGTTCTGCCTCAGGAACCGCCCACCCTCGAAGCCTGCGACGTATCCCTGACGTCGGTCGGAGTGGTCACGCGCTCGAACATCACCGAGCCGCTGATGGAGCGCAATCCGAGTACGGGTGATCTCGAACCGAAGTTGGCGGACTCGTGGGAGCAGACCTCGGACACCGAGTGGACGTTCGCCATTCACCCCGGCGTGACGTTCAGCGACGGCAGCCCCTTCGAAGCCGAGGATGCAGCGTTCTCCATCGACCGCACCGTCAACTCCGAACTGGGATGCAACGTCGAGGGATACGTCTTCGGCGACGCCGACCTGGTGGTGAAAGCCGTCGACCCGTTGACGCTGACGGTGCAGTCACCCGAGCCCGATCCCATTCTGCCGCTGCGGCTCTCGTTTGTGGAAATGGTTCCGCGCACTTCGAGCTACACCGAGCGGGTACGCGAACCGATCGGCACCGGCCCGTTCGCGATCGAGCGGTGGGACTACGGCCAGAAGCTCTCCCTGGTACGCAACGAGACCTACTGGGGCCCGAAGCCCGAATACGCCAGGGCCGAATACCAATGGCGCAGTGAAGGCAGTGTCCGCGCGTCGATGGTGACCAACGGCGAGGCCGAGATCGCCACGTCGGTCGGACCGGAGGACGGTGCAGGCGACCTCGGCGTGGCCTATCCCAACAACGAGACCACGGCACTGCGCATGCAGGCCGCGCAACCGCCACTGGACGACATGCGGGTTCGGCAGGCGATCAACTACGCCATCAATCGCGACGGCATCGTCAAGGCGTTGTTCCGCGGACTCGGTTCACCTGCAGCACAGCTCATTTCCGAGGGCGTCGTGGGATACAACGAGGACCTGACTCCCTGGCCCTACGACATGGACGAGGCCAGGACGTTGATCGAGCAGGCCCGTGCCGACGGGGTTCCGGTGGACACCGAGATCCGCCTGATCGGACGCACCGGACAGTTCCCCAAGATCAACGAGACAGTAGAGGTCATCCAGAACTCGCTGTCCAAGATCGGCATGAACGTCAAGATCGAAATGATGGACGCCGCAGGAACCGCCGAGTACCAGGAGCGGCCGTTCCCGGACGTCGGTCCGTACCTGCTGGTCATCCAGCACGGCAACCAGGCCGGCGACTCCGCCTTCACGGTCGATCAGTACTTCACCAGTGATGGGTTCCAGAGTGCCTACGGCACAGCGGACTTCGACAAGGAGATCGCCGCTGCCGGCGCTCTCACCGGAGAAGACAGGCAGGCCGCGTACGCGCAGGTCTTCGCGGACGAGCCGAAGGACATCATGCAGATGGCCTACATCGCACACATGAACGGGGTGTTGGCGAAGGCCGCCTCCGTGGACTACACCCCGGACTCGGCCACGGTCGACGAAATGCATCTGGCCGCGATGACCCGCGCCGAGACCGAGAGGCCCTGACATGTTCAGATTTCTGCGCCGACGGATCTACACCAGCCTGATCCCGCTGTTCGTCGTCCTGCTGGGCGTCTTCTTCCTCGCTCGGCTCACCGGCGATCCCACCAGCCTGTACCTCCCCGAGTCGGCCACCCAGGCGCAGCGCGAAGCGTTCCGCGCCACCAACGGCTTCGATCAGCCGGTCCTGACTCAGTTGCTTGACTACTTCAAAGGTGTCGTACAACTCGACTTCGGGCAGTCACTGCGCACCGGCGAGGACGCGTCGGCAATGGCCCTGCGCGCCTTCCCCGCAACGCTGCAGCTGGCGTTCGCAACGATGTTCCTCGCCATCCTCGGTGCGGTGATCATCGGCTGCTGGGCCGCATACCGGCCGAACTCGCTCGCCGATCGCATCTCGAGCCTGCTGTCGATGACGGCGGCGTCCATTCCCGACTTCTGGTTCGCCATCATGGGCGTCTACGTCTTCGCCATCCTGTTCGGTTGGCTGCCTACCTCCGGGGTGGACAGCGGAATGCTCTCGTGGGTGTTGCCGATCGCCACGCTGCTCATTCGACCGCTCGGCGTCCTGACTCAGGTCGTCCGTGGCGCGATGGTCTCGGCACTGTCGGCACCGTACGTTCGATTGGCGAGAAGCAAAGGGGCGGGCGACCTTCGAGTTGTCACCCACCACGCTCTGCGCAACGCCGCGGCACCGGCGCTGACCGTGGCCGGCGACCTGATGGTCGGACTCGTCAACGGCGCGGTGGTCGTCGAAGCCATCTTCGGCTGGCCGGGTATCGGAAAACTGATGATCGACGCCATCCTGCAGCGCGACTTCGCTGTTCTGCAGGCGGCCGTGTTGTTGACGGCGGTGAGCATCTTCGTGCTCAACATCGTCATCGATGCCTGCTATGCACTGCTCGATGCCCGGGTTCGCGACAAGGCGAAGGTCTAAGAACATGTCACTCGACTTCGAAGCACCGAAAACATCCGAGCCGGAGGATGTTCCACCGACGGCTCCGGTGGAAGCCCGCAAGGCGTCGGCCCCGCTGTGGAAGCTACTCCTGCGGGACCGGGTCGCCACCGTCGCTGCCGCAATCCTGGTGCTGGTCTTCCTCACCGCAATCTTCGGCCCGATGTTGGTCGGGGACGCCGCCACCGACCAAGATCTCGATCGCTCGAACCTGCCACCGTTCACCCTCGACACCGGTTGGATGAACATCCTCGGCACCGATCCATTGGGACGCAGCATGCTGGCCCGATTGATCGTCGCCAGCAGAACCACACTGTCGGTAGCCATTCCGGCCGTGATCCTCTCGGCGATCATTGGCTCGTTCATCGGAATGTGGGCCGGCTTCCATCGCGGTTGGCGCGAGACCGCGGCGATGCGCGTAGCCGACGTCATCCTCAGCTTTCCGTCCCTGCTGATGGCCGTCGTCGTGCTCTACGTCTTCTCGCCCAGTGCCGCGAACATCGTTCTGGTCCTGACGGTCACGCGTATCCCGATCTACCTGCGTACCGCCCGCGCCGAGTCCGCAGAACTGCAGAGTCGGTTGTTCGTGGACGCTGCCCGTACGTTCGGCGCGAAGAGCGGATCGGTGATCAGACGCCATGTGGCCCCGATCCTGCTGCCGACCCTGCTCACCGTCGCGACCCTGGACTTCTGCTTCGTCATCCTGGCCGAGTCGTCACTGAGCTTCCTGGGCATCGGCATTCAGCCGCCCGACGTCTCCTGGGGCCTGATGGTCTCGCAGGGCCGTACCTACCTGCAGACCGCCTGGTGGCTCTCCTTCTTCCCCGGCCTCGCGATCGTGTTGACGACCGTCTCGGCCACCGTTCTCGCCGCCTGGGCCCGCATCGCCACCGATCCCGCGCAGCGGTGGCGACTCAATGTCCCCCGCTCCAAGCGGTCTCGCCTGATCCCCGCACGAAAGGTCGTCTCATGAGCGCACCGGCAACCAGCGCACCGTCGGCGCGACCCGACACCGGCAGTGTCGCCCTGGACGTACGCGGACTGACCGTCGACCTGCGAACGCCGTCAGGCGTCATTCGCGCCGTCGACAACGTCACCTTCAGCGCACGCCGCGGTGAAACCCTGGCTCTGCTGGGCGAATCCGGCTGTGGAAAGTCGATGACGGCACAGGCCATCGTCGGGTTGCTCGAGCCGATCGCCGACATCACCGGCGGCTCGGTGGAGATGGGCGACGTCGATTTGGTCACCGCCAAGACCAAGGTGCGACGCACCATCGCGGCCACAGAACTGGCCATCGTCTTCCAGGATGCACTGACCGCACTCAATCCCGTCTACACCGTGGGAACTCAACTGGCCGAGCCGTTTCGGATCCACCGGGGTATGTCGGCCAAGCAGGCGCGAGTCGAAGCGATCGCCCTGATGTCCCGCGTGGGTATCCCCGAGCCCGAATCACGCGCCGACTCCTACCCGCACCAGTTCTCCGGCGGCATGCGGCAACGCCTGCTGATCGCGATGGCTGTGGCCCTGAGTCCGTCGGTACTGCTGGCCGACGAACCGACCACCGCCCTCGACGTGACCGTGCAGGCGCAGATCATGGCACTGCTCAAGGAATTGCGCACCGAGCACGACATGGCCGTCGTACTCATCACCCACGACCTCGCTCTGGTGGCCGAAGAGGCCGATCGAGTGGCAATCATGTACGCGGGCAACGTCGTCGAAACCGGGTTGGTTTCGGAGGTGTTCGGATCGCCGCGCCACCCCTACACCAAGGGTCTGCTCGACTCGGTCCCCGTCCACGCCGTCCGCGGCGAGGATCTCAAATCCATCGGCGGCACCCCGCCGGATCTGCACTCGATCCCCGACGGATGCGTCTACCAAGCACGCTGCCCCATCGCCCGTGAGATCTGTATCAGTAGCCGCCCGCCGCTCGAATCCGTCGGCAACGGCCGCCTGTCGGCCTGCCACTTCCCGAACGAGGTATCGCGCAATGTCTGAGCAACTGTTGACCGTTCGTGGCCTGAACAAGACCTTCGACGTCGGCCGCGGAAAGCTCCGCGCCCTGGACTCCATCGACCTCGACCTGCGGCGGGGCGAAACCCTCGGCCTGGTCGGCGAATCCGGCTGCGGCAAGTCCACCCTCGCGCGGACGTTGATGATGCTCGAACGCCCGGACTCGGGCACCGTCGCCTTCGACGGCACGGATCCGTTCGCGCTCCGCGGCAAGGAACTCCTCGCCTGGCGCCGCCGCGTACAGATGGTGTTCCAGGATCCGTACGGTTCACTGAACTCACGCATGACGGCCGGGGACATCATCGGTGAACCATGGCGAACCCACAAGAGCCTGTACAAGACTCGACGTGACCGCTCCGCGCGGGTGCGTGAGCTGCTGCATCTGGTGGGCTTGCGGCCGAGCGACGAGAACCGGTTCCCACAGGAGTTCTCCGGCGGTCAGCGCCAGCGCCTCGGCATCGCGCGCGCTCTGGCACTGAACCCCGACGTCATCATCTGCGACGAGCCGGTGTCGGCTCTCGATCTCTCGGTCCAGGCCCAGGTGCTCAACCTGCTCAACGATCTGCAGAAGCAACTCGGCATCTCCTACGTCTTCATCTCGCACGATCTCTCGGTGGTCCGGCACGTCGCCGACCGAGTCGCGGTGATGTACCTGGGCCGCATCGTCGAATCAGGCGCTACGGAGGCAGTATTCGATCGGCCCGCCCACCCCTACACCGCAGCGTTGATGTCGGCCGCACCCACACTCGACGCGTCGAGCCGCGGCGACAAGATCCTGCTGAAAGGCGAGGTGCCGTCGCCACTGAATCCGCCGTCGGGATGCCGTTTCCGTACTCGCTGCTGGAAGGCGACCGACCTGTGCGCGAGCGACGCACCACCCGTCGCACACGACGCCGACGAGGCCGATCATGTTGCCGAATGCCATTATCCGCTCGTGGCAGGAAATCTCGGTCTCGTCGCCGCCGGAACATGACACTCACGCACCTGAGTGTCACCGGCTTCGTCGTCGTCGCCCTCGCGATCTTCTTCGCATCCGCGATGCAGGCGTCGATCGGCTTCGGCATGGGCATGCTGGCCGCCCCCATCGTGGCCATCGTCGACCCCGGACTGGTACCGGGAACGCTGATCATGCTCGCGGTCGTGGTCAGCGTGCTCGTACTGGTACGCGACCGGACGGCTCTCGATCTCTCGGGAGCCGGATGGGCACTCGCCGGACGACTCCCCGGCTCGGTGGTGGGTGCGCTGCTACTGGTCCTGTTGCCCGAACGCGGGCTGGCGATACTGTTGGCACTCGTGGTCCTGGGCGGCGTCGCGCTGACGTCGTTCGGCTGGGTTCCGTTGCCGCACAGACGTAATCTCGTCGTCGCCGGGGCCGCGTCGGGAGTTCTGGGAACCGCCACCTCCATCGGTGGGCCACCGATGGCTCTGGTGTGGCAAGGCAACTCCGGAGCCGAACTCCGCAGCACCATGAGTTGCTTCTTCCTCGTCGGCTCGATCATTTCCATCGCGGTGTTGACGGTGGCCGGAGCGGTCAACAGCCACACCGCCACGCTGTTCGCGTTCCTGGCCCCAGCGACAGTTCTGGGGTTCCTGCTCTCTCGGGTGATCAACCGAGTTCTCGATCGGCGACGCCTACGTATCACGGCAATCGCCGTCTCGGCCGTGGGCGCGATCGTGCTCGTCGTCCAGCAAGTACTGGCCCTGACGTGAGTGAAGCGTCACGTGTTGCATCGGCTCCAGTGGGTAACCGGATCCGATGACTACGAACACAACGCGCGCGTTGATCGTCGGTGCCACCGGCATTTCCGGGCAGGCGCTGTGCCGCGCAGCACTCGATGCAGGCTGGACCACCTACGGACTGAGTCGGAGCGGCAATACCCCCGTCGACGGCGTTGTGCCGGTCGCGGCGGATCTGCTCGACCCGAAGTCCCTCGAAGACGCGCTGAAGGACGTCCGCCCCGAGGTCGTGTTCTTCACCGCGTGGATGAAGAAGGACTCCGAGCAGGAGAACATCGAGGTCAACTCGGCGACCCTACGCAATGTGCTCGATGTTCTCGGCCCCCTCGATTCGGTGAAGCACGTCGCGCTGATGACCGGACTCAAGCACTACCTCGGCCCGTTCGATGCATACGGTGAGGCCGTGATGGCCGAGACGCCGTTCCACGAAACCGAGGACCGCCTCGACACCCCGAACTTCTACTACGCGCAGGAAGACGAACTGTTCGCCGGCGCAGACAAATCCGGGTTCGGATGGAGTGTGCACCGCGCTCACACCGTCTCCGGTTTTGCCGTGGGCAACGCGATGAACATGATGCTGACGCTGTCCGTCTACGCGTCGATCTGTAAGGAACTGGGCGAGAAGTTCGTCTTCCCCGGCTCCGAAACCCAGTGGAACGGCTTGACCGACCTCACCGACGCCGACCTGCTCGCCGAGCAGATGGTCTGGGCCGCAACCGACGACAACGCGCGCAACGAGGCGTTCAACATCGCCAACGGTGACGTCTTTCGCTGGCGCTGGCTGTGGCCGCAGTTCGCCGAGCACTTCGGCGTCGAGCCCGAGGGCTTCGACACCGAGCCGCGTCCCCTCGAACCCCGCATGTCCGATGCGGCCGCCGCGTGGAAGCGCATCGCCGAGAAGCACGATCTGGTGGAGAGCGATGTCTCCCGCCTGGCGTCGTGGTGGCACACCGACGGTGACCTCGGCCGCGACATGGAATGCCTGACAGACATGAACAAGTCCAAGAAGGCCGGCTTCCTGGGCTTCCGCTCCACGCCCGATGCCATCGCCTCGGTGATTCAGCGTTACCGAGATGCGCGCCTGATTCCCTGAGTGCCTGCGGCAGTGGTGCGGTTATGTGCCCTCCGGGGGCTGTTGCATTTTGATGGTGGGGTGTCTCGAGTGTCGAGGCACCCCATTGTCGGTGGTGCGGGACAATGTGTTGGTGGCGAAGGGTTATCGACCGG